>JAADGV010000118.1 GCA_013152205.1 Planctomycetota bacterium
AGAACCCAGGGTGCGCCGCTTCGCGGCGACCCTGGGCTACGATGTGAAACGCCTTTGGCGTAAAGGACTTACGGCCTGGACTGCTCGGCACGCCGAACTTGGAACTACTGAGCGGAGGTCATAGCAAGAAACTAAGGGGTTGATTACCATCGCAAAGTATCGGGAAAGAACTCCGCGATTAATTCGCGATAGTAAGGCTCTAAGGCGGGCAGGTCGGGCCGGATATCGCTTTTCGTGTAGAGGTCGTACGGATTGAAAGCCCGTACCCAAGTGAACATTTCTTGGTCGCGTTCATTCAAAAGATGCGAATAAGCGTTCTCGCGATGTTCGGCATAGAACGAGTGGTAGCGGATCATCGCCAACGCCTCGTCGGGCAGATATTCGCGAACCACATGGTAGAGATATTCGTCGTGTCCCCAGGAGATGTGAACATTATCCAATCCACCATGCTCTTCATAGATGCCACTGGGGCTTTGGTACTCAGGGATTTTTGAGTCGGGATTGTCGGCAAAAAATTCGGGGAATACGATCTTCTCAGAAAAAGCACAACCAACGGGGAACGTATCGCCTACGACGGCCCATTGGGGTTCGCCAAACAGGCAAAGTATCTTGCCGAGATCATGGATTAGCCCTGCTACGATAAACCATCGCGGATGGTCGTCGTGGCGAATCGCTTCGGCAGTCTGTACAAGGTGTTCGATTTGAGGGAGGTCGGTGTCTGGGTCGCTGTCGTCAACCAGTGTGTTGAGAAACTCCATTGCTTCCCAAATGCCCATGCGTCGACGGTCGAGCGATAGAAAGTCCTCTTTTTTCTTGCGAACGAAGTCGAGCGTTTGGCGACTGTGATTGAGGCGATAGAACTCTTTGACGCTCGCACGGGCCTCCGCCCGATAGTCGCGGAACTCATCTTGTTTCTTTACTTTGGCACTTGGTTCGGGGTACCGTTGGAGAAGGTCTTCTTCCCACTCTCCCAGATCGTTGAGTGGAGCTTCGTCGTCGGGCTGCGAAGATGATGAGATCATGCCATGCTCTCCCTAGAGATGCGAAGTTGAAAAATGAGGGCTAACAGATTACTCGAGTGCCTTGTTGATAGCTTAACTTCGACTGATTTGCAATCAAAATAGCCCGATGGGCATCTTCGAGGCTTGAGGATTTGAGAACGAGGCTTTCGACTGCCCGATGAAAATGTATCAGCATCAACTCGCCAACAGGGCGTTCGTGGTCGAGGGTCTCTTGGTGCTGTCCGGCCTCGTCGAACCAAGCGATCGTGTTAGGTAGATTGACAAACGCGATGCCTCGCTCGCAAACGATTTTTAAGTCCGCGGGTCGCCGATACGATAGCGATTCTTCTAAACTTTTAGGCACATAATCGCCGCAACCAATTACCGCCAATGGGCCAGTGCCGATTTCGCCCTGGGCAGAAAAGTCGAGGCTCAATGAGAAATAATCGTGATCTTGCCCGTTAGCCGACTGGTGAGCTGTCGCGGTGAGCGAGGTTGGCTCAGACTCGACGATATATCGGCACCAGTCGATAAGTTCGACAAGGTCTCGCTGGGAGTAATCGTAGTTGTCGCTCTTGTCGACAGAAACCCTTCTGCGATTGCAGAAGAGAAGTCGCGGAGTACCCAATTTGGTTGCAAGTAGTTCTTTTAACCGAAGCGTGGCTGGGGAGAGGCGACAGGGAAATTCGGCCATGAATGCGATGCCAGATTCTTTGACTCTTTGCCGCAGGGCGGATGCTTCTTCATCTTGCAGGTCGATTGCCGCAGCGCAATAGACCGCCTTGCCGGCATCGCAAGCAGCATGGATGGGCGTGTCGCCGTAGAAGTCGGCCGACAGCAGCAGCACAGCATCAATATCACTTCGATTTGTCAGTACACGAAAACCATCGTGAACGACTGCGTCGAACTGGCGAGAAACGTATTCGGCCCGGTGCTGTACGGAATCGCAAACAGCACAGACTTCAAAACGGTCGGAAAGCGCGCGAAGGGCGGGCGAATGCCGCGAGTCCCAGGCGGTGCCCACGCCGACGACTCCAAGTCGAAGTTTCATGTGCGGTTTTCGGTAGAAAAAGAAAAGGGGATGATTAGTGTGGGTTGTCCTGCGATTGTACTAAAAGCGACACCCTAGTCCGCAACAGTAATACTGGAGGGCAACGAGCAAGTACGACCCGCTTGTCGCAGGCCCCGATTATAGCTCGGATAGGGTGTGGAACTCAATCGGTGATTGTTGGCCGTTTTCTCAGCCATCTCGCGGGAAATTACGACCTTGCATTTAGGAAAACTGTTCTAATGATGTGTGCATCAGGAACTTTACTTGGCCTCAGCATTCACTCGCTAAATCCGGCTCTCCCGTTGGTCGGCCTCTCGCTTTCCTGGCGCATACCTCAATAATGGTTCTATGTCTTTACGTATTTCGGTCGTGATTCCCGCCTTGAATGAGGCGGCGTGTATCGAGCGGGCTGTGGCGAGCGCTTGGGCCGCCGCGGTAGACGAAGTTGTTGTTGTGGATGGTAGAAGCCACGATGCGACCGTTGCCTTGGCTGAATCAAGTGGGGCTCGCGTGATTACTGGGGCTCGCGGCCGGGCGATACAGCAGAATTTGGGGGCATCGGAGTCGTCGGGGGATGTTTTGCTGTTCCTTCATGCGGATAATTGGTTGGCCCCGAGCGTTGGCCAGCAGATTCGCGAATGTTTGAGTGCTAGCGAGGTTCTTGGCGGGGCGCTACTTCAGCGAATCGAAGCCACTGGCTTTTTATATCGTTTGTTGGAACGGGGAAATGCTGCTCGGGTGCGTTGGCGTGGCTTGGCCTATGGCGATCAAGCGATTTTTATGAGAAAGGGTGTGTTTCAGAAACTGGGAGGCTTTCCCCCGGTCGAACTGATGGAAGACCTGTTGTTGATGCGTAAGTTCCGCAAAACGTCTCGTCCCGTCTTGTTGCCAGGGCCAGTTTTTGTCGATCCGAGACGTTGGCAACGCAAGGGAGTCTTACGGCAAACCTTTTGTAATTGGGCTCTGCTGGGTGCCCACACGCTGGGCGTGGCTCCTGAACGGTTAGCTCGCTACTACCCGCCTCATGTCGACCCGAGAGTGTAGCCTCGTGCGGCTAACATCTCGGTTAGCTGTTCCATGGGCAGGCCAATGACATTCGACTCGCTTCCCTGGCAAATGTGCAACCAATTCGTACGGTCTTGATATCCAAACGCTCCTGCCTTGCCTTGCCAGAGTTCGCTCGCAAGGTACTCGTCGAGCTGGTCGTCTGAAATATCGTCCATCCGCAGTTCAGTCGTAACTATGCACGTTTCGGGCACGCCGGATGGGTCAGAGTTGTAAGGCCAAAGGCAGAGTCCGCTGTAGACGCGATGGGTGGTGCCGCGAAGGCGCTCAAGCATGTTGCGGGCGTGATCCACATCCTTTGGTTTGCCTAGGATGGCCCCGCCACATTCGGCGACCGTATCGCAAGCAATCAGCAGCCGTGGGGCAGGCTCGCTCGGGTTGCGGTTGGCAAGTTGGCTGGCAACGTCTGCTGCTTTTCGCTGGGCCAGTTCAGCCACCAAAGCTGCGGGGCCACCGGTGCTACAGATGCCGCATTCGGCAGACTCGTGGGGGATGACGACGTCGAATGCAAAGCCAGCATCGGTTAGTAACCGCAGGCGCTGAGGAGATCCGCTGGCTAAGGTAAGTTGTGGTAGGGGCATCGGTGCTATCTAGGCTACTGAGGCGTAAAAAGTTATGCTGGAGCGTAACATGGTTTATGCAACTCTGGCAACGGATCTCCTTTGATGTCTCACTCCACCCACCGGCTGAAAGTTATCTACGAAGATAATCACCTGTTGGTGGTTGATAAACCGGCGATGCTGCCGACGATGGGCGTCGATAGCTCACGTCCTAGCTTGCTGAGTATTGCAAAGGAGTATATTGGCAAAAAATACAATAAATCGGGTAACGTATATTTGGGTATTGTGAGTCGTCTCGATGCGCCGGTAACGGGTGTGGTGTTGATGGCACGTACCTCGAAAGCTGCCCGTCGGCTTTCTGAAGCGTTTCGCGAGCGGGATGTCGAGAAGATTTATTGGGCAGTTGTCGATGGTGTTCCTGACGAGTCGGAGGGAACTTTGGAGCATTATGTTCGTAAGGATGAACGGCACCGTCGAGTTCATGTCACCCATGCGGGTAGTGATGGCGCTCAGTTGGCTCGGCTTCGTTATAAGTTGCTGGGTAAAAGTAATGATAAGTCGCTGCTTGAGATTCAATTGGAAACTGGGCGTAAGCATCAAATTCGGGTGCAGTTGTCGAAAATTGGATTACCGATTCTGGGAGACTTGAAGTATGGCAGTGCAGATAAATTTCCGGAGGGCATTGCTTTACATGCGGTTTCGACTCGTGTGAAGCATCCGGTGCGTGATGAGATGATGACGTTCGATGCAAAGTTGCCATCAAGTTGGCAGAAGCAGCGGACGGTTGCTCGGCTGATTTAGTGGTTCTTTCTGTTCGAGGTATCTTTTGCGAGGCGTGATTTGGTGCGTGTAGAACGGTCTGTCTTCGAGCGAGCAGGTTTGGCCACTGGTCTGTTGACCGAGGATCAAATCGACGAGGCGTGGCATGTGTTGGTTGAAACCTCGCCTGCTACCGATCTTTCGCTTGAAGAAATTACCGATGGGCAATTGTCTGAGCAGCTTATCAAGCTTGGATACCTTAACCAGTGGCAGGCCGAGCAGCTCTGCCAAGGGCGTACGAAGTTTACGCTTGGCTCGTATCGTATTGTCGATGCGATTGGTCACGGTGGTATGGGCTGGGTGTTCAAGGGCGAGCATGAATTGCTCGGCCGTATTGAGGCGATCAAGGTTCTGCCGCGAAACCAAACCAACCCGACGTCGATCGCCAGTTTTCGACGCGAGATTCGCGCCCAGGCGTTGCTCGACCATCCGAACCTTGTGCGGCTGTCTTATGCGGATACTGATGGGGATACTTTCTTTCTGGTGACTGAGTATATTCCTGGTTCGGATTTGCGTCGGTTGGTGCATGATCATGGGCCGTTGTCGTTTACGAAGGCGGCGATCTTAGTGTCGCAGGCAGCTGAGGGATTGGCGCATGCCCATGAGCAGGGGCTTGTTCACCGTGATGTAAAACCGGGAAATCTGCTTATCACGCCGGAAGGTCAAACGAAGCTTACCGACCTGGGGCTTGTTTTCTTTTCTTCCGACCAAGACGAGTTGGCCCGCTCGAAGCCCAAGCACATCGTTGGTACGGCTGACTACTTGGCCCCAGAGATCATTGTCACGCCGGGGGAGGTTCGAACGGTTAGCGATATCTACTCGCTCGGTTGTACTCTTTACTACGCGGTGACGGGCAAGGTGCCCTATCCTGGCGGCGAAACGGCTGACAAGCTGCGGCGTCATCTTGATGAGGAACCGATTTCTCCACAGCGACTTAATCCTGATGTTGATGATGCGATGGTACGGGTTATCGAATCGATGATGCAAAAACGCCCCGAGGAGCGAGTTGCTTCTGCGGGCGAAGTGGTGTTGTTGTTGAAGCCTTGGGTGGAATCGGCTGATGTTTGCAACTGGCAAGAGATTGGCCAGCTGGCTCAGCAGCGGGGTGTACGGCACTACGGAAATACGGCCCTTGCTGATACCAAGCCAACGGCAGAGCCGATCGTGCCACGCTCGTTTCAGGATAGCAGCACGGAGCGGGTTTCGATGACTACGCGTGTGCCCGTCGCATCTCAAGAGCCGGTCGACCAAGACCCTGCGACCGAACAAGTTGCCGAGGAGGCGGATCCCTTGGATCGGATATCGAAGGTGATGGTTGCTCTTGTTGTGATCGCAACCTTGGTGGCGATTGGTGCTGTGCTCTATTAGGGTGAAGGGAGGGATGTAAGATTTTTGATCTGACTGTTGGGTAAAGTGGAGAGCGGTTGTTTTGGCTAAGCCGCGAGCGGCTGGGGGACTTTATTGGACAGAATTGGGGTGGTTGGTGCTTCTATGGTAGTGTTTGGTGGGTTAGTTTTGGCACGAATCACGGGGGAAACCCATTGGGGTGGACAAAAGGGAGTTCGGAATGCGGAAATCGGAGTGCGGAATGGGATAATATTGTCCATTTGGGCGTGGTAAATGACGAAATCTGAATGACGAAAAAGCTGATCGCTAAAAGCTAATCGCTATTATCCCAGATGTGGTGGCCTAATTTCAACTGTAAAATTTGGTGGGGGGTGTTTCTCGTAGAGACAGCCAGGTGGCCAAAAAAATGTCGTTGACATGATTGGTGTAGCCGTAGCTAGGCTATTTTTTTGACCGGATTTACAAGAGGGACGAGATGGATGCTGGGAAAGAAAAGTTTCAAGTGCCGTTTTGGGGCATGGGCAAGTTAGGAGAGAAAAAGGTGTCTGGGCCACCCGCATAGCCTGCATCTCAAAACCCAATTATCAAAAAACTTCCGTTCGGTTGAGTTTTTTTACCTTACGCCCTCACTTCAAACGAAACACTTCACATTGCAACTTCTTGTTGTGTAGCGACACAGTCACGGAGTAATTTGAGTTCTTGGCCATCCAGCGGACACAGCCTGTGCTCGGATCGATCGTGTTTCTCGAAAAAAAGGACTCCTCATGTCCTTCTGGATTGGTACGCCAACGAATCGGCCTCATCATGCTTTTCGAGTCTTCACCGCCCATGATGAGAGCTTTCTTGCTGTATCGCAAAGCAACTTCTTCCGTTAGGGACATCCCTGCTGGCACGTCAAAGACATATTCATGGCCTCTAAATTCGTAATGCAACCAAATCAGGATTGAGACAGAGGTTAGCACCCATGCCAAAGCTCCGACGATCAGTATCGCGAGAAGAAAACGTATCAAGGGATTTTTACAACTTGGAATCACCGATTTGCCCAATCATGACAGTTGCCCCCGCCGGGTGGCCCAGACAACTTGGTTGTCTGGGGTGCCAAAGGCACAGGAGGATTCCATCAGTCGACCCATTCCCACTGACTTGCCGTATTCGTACCAACGCGCCAAACTCCACGGCCTCCTTCACAAGCCCTGTTCGTTGTCGTGCCATGCCAACATTTTCACCAACAACAACACGGTTTGCAAGCCTCTTGTTCCTACGTCACCCAGACGACAAGTCGTCTGGGCCACCCGCGCTATCGCATTTTATTTTTCTAATTGTTTCAGTACGCGCAGCGATTCTTTCTTAATCACGTCACCAGCTCGGATGGCAAGAAACGAATGTTCTCCAAACCAGGTCTCATACCCGCCCAATTCAAATGATCTTGCGGTAGGCACATAACCACTCGAGCCATTCGTAAGAGTGGCGACCATGGTGTTCTTGAAAGGTGAACTCTCCTTGATGCTCATTCCTATCTCGCAAAAAAGTTCAACCGGATTAGTGATAATAGCAAAATCATCACCTATCCGAATGCCATGGATGAGAAATTTGTATGCCGGTCTTTTCCGCTGATACATTTCTTCAAATACTCTTCGGTAATGTTCCAGTTGCCTCGGCCACTTGCGGGAAATCTCCGCTTCCTTGAATTCCGGAAGCTCTCTTCCGGGCATTTCGTCTTCGCTGCTTTCAATACGTAGCGTAGGCGTAACAATAAGCTGGATGCTTCTCAGGCTTTCCAAAATTTCTTCCCCAAGCTTTTCGCCAAAGATTTCTCTTCTCAGGTTGTAGTTGGGATTTACATCGCCGCATGCGCCCGCCAAAAATAATGTGGCTACTTCATATCCTAAATGTTTTTCAACATACTTTTGAACATGGCCAGGGTAATCAGCAGAGATCAAGGCACTTCGAGTATTCGCGGCATGACATGCGTAGTTGTACAGAACCGCTTTGTATTTTCCATCTTTGCCCACAGCCGCCAATACATTCAATTCGGGATCCGCAGGGCCTTCCGCTGGATAGTTGCCTCTCTCCGAAGGATTTAGCTGCCATCGATTCCAAGCTTCTCCATCGATTAACACCCTTCTATTCTCACTCACGCCTTCTACGTTTCCTTGGGAAGTTCCAATTTTGCACGGCGCAAGATCATTAACCGCAATTGCCACGGCTTTGCCTATGCTCGTTATTAGCCGGTCTTCGTAATAACTGAACAGCGGACCCGAGTGAGTATGGGAAGCACATATAATGATATGGCCGGTTGGTATCCCGGTTGTCTCCTCGATATGTTCTAGTGCTTTAACCGCAAGCCCTGTGGAATATTCCAAAGTATCCAATGTTACGATTGCCAGCTTTTGTTCCCCAGCAGAAATAACCATGGCTTTTACGAACAGAGGAGTGTCTACCGCTGACGTTTTTTTCGGTGATGGCGAGCCTGCTAACGTGACTTCTTCTGCCGGGGTAATATCTACCTTGCCAACACCGACATTGAAATTGTATTCAGAGTCAGATGCCGTGCCCGTAGCTTGCGAGCCTTCAGAATCCCCAGCGAACGCAGGTGCGGCTAACAGAATTAACACCATACCCAAAATCAGTACACTTCGCATAGAAATCTCCGCTCACAATACAATCTACAGTGCCCCCCAGCCGCTCGCGGCTTAGCCAACTCAAACATCACTTTCCAATGCTAAAACATGCTTCGCAATCGCCGCTACATCCGCCCGCTTCCAAATCGGTACCGAGAGACCCTCGGCCTTGTCGTGAGAAACCACCGCAACGATCGAATCGTCCTGCTTAGCAAGTGGCTCGGTGCCTCGCGATTCTCGCCAAACTTCGACCTTCGGCTGCGGGGTCTGCAAGTCGCCTTCGACAAGCACCAAATCACAGCCGGCGAAGATCGAGGCAAATTCTTCGTAACGATCTTCACGCGATGCATCCGTCGGCTCCGACGGCGGCCAAAACACGGCATTCATCGAACGCGATAGAATCCCCACAACAGCCGCCCCAGCTTCCCGATGGCGGTGCGAATCCTTGCCCGGCGCGTCGAGTTCGTGCTGATGGTGGGTATGCTTGATCGTGCCCACCCGATAACCTCGTCGCGAAAGCTCCTGCACGAGATCCGCCACCAGAGTGGTCTTGCCGTGATTTTTCCCGCCTACAATATGTATTCGTTTCATTGGTATTTCCTGCTCAGATTAGTCTTCAGTATTTTCATCGACATCGACGTCAGTTCCGCCCATGTCGAGCTGACGCATTTTTCGGTAGAGGTTTGATCGATGAAGCCCAAGGCACTTTGCCGCCTTACTCATGTTGCCGCGAGTATGCTCAACCATTTGGCTGATGTACTGTTGTTGAAATTCACGAGTCGCGTCCGTCAACGTCGAATCCATGTCCAACTGTTTCGTGGCTAGGCCCGAGACCGTGTCGATAAACGACAAGTCTTCGGTCTCGATGCAATCACCCGAGGTGAGGTAGGCCAGCCGTTCCATCTGATTACGCAGTTCGCGAACATTGCCAGGCCAAGCATGGTTGAGGAGTTGCTTTTTTGCCGCACTCGAGATGCGTGGTGTTTTTCTCCCCATGTTCTTGCAGAAGGATTGAAGGAAATGCTCAGCAAGCAAAATAACATCGTTGCCGCGTCCTCGCAAAGGCGGCAATTCGAGACTGACGACGTTAAGCCGAAAGAATAAATCTTCGCGGAAACGTTTTTCGCGAACCATCGCTGCCAGATCTTGGTTCGTGGCTGCGAGAATCCTTACCCCGGTATGGATGGGTGTCGAACCACCTACCCTCACCACCATTTTATCTTCCAACACACGAAGCAGCTTCGACTGCCCGCTCAAACTCATGTCGCCGATTTCATCCAGAAATAGCGTGCCGCCCGAAGCAAGCTCGAACTTACCCGCTCGCGTCTGGTGGGCATCGGTAAAGGCACCTTTTTCATGGCCAAACAGTTCGCTTTCAAGCAACGTTTCGCTAAGAGCGGCGCAATTGACCGCAATGAACGGCTGCTCCCGGCGGCTGCTCAGGTAGTGGATCGATTGAGCCACCACCTCTTTGCCCGTGCCATTCTCGCCCAAAATAAGAATGGCCAAATCCGTGTCAGCGATGCGACGCGTAGTCGATCGGACCGCCTCGATCGCAGGGCTTTCGCCAATCAGACAAACACCCTCCGCAGCTTCTTCCACAAGAAGCTGATGCTTTTTCAGCAGATCTTCCAGTTGCTTGGTATTCTCCAAAGCTACGGCTGCATGAGTTGCCAATTCAAGAAGCCCTTGCTCATCCTCATCAGAAAAGCGCCCATCGCGGCTGTTAAGTACCTCAAACGCCCCCAGGCTTTTTCCGTTTGGGGTATTCAACGGAACACAAAGCAAGCTGTCAGTATGGTAGCCCGTCTCTTGGTCGACCGTCCGCGAAATTTGATCTTCATCAAGGCCCCTCGCAATCCGCCGAGGCTCGCCCGACTGGACGACTTGGCCAACGATCCCCGCATCGTCAGGGATACGCAGCTCGCCCCCTTCAACGCCAAGGGCAGGTCTCCCAACAAGAGTTTTATTCGCCTTATCCCAAAGAAAGATGCTAGCCCGATCAGCAGCAAGCAACTCGGTGGCGGCTTCAGCCATTTCCTGAAGCAAAGATTCCATGCAATCTGTTTGGCTCCAGGTATGCGTGATGCTAAGAATTTTTTCAAGACGCCGGATACGCCGAAGTCGACGCTCCTGCCCCTGTACAATTTTGAAGGCTTTTGAGAATGCCGATTGTAAACGGTCGAGGCTCTCTTCATCCTGGACCGAGCGAACTAACAGTGCGTAGCGTTCTGCCATTGGTACTGCTGACCAATGATCGGCGTTGGTGAGAGATTCGCTATCGAGTGCATCGGCAGCCAGGGAAGTAGGCACCTGGGCGGAAGATACACCCGAACTAGCTAAGACAATCCACTCCGGCGGCGCAGCCTGAACGACAGCAATCGCTTCGCAGCCCAGGACGCTTTGGGCCACAGGCAGAACTCCCTCGAAGAACGCCTGAACGCCATCGTTGCGACTAGCATGTTCCAACAGAAGCTGCATAAACTCTTGCCATTTCATGGGTTTGGGCATTGGCCGACTCGCTTATTGTGATGGCGCTCTCTAGCAGTATTGTCGTGTTTGTGTTGTTCGATGGACTACACATAGTCAATGTGATGATATAGAAATGTACGCCGGTAGTATCGATCAGGCAACATAGGGTGATGCGATATTGATACAGATAGCCCGAATACGGATATAATTCCCGTAAGTGGCTGAATTTTCTAGGAAAGGTAGCCCGTGCCACCCCTTTCGGCCTTCGGGGGGGCGATGTTATCCTGCGTGGTTCTTGTGAAGTCATCAAAGTTCGAGGAGTTTAGGAGTTCGAAATGGGAATGTTCGACGGAAAAAAGGGGTTAATCACAGGCGTTTTCAATAAGCAGTCGATCGCCTGGGCGATTGCCGACCGCATTATGCAGGAAGGCGGCGAATGCGGGTTTTCCTATATGCCGGACAAGCCGGACGATACTCGCCAAAAAAACTTGCGGCGAATCGAGAAGCTCACGGTCGGCAACCCGAGCGTCAAGTTTATTCAGCCGATGGACGTAACCAACGACGAACACATTACGTCGATCATGGATCGCTGCAAATCAGAGCTAGGCCAGATTGATTTCATGCTGCACTCGATTGCCTTTGCTTTGCCGACCGACTTGAAAGATGACACGATCGCCACCAGCCGCGATGGCTTCAAGCTGGCCATGGAAATCAGCGCGTACAGCTTAATCGCTCTGTCGAACGCCGCGCAAGGAGTGCTGAACGAGAACGCAAGCATACTAACGCTTACCTACTTTGGTGGCGAAAAAGCAGTGCCAGGCTACAACGTAATGGGCGTCTGCAAAGCGGCACTCGATTCGATCGTCCATTACTTGGCTCACGACTTAGGCCCGCGTGGCATCCGAGTCAATGCACTCAGTGCTGGCCCGATGCAAACAATTTCAGGCCGAGGGGCTGGGGTCGAAGAGATGCTAGACCTCTACGACGCGATCGCTCCGCTAGGGCGGAATATCACGCACGAAGAAGCAGGCAACTGCGGAGCCTTCTTGCTTTCCGATATGTCCTCGGGCATCACTAGCGAAATCATGCACCTGGATAGCGGCTACAACTCAATGGGCTCGCCAGGGCGAATGCTAGATCGAATCAAAGAAGCCCAGGCCGTTTAACTCAGGCGCAGTGCGGGCGACCTGAATGCTAGCGTGCTAGCTGGCCGAGAAGATTCTTCCCGAATCGGGCTTGGAGATTCTGCGCGAGTAGTGGTAAATTTTGCAACTCGCGAGGGCGGTCTAGCTAGGCTGCCCCCGCAGCTTGGCAATTGCGTATACCCGTGGAATCAAGTGGTTCCGTTTGCAATTGCCTAAACGCAGATCGGTGGCCATACGGATTTGGCCTACGATTTGCTCCCACCTTGTGACTTACCTGCATGGCACCCCGTGATTGCCTTGCACTAGGACATGGATTCGTCCTTCAATTTAAGGAATGAGCATGGAAGCTCGTATTTACCGGGCGGCAACGCCCGTGGTCTTGACGTTTATCTTCACCGTCTACAGCAGCACTGCGGTTCAGAGTGCTGGCTATCGCACGACGAATTTTACAGTCGACGCGCCGACGCCACAGTTGGCCAAAGAAATCGGCGATTCAGCAGAACGCTGGCGGGCCGAGTTGGCGCAGGAATGGTTAGGCAAACAGCTTCCAAATTGGTCGAAGCCGTGCCCGATTAAAGCCAAAGTGGCCTCGAATCTTGGGGCGGGCGGAGCGACTAGCTTTGTGTTCGACCAGAACGAAGTGTTTGGCTGGCGGATGACGATCCAAGGTTCGCGAGAACGCATTCTCGATTCGGTGTTGCCGCACGAAGTAACGCACACGATCTTTGCCAGCCATTTCCGCCGCCCCTTGCCTCGTTGGGCCGACGAAGGGGCCTGTACGACCGTCGAGCATCGCAGCGAGATCTCGAAGCAAGAAAATATGTTGATTGAGTTTCTAAAGACTCGACGAGGCATTCCGTTTAGCAACATGTTTGCGATGAAGGAATACCCGCAAGATGTGCTGCCGTTATATGCTCAGGGGCATTCGTTGTCGCAATTCTTGATCTATCAACGCGGCAAACGAGAGTTCATGGAATTCTTGGCTGATGGCATGGAAGATGAGAACTGGCCGCAGGCGATTCAACAACGGTATGGGTACAACAATCTACTAGTGCTACAAAATTCCTGGATGGATTGGATTCGGCAAGGTCGACCGCAGCTACAGTTGGCGGCCGATATCGCCCAGGTTGCGGCAACGAATGTCTCTGCCGTTGCCCCGCCTTCCGATTGGCAAAGCAGTGGTACCGTGGTCCGTGGGCAAGACCCAGCCCCCAAATCGCCGATCCAGCTTGCCAGTGCCTCGGTCTACGCTGCCGCAGACTATCCTTCTTCGGAAAGTACAAGCCCGCCAAGTACGCCATCTGCGAGTCCTGAGCCAGCGACCCCCGACGGTCCAACCTCAGAACAACTCTGGCCAGCCGAAAACAGCGAGGTAAGCGCCACCCCATTGGCAAGTGTTTACAACTCGTCACGAAGCACCGGCACGGTGCGACGTTAATCGCCAAATCAAGCAGGTCGGGTGGGTGTAGCGAAGCGAAACCCACCGCGACGTGAATGGATGCGTTACGCTTCGCTGCACGCACCCTACGACTAAAGTCCTTCGCTCACAAGGAAGTAATTATTTGTAGGGCGCGTGGTCTTAAAAAAAGTACGTTCGACCTCGGCTTCAAAGTTGGTATAGTGTGGACGCATTACTCCCCTGCAACGCACCAGATTAGGCGACGACCACACACCCTACCAACTTTTTTTCTCTCACGCCCAGGTTAAACCATGTCTGCAGTATTGCGTTCTCTGGTAGTAAGTCTTGCTCTAGGGCTTGCGTCACACGACACCTATGCTGAATCCATCACTCGAATTTGGCTCACCCACCCAACCAGCGATGCGGCGTTGTTGATGGTCAATTGGGAGACGGCCACGGCAGAGCCATCTCGTGTTTCCTTTGGGCCGTCGAAGGGACTGGGGGAGACACGGGAAGACAACACGGAGGTAACCCTGCACCACGTTTCGATACCTTTTCCCACGTCGGGCGAACTGTATTATCGCGTAACGTCGGGAACGGTAGCGTCAAAAGTACACCGGGTGCAAACTTATTCAGGTAATAGTCTGCGAGTCGCTCTGGCGGCAGATTGGCAGTCTCGTCCTGACTTGAGTACTTTACTGGCAGATCAGCCCCATCTTCTTATGTCTTGCGGTGACTTGGTCGATCAGGTGTTTTCGCCGGATAGACCGGGTGAGTTAACCCATACCCAACCCTTCTCCGACTTGATCGACCGCTATCCTAGACTATTCGCCACGGTGCCGTTTATGCCTGCATTAGGAAATCATGACCATCAGATACGGCCACGATCACCCCGACCGCCAACGGAACCGGTCTACGACATCGAGGCAACAGCATTCCGAAGTTTCTTCCCCTTGCCCGAGGATGGCTGGAAGTGGCACCTAGATGTGACCGGCTTCAGTATCCGCTTCCTCACGCTCGATCTGAACCATGTTACCGACCAGGGGACCACATGGCAGAGCTGCCATCCCCTCGGCGAAGGGTCGGCGCAGCTCGCCTGGTATCGCGAGACCATGTCGCAAAGCAAACAGCGTTTCGTCGTGACTCTGTACAACGAACAGAACCGGCAAGTTCGCAGTCAAGTGGGGGGAGTCTGGGGCGAACTCATCCAGCAGGGGACAGCAGCCATCACAGGCTATGGGCACTTTGCAGAACGCTCCGAGGTCGAAGGGTTTCCCTACTTCAACACCGCGTTGCTGACCAATGCTCCTCCCGAAAAGGATGAAGGTTACTCGAAGTTCATTCGCCGCACAGCGAACTACGTTCTGTTAACCGTCCCGCGGGCGGATGGCGCAATGACTATCGAGCTCAAAGGACTCGATGGCACGATCCTTGATAGGTCGGTTTGGAACAGCCGGTCGACGGACTTGCTTCCATAGATCGACAACCCATAAGTAAGTCTTTGCCCGTAAGGTAAAAAAACTCAACCGAACGGAAGTTCTTTGATAATCGGGTGCAGGCTATGCGGGTGGCCCAGACAACTTTGTTGTCTGGGTGCCAAAGGTATATGAGGGATATCGCTTTATGGTGTGCCCTCTTGTCGCAGTGGAGCCTTGGCACCCGCTTCACACTGCTGGACAAGCTAGACCGTGCACCCCAATGTTTTCGGCCAGGATGGCCGGGCTATGGGAGATGGGGTCACGCATTTTTTTGGTTTCTTTTCGACCGTGTTGTGTGAAACCAATGGCGGAGCGTCATGATTGGCTGATGGAAAAACATGCGCGGGCCGGCGAATCGCATTACGTCTGTAATTCTGCTTCGCATCTCGGGCGTGTAGCAATGGACGTGACACTCCTGGCATGCGGGCTTCTTTTCGCCAAAAGGACACTTCGCCAATCGTTGTTCGGCGTACTCAAGAAGCTCTGAACAACTCTCGCAAAGCGGGGGCGTGCGGTGTTGCGGTACGCAGAACAGACGGATCATCGCCCGTAGGGTGTGCATTTCCTGCCGTAAACTCATCGTTCAACCGGTCTGTGCTCAAAGGTCGGTGGCTGGAATGGGGTGAGTGACGGAGGTTTCAGGTCGAACGCCGACCGCCACTAGCAGCATAGGGTAGTTTACCAGTTTCTACTATCGCAGTCGAATCCCAGAGAAACCCTACCAATGAACCTGGATTTCTCACCAGAATTTTAGCACCAAGCCCTCACACGCAGCTCCATAAGATAATTGGATCTTGCAGAGACGCTGAGACGGCAGAGCTACGGCATTCCGATTTTCGCCGCTGCCTCTGCTCCTCTGCGGGACAATCCTTTTTGGTAACACTTCAGCCATCTGCAGTAGCAAACAAAGGTAGTGGAACCACAAAGACCACCAAGCAACACAAAGAAAAAAGGAATGAAGAACCTTCGTACTACAAAAACGGTTAAAGTCTTTGCGTGGCGCAAAGACTTTTTGACGGGATTTACAGGATAAACGAGAACGACCCATTGAACCACCTATCTGGTCGATCCTGTAAATCCTGTCAAAAATTGGTTGCTTGATTGCGGCTTTCCGTTTTCTCTGCGGTTTTGTCTTGGTATGTATTCTTTTTTTGAAAGTTGCTCTTCTTATCGGGTCTGCACTATCATCATCGTGGTGCATCGTTTGTTTCGGACCAGGATGGTCCGGCTATGGGGGTGATTGTTTTTTTGTATTTCGTTTGGGAGAGGGGTTGGCGGATGGTTATGCTTTTTTCTTTTGGTTCTTGTCGGGGACTTCGAATTGTTTTTTTGTGTGCTTTGCTTTTCGTTGTGAATTTGCCGACGGGGTGGTGTCAATCCATTGAGAGTGGCGAGCAAGATCTTTTTGGGCAATTGACGCAGAGCCAGGCGGGGCGAACTCGGCGGGCTTCGAGTAGTGAGGAGGATTTGGACGGAAACGGTGATTCCAAAACGATCTTGCCAGGGCAGACGCTGGTTTTGGCGGATTTGGAAGGGCCGGGGGTGATTACGCATTTTTGGAATACGACGGCGTCTCTCTATCCGTTTTCGGGGCGTTCGCTTGTGCTGCGAATCTATTGGGATGGTGCCGAGAGGCCGAGCGTGGAGACGCCGCTTGGCGACTTTTTTGGCGTGGGGCATGGGGCCAAGGCGGACTTTCAGTCGGTGCCGGTTAGCGTCTCTTCGCTGGGGCGTTCGCGTAGTTGTCAGTGGCGGATGCCGTTTCGTAAACATGCTAAGGTCACCATTACCAACGAAAACCTAAAATTTGGCCCGGTGCCTTTCTACTATTACCTTGATTGGGAAAAGCTCGACGAGTTGCCGGAGAAGACGGTTTACTTTCATGCCCGTTATCGGCAGCAGTTTCCTGCTAAGCCGGGAGATCATGTGTTGCTAGATACGACTGGGCGTGGGCATTATGTGGGGACGGTCTATTCGGCGCATCAGGTGAAAACGGGCTGGTTCGGCGAAGGGGATGATCGCTTTTATATTGATGGCGAGGAGTTGCCTTCGATTCGGGGGACGGGAACGGAAGATTATTTTGGCGACTCTTGGGGCTTTCGTGAATTCGCCGGTCCGTTTCAGGGGGTAACACTTTATGAGGGAGTGATGGCGGGCGATCGGGTTACGGCCTATCGTTGGCACATGAACGACCCGATTCGATTTACCAAATCGCTTAAAGCAACGATTGAGCATCGAGGGAGCGTTTTTTCGGAAAAGGATGGCGAGAGTCTTTCTAGTTCGGGCGAAAGAGAGGACTGGATTAGCTCGGTGTCGTTTTGGTATCAGACGCCTGTGGCGACCTGGGATGAACCGCTTCCTGAGGCAGAGAAGCGAGTCTCGCCTTATCGGATTCTGTTGGCACCTGCTTTGAAAATGCGTGCGAAGCCGGCGAAGACTGAAAAATCGCTCCCCGGTATTTCCTTTCGTCCGGAAACCCCTGACGGCGAGATTGAATTCGATTTTGAAATTACCGAGCCTGGTCGATACCGTTTTTCGGCCATTCTGATTGATTCGGTATTCGGCTCCCGCTATCAGCCTTTTTTGGACGACAAGCCTTTGGGCCCGGTATTGGACATGAATAGCAAAGGCGGCGACTGGCGAGAGTATGTCTTTGATATGCACGATTTGGAAAAAGGGACACATACATTCAAGCTATCTGGACGCGGGGCCTCTCCGGGACGTCGTACCATTGGACCGAAACTCTATGGGGTTGGGATCAGTTCGTTGATTCTGTTGCGAATGGAGGATATGGAGGGGTACAAGTAGTAAAAATCTGAGTGGTGAATGGGGGGCAATGACCAAGGCACAATGGCCGAATGACCAATTCCCCACCCAATAGCCAGGCTGGGTGACGTAAGGCGTTGGATCTGCTACCTTGTCGGCGACTGGCAGACTATTTCAAACCATTTTCGGAGAAGGAATCGCATGAACGCTAATGATGCTATCCAAAGTGCAATGGATGTTAGTTCGATGGTACTCACGAGCTATTTGGGCGACCTTAGCGATGCTGATTTGATGACTCGGCCGTGTGAAGGTTGCAATCATCTGGCTTGGCAGTTGGGGCATTTAATTGCCTCGGAGTGTAGTTTGCTGGAAGCGATTTGCCCTGGTGCAGCCGTGAGTTTGCCTGAGGGATTTGCCGAGAAGCATAGTAAAGAAACTGCCGGCGAGAATGATCCGTCGAAGTTTTGCACCAAAGAAGAATATGTGGACCAGCTCGACCGTGTGCGGAAGGCTTCGAAAGCGGCCCTGGAGAAGGTGAGCGAAACGGACCTCGACCAACCCAGCCCTGAGCATCTTCGCGAAATGTTTCCGACCGTGGGTGTTATCTTTGTGTTGATTGCTACCCACGGGATGATGCATGCGGGGCAGTTTGTGCCAGTGCGTCGTGCGCTTGGTAAGCCGGTGGTTATCTGAAACGGTTCTTCGGGCCAGTGAATCTGAGGAGGGCCCCTATGGGCGTTTTGGGGATTTTGGCTCTTCTATTTCTCTGATCGCAACGGCGTGGCCGCCGACGCTAACGGGCCTACTCTGGGGCAGGGGGGGGTGTTAGCCGAAGAAGCCTCGTTTGTTGAACGACTTTCTCGCGGTTTTTTCGTCGGGTTGGATATCGAAGACTTTGTTGAGTTTCGTGATTTTGAAGACTTCGAAAATCTCGGGGGTGATGGCACAGAGTTTTAGCTTCACGCGGAACTCTTTGCATTTTTTACTGACCTGCACCAATTTGCCGAGCATTGAGGAGGCCATGAACTCGACTTGGCTAAAGTCGAGGATGACTTGCTTCTCTTCGGTTTTGTTGAGTTGCTTGGTGAGTTGCTCGAAGACCCGTTGGAGATGTGCGTCGTCGGTGATGCGTGGGTCGGTGAATTGGAAAGTGAGCGTGCCATCTCTGGAGAAGTGATCAATCGACATTAGAGTTCCCGAATAACAGCGGAGAAAATTGGATGAAGACATGAATCTATCTCCTACGCGCAGAAAAGGCGAGCGAGTGGGCGGCAAAGTCTTGCTGATCGCGGGTAGAAGCTGTGGCTGATGGAACTGCGGCTTCCGCCTGCAGCTATTAATGTGGTCTGTGACTTTGCAATTCAGCCGGGGGGGTAAGTTACTTTTTCAGGCGTGTGAGGTGAGAAACCGGCCCGAAAGGGGAACGCAAACACCCCAGATTCTCAGTAATTCGAGGGGTATTAGTGTAATAAGTCCCCAGAAGCCCTTTGGAATGACTTTTTTCCTCTAAAAGTAGACATTTGCTACTTAATGATTGCTGAATGATCTTGAATCGATACAATGAGCCGTTAATGAAGGGTCTTGCTAGCTGTTTTTAGGCGAGGCTATAGCGTCACTTTTTTAGGGATTCGATTCAATGGCAGAAGGTACGATCAAGCGATTGACGGACAAGGGTTTTGGTTTTATTGATACTGGAACGAACCAGGACATTTTCTTTCACTCGTCCAATGTCGAAGGAGTTGGTTACGACGAACTACGTGAGGGACAACAAGTCTCTTACACCGAAGGCAGAGGTCCTAAAGGGCCACGCGCAGAGAACGTAACTCCTATCTAAGGGGTTGCGAAAAAACCTAAGGTTGTAAGAAGGCCTTAGTGGAACAAATCAGAAGACCAGTGAGCCGGCGATATTCGTCGGCTTTCTGTGTTTATGGGGGCATCTTTTCAAGATTGAACCACGACGACACGACGGGCACGACGCAAAATACGAAGAAGGTTTTACCGCAGAGGACGCAGCGCGGCCTTTGGCCGCAAACAAAAAAAGGGAACCACTAATCAGCGCTAATACACGCTAATAGGTGAAGGAAATGCTCCGCCTAGATTTCTCACCACGAAGGACACAAAGAACACGAAGCAATGAAAGACGTGTCGTATTCCCCGACTACTGGTAGATGATTTTCTGATCCTACCGGAGTATATGGTGACACCTCCTTTTTTCTTCCTTGCTGTTTTTGAATGTTATCTTTGTGGCCTTGGTGTTCTTTGTGGTTAAAACCTGGTAAGAAACCCAGGCTAACCTGTAACAGAGACGCCAAAGAAGTAGTTGGTGACGTGGTAGAAAACTGGGGCTGCAAAACAGATGGCGTCGATTCGGCTGAGTACTCCGCCGTGTCCTTCGATCAGTGTGCCGGTGGTCACCTCTCCCCGATCGCGTTTGATGGCGGCAAGGGTTAGTGCTCCTGCTGATGCCATGACTGCAATCAGCACGGACATCGCTCCGGCTTGCCACCAGTAGGGAAACGGGGTGGCCCAAAAGAGCGAGAGTCCGACAATCGCACTTGCAACAGCGCCGCCTAGGACACCTTCCCACGTGCGTGAGGTATCGATGGGTTCGGCGATGATATGTTTGCCAAAGAGCCTGCCGCAGATAAATTGTAGCAATTCGGCAAAGAGCACCATGGTGACAAAGAAGAAGAGTAATCGAGCGTTTGCATATTCGCCGTCCATGTTCTTGCATTTCAAGAAGAGCAAAGCGGGGGCAAAGCTAAGGCAGTAAACACAGACGAGCAAGCCGAATTGGATTTTTGCAACACGTTCGAGAAAACGTTGAAAGTCTCCGGAAATAGCTACCCTGGCAGCAATAAAGAGAAAAGCGTAGACGGGAATCAGTATGCTGTAAAAGGCGTAGTAGTCGTACGCCACCAGTACGAACTGCATGGGAGTGAAGAAGAAAAAGACCCAAAAGAGCGCGCGATGGTCGCCCATGCTGGTCGGCGTGAGGGTAATGAACTCTCGGAGAGCCCAAAACGACAGGATGCCAAACAGGACGACTGTGATCAGGGGTTGAAAAAATGCCAGTCCGAGTACGGCGCTAAAAAACCACCAAGAATGAACTCGGCTGTTGTAGGAATTGACGGAGCGTTGGTCGAGCCCGAGAGACGTTTGTCGTCTGAGCCATTGGCCAATAATGGTTGCAATTGAGAGCAGTACGAAGACAACGCCCAGCAAGGCCCAGTTTTTGATCATGTCTAACGGTCCTTGAGGCTGATAACAGCTTCTCTTGCCCGAGCGAGGAATTCGGTTTTGGGCTCGCCCGCTTCAAGCCACATGGGCGGCCCGAAAGTGAGTGAGGAGAGCAGGGGGACAGGCAGGAATTCGCCGCGAGGCAAAATTCGATTCATATTATTGATGTGTACGGGAATCAATTCAAGTTCGGGGCGTTTTTTGCTGAGGTAGTAGAGCCCGCTTTTGAATTCGCCGATTCCGCCGCTTTCGTTGCGTCCGCCCTCGGGGAAGATAATGAGGGAGTGGGTGTTGCCGATCTCTTTCAGCATGAGGTCGATGGGGCTTTGATGGACCTTGATTTTGGTGCGGTCGATGAGCATCGCGTTGAAGACTTTTGCTAAATGCCGTCGAATGGGGCCACTGTTCCAATAGTCTTTCGCAGCAATCGGCCGAGTGAGTTGGCGGACTTCGGTGGGCAGCGCAGACCAGACCAGCACCACATCCAGATGGCTGGTGTGGTTGGCAAAGTAGACACGTTGGCATGTGTCAGGCTGAGAATCGACCCAACGCACGCTTGCGCCACTGATAATTCTCGCGGTCCAGGTTAATAACGTCTCGGTGATCATACAAGCTAAGGGATCGCGGTTGGGCAACGACGGCGGGGTCAACTCCCCGAGTCGTGCGGATGCCGAAGGTGTATCCTATCCAGACGCGTGGCGGTAGGAAAGTGTTTAAGTGTTTATTGGGGCTGTTGAGCTTGCTGTGGGGGTTCCGGGGACCGCGTGGCGGTCCGGCTGGGTTGAGTTGCTGGGGTTTTGGTTGTAGAGGCGCTGGATGAGCGATTGGTATCCGGCCACCATTGCTTGAAGCGACCAGTGCTGGATGACCCGTTGTCTGCCTTCTGCTCCGAGCTGGGTGAGAAGGGGTTTGTCTTGCAATAGCTTGATGGCGGCTGAGGCGAAAGCCTTGGTATCGCCGGGTGGGAAGAGTAGGCCGGTTTCGTTAGGGATGACGGTTTCGGGTACCGAGCCAACTTCGGAGGCGACCACCGGGATGCCGCTGCTTAGGGCTTCGAGAATCGATACGGGGCTGGCCTCGTTGTGCGAGGTGAGCGCGAGGAGGTCGAGAGATCGCAAGACTTCAGGCACGTCGGATCGGGATCCGAGAAAATGAACGATGTCTGCAATGCCGAGATCGCACGTCAGTTGTTCTAGATCAGCGCGACGCGGGCCATCGCCGATCACTACGAACTGGGCAGAAGGAACTGTAGCCGCGATTTGCTTTGCGCCGTGGAGAAATAGTTCGTGGTTTTTTTCGGGTCGCAAGGCGGCTAGAATGCCTACTACTGCGGCGTCGGTGGGTATGCCAAGTTCTTGGCGAATCGCTTTTTTATCGCCGGGCGTGAATCGGTCGGTGTCAACGCCGTTGTAGATGGCGTGAACCTTGTCTTGTGGAAATCGTTCGTGCTGGACTAGGTGCTCGGCATGGGCGTCAGCGACCCCGATGAAGGCGTCGGTCAGTGGGGTGAGTAGCCGATTGAGTCTTCCTATTGAATCGGGCCAACCGGTGCTGTGTAGGGCCGAAATAATCACGGGGACATTCGCCAACTTTGCCGCGAGGCGTCCCCAGAACATTTTGTCTCCGGCGCCGACCGTAACGACGACGTCGGCTTGGCGATCTCGCATTAGCTTCCAGAGGCGCGGAAGGATCCGGAAATCGAATTTATTCGTAAGAAGATTCGCGTGGACCGGAAACTCCTGGGCCAGTACCTCGCCCAATGGGCCGGGCTCTTTGAGACAGATGACTTCAGGTGCAAACAGTGTTTCGTCGATTCCATGCACCAAGTTGACCAGCAGCGTTTCGGCACCCCCGACGGGCATGCTTGTGGTGAGGAACATGACGGTTAATCGTTTGTCTGGTTTTGGGGTATTCATAACCAATCTCAAACTAAAAAAAGGCCCGCGAATCACGCGAATAGACGCGAAAGTTTTTTGTTTAGAGCATTTATCACTTGCGTGTTCTGCTCCACCGAGACAGTGGGGCTATATAGCCCGGCCCTCTGGGTCGGAGTGCTGGAACACACAACATCGAAATTCTTTTCTTGTTTTCCGTTTGTATAACTAACTCGTATGGATTTTTGACGTCACCGGGTTGGTTGTTGGGGTGCGTAAGCGTAGTAGTGGAGCTATTTTTTCTTTGGCAACGCGGTACCACCTTCGTAGTACGACGTGCTCGTGATTGGTGAAAATTAAATTTGTTTTCACGGCAAAGGGCACGAGTGAAACCCAAGCAGCGGCGGCGAGACCGGGGCCTACAACGAGTGTGGCTGGCAACAGGGCGAGCAGCCAAGTGCCTCGGTCGAGTTTCAAACCATGGTGTTGGTTCATGAGGAGAAGAATCGCTAAGCAAACTAAAGTCGAAATGCCAGTTGCCACGACGGCTCCGTATAGTCCCCATAGTGGTAGCAGGAGTATATTGAGCCCGATGTTTACGGCTAAACCGATTGCTAGTGGAATGGCGGCAAGGCGAGCGTGCTCGGCACACCAAAGATAATTTTGCGCGATCACGTAGATACCAAACCAGACACAGCCGGTTAAAGTCCACGGTAACACGGCGAGTCCGGCGGTGTATTTGCCCGCTAATGCAACTTCAAAAAGCAAGGGTGAAAACAGCAGCACCCCTACGCCAAATCCTACCATCCCCAAACTGGTGAGTTTGATGGAGAAATTTACCTGCCGACCCACATGGGCGCGACGTCCGGCCTCCCAATCGTGGCTTAAATGGGGCATAACCATGCCGCTAAACATGTCGGCAAATGATACTAGAAGCAGAGGCACAATCCGGCTTCCGTGGTAATACCCAACTTGCTGGAGCGCTTCGACGGAAGGCATTCCTGAAACATGCAGAATCATATAACGATCGACGATTGCAAACAGATGCGCGAGCATGTCGGTGAGCCAAACAAAGAAGGCGAACCGTAACATACGAGACCAAAATTCGCTTTGAGGTAATATGTCGACTGGCTGTTCGGCCTGGCATAGTCCGGGGCCAACCCAGGCAATTGCGCCGAGTGAAGCGACTAGACAAGCAACCCCGTAGCCGATGAGTATGCTCGAGACACTGGCGTTAAACGCCAATAGTCCCAAAGCCAAAATGGCAAAAAGCATGCTATGCACAAAGTTCATTGCCGAGACAACGCGAAACAGTCGCAAAGCAATGAGCAGGGAAGTTAGTGCGTGATGCAGGATGATTGCTGCCAGGCAGAGGGCAATTCCTTGGACCAGTCGCTCTTGCTCGTAGTTGCCAAATAGCAAATGTGAAAACTGCGGAGCGAACCAAACCACAATGCCGACCGCAGACGCACCACAGACCACGGTCCACGCGGCGGTTCGCGTGAGGAAGGTAATCAGGTGGCCACGTTGGCGAAAATGTTCGAGATAGCGGCCAAACGAACCAGGAATCCCTAGCACGGCTAGGGGTGCGGCGAGTAGCAGAAAGCTGTAGACCATCTCCCATTGCCCAAGAGCCTCGGGCGAGAGCCAACGGCAGAACAGTATCCCTCGTCCGAAGCCGATGGAGCGCTGAGCCACCATTACCACTAGGAGAATTACCACACTAGAGGCCAGCGTATCGGTACGTAGCCGAGACGTTGCCTTGGTAGGTGTCGGGTTGAAAGGCGAAGAATCGATGGTAGGTAGCCTTGGTGTGTAGTTAGCTGTTAGCAAATTAGACCGTTGGTTAAAAACGGTCTCGGTAGTCGCCGATATCAAATTGTTTTTCGCTTCGTAATTTTCGTGGGTCCACGGTGAGCCAATTGCGGAAGCGGGCCCACTCGGGATCGCCGTGGATGCGTTTGATATGGTAGGAGTCGTCGCCGGGCTTGTTGTAACCTCCGTAGGCGGAACAGGCTCCCCAAAGTCCGGCTTGGAAGGCGATGCGAAAAGCGGCGGTCGACATATTTTCGGGCAAGCCAAACGGAAATGCGAAGTAGCGGACGGGGCGATCAAGGAAGGCTTCGATGTCGCGTTTCGAGCCGACAATCTCTTCGTGCAGCGCCTCTTCGGTGGTTAGGTTTGCCAGATTGGCATGCGTGCGAGTATGTGCCCCGATTTCAACGCCTGCGGCGGCCATTTCTCTTAGTTGTTCGATCGAGTTTGGCGCCAAGGGACAACCGAGGGCTGCGTCGTGTGCAAAAGGTTCGCCTGATTGGATGTGGTCGCTTGTCACAAAGTAGGTAAAGGGAATCTCGTTTTCGAGCAACCAGGGGATGGCTTTGGTGCAGTTGTCGGCGTAGCCATCGTCGAAGGTGACGCAAACGGTAGGGCGGTCGTTTTCTTCGGCAGCGATCCGGCGTTGGCCTTCTTCCAGAGAAACGATGTCGAACCGTTGTTTTAGCCAAAGAATTTGCGAGCGAAAGCGCTCGTTGGAAATTGTCCAATCGTTGGGATGCTGATCGGCGACACGGTGGTAGAACAGCACCATGACAGGAACTTGGTGATTTTTCTCTCGCTCGGTCGCTGCTTTCTGGCGTTTTGGCAAGGTGGCCAGATAGTAAAGCCCAAGCGCGGGGGTTTTCAAGCTGTCCGTCAACATCGTATTTCCATTCTTCTCAAAGTAGTCAGCTAAGTAGATTGGTCACTTGTCGGGCAAGTCGCCCGGCCTGTCGGAGATAGTTCCTCACTTGAAATCGCAAGCGGGCTGCGCTGCGAGCGGGGACAATCTGTACATTGAACGTATCGTGGGGCGTTGCTCGCCAATGGGCTTTGTAGGGTTCGTCTCCGCGTAGGAAGTCGAAAGTTGCGTGCTCTTCGCCGATGGCATGTTGGATTGCACAAATTAACGACAACTGGCCAGGCCCTTCGTCGAGTCGATCTGGGTCTAAGCCGCTTTGATAGGCGAGCGTGGTTCTTCGGCTTGCGAAGTTGTACTCAACAGCAATGGGCTTGCCGGTCAGTTCGATCCACGAGAGCCGTAATTGGCCAGCCTCGAGCAACCGCCGGGCCACGTCCCGATGGAAGGTGGCCCAAGATTCTGACGCAAAGCAGCCCGGCTCGTTCAAGCTGATGCGACGACGTTGGTGGAGATCGATGAAAATCCCCCAGGCCTCGTCGAATTGTTCAGGAGTTTGCACCAAGTGCCAAATGGCTTGGTCGCTGCTGAGAATACGTTTGTCTGCACGGCGAAGTTGTTTGCGGTGAGATTTCGACTGGAGAGCGAGAAACTCCTCCCAAGTAGCTGGCAACTCGACCGACCAGCAGCTTTGGCCAGCCGACCGTGTGATCCGACAGTCACGCGATTGTAGTTCGTCAAGCAGATGATTTAGTCCGGCGTTGCCGGCATCAACGGAAGTAAAATCGGCCACGTCCCAGTCAGCTGAATGGAGGACTAGATAGTCGGCAAGGGTTTTCGCTGCTTGCTGAGAATGCTCTTCGGCAACAAGCAAGTTGAGATGGTCGCTACAGACTTCGCCATCGCCGAGTAATCTCAAGGCTGTGCCCTGGGTGAATGTTTGTTGAAAATAGCCAGGTAAGATGGCCACGAGATTTTCGATATTGGGCGCGGACGAGCAGTCGGCTGTCGCATCCTGGGCATGGCACTTGGAAGGAGCGGACTGGTTGAAGACTAAAAAGACGGCAAGATCGCAGCCGGGCTTCGAGTGGCCATAGTGGTGCCACCAAGTGGTTAGCCAAATCGAAGTTCGGAACACACATTCGCCTGCCAACTCGTCCCATCGCTGACGGTAGGGCAACAGTTGTTCGATATTATTGATTCGTTGAACGTACATTTTTCGAATTATTCAATTGAAATGCGTAGTCGTAGCACAGATGCGAGCAATAAACGGGCGCGCAACGATCCTGGATCACCTGTAAGTGGTTGTTCAACAATAGGTTATCGATGTGTGCATCAGGAACTTTACTTGGCCTCCGCACTCACTCGGTAAATCCGGCACTCCCGTTGGTCGGCCTATCGATGTTCCTGGCGCATACCTCAATAAGGCGAGAGGTGGCGCCCTCGTTTCCCCTCAAATGTACGTTGCGATTGGACAACATGCGGTGTTTTCTCAACATTGGGTCTGCCTACACCAAACAACAGCGGTGGACGCCTAAATCCTTTGAAATTAACCAGTAACAGCTACGCAAACGCATTCGGAGGAACCTACACTTACGCGAAGGCATATTACTTGCTCAGTACGGGTTAGGCTTGCCAGCCCAATTGGGCCAATTTGCCCTTCAACCTTCAGATGTTTGCATAGGAACCGACCATGACGACTTCTACTGGACTGACTCCCCGGGAATGCGTGCGGCTGCTGATCGAATACCGGCAGCGTTGGATCGTGCCGATGGTGATCTGTGGCGTGTTGGCAACGGGATATGCGATTGTGAAGCCCCGCTACTGGCAGGCCTCGCAGGCATTGGTAGTGCGGAGTGAAGTCTCTGGACCCTCGCAAGGGAAACCGGGCAAGTTCTCGGATGTTTATGAGATGCGAACCTTTCAGGAGACGATCCTCGAGTTAGCCAAAAGTAGACAAGTGCTGAACGCGACCTTGAAAGCTGTCGAAGAAGCGGAAACTGAGCAACCGGCTCAAGAGCCAACGTCCATGGAAATCCAGTCGCTGCGAAAGCATTTCAGCCTATTGCCGCCGAAGGGTGCGGAGTTTGGCAAGACCGAAATTTTCTACCTGAGCGTGCAAGATAAGGATCGCGATCGTTCAGTCCGATTGGTCGATGAGTTGTGCAAACAGCTAGACCTACGATTGCGAGGCCTGAGAAATGAACAAGCGCAAAGCGTCGTCGCTGAATTAGAAATGCAAGTGAAGCTTGCAAGCGCAGCCCATGACACGGAGACCGCTAGCCTAGAAAAATTCGAGGTCGCGATTGGCCTGGATTTAGGCGAGCTGCGGATGCTTCACACGGCTAGCAGCGGGCAAAGCGAATTGCGTCAGCAAACGGTTGCTCTGGAAACGGAACATCGGGTTTCTGAGGCACAAGTTCACCAAGCAAAACAACTGCTGGAAGTTCTTCGTTCAGCCCAGAATTCGCCGGAAGCGTTGGTGGCGATGCCTAGCAGCCTTTTGAAGTCGCAACCGACCTTACGAAGCCTGAAGGATGGCTTGATTAGTGCGCAATTGCGGGCTGCTCGGCTGGCAGGTACACGTACGGCCGAGCATCCCCAAATGCAGGCCGCAACAAAAGCGGTAGAACGGGTACGCAACGATCTCCACGCCGAACTCCAAGTTGCGATCAAGGGTGTGGAAATTGATTTGGAAGTAACTCGCGAGCATTCTCAAATGCTGGGCGAGCATTTGGCCAACGTCCAACGGCGGCTAAACGGCTTGGCGCAGCATCGGGCTGAGTATACCAATCGGGTTGCAGCGGTTGAGAATAGCCGCGAGGTGATTGCCCAAGCTCGTAAGCAGCTGGGTGAGTTGCGTGCGGTGCAAGTCGCCGCGCAGAATACCAAGCTTGTTACTCCGATCGACCGCCCGGAGGTGGGAGACAACCCAATTGGCCTCGGTCGATCATCCCTCGTGATGGCGGGAACGCTGGGCGGATTTATCTTAGGCATGGGATGTCTGTTTTTAACCGTCTCGCCAATACCAACAATTCCAGAGCCAGCAGTTGCTGAAGCGGTAGTCAATCGGGGCCAAGCTGAGCGAGGTTCTTGGCCTGGCGTTGCCAACGAAAGCTTCGGCTATCCTTCGGCAGTCACGACGAGTGCAACGACTGCCGAAGTTTCAGGGAACACAACGATCGTCAGCGAAGTGTTTAACGAACACATGGCTACGACAGAAGACCTGTCGGTGTTCTAAGTCGCAGGTATCAGAAGGCTCTCGTATGGCAGTGCTTGTCTTAATCTTTGCAGCAGCAGCGATTGTGTGGGGGGTGATCTATGCCCAGCGTGTCTCGCTGCTCGTAGGTGGCACAATTTTTGTGGCCTTGGGCTATATATTCAACCATCATTTTTGGAATATTGGCATTGGCCCGATCTCGTTGACGATTGGCCGCCTGTTGCTTGTCGGTTTGGTCGTGTTGCTCGGTTGGCGGTGGTATCGGGGGCAGATCGAATTGCGCCCACTAACGGGCAGCGACTGGTTGGCCGCGATGCTGGTTGGCTATCTGACTCTACGGTTCCTGTTGACTCCAGCCGCAAACTTTGCGGAAATAAGTGTCTCGCCATTTTGGAAATTGATCGCCAGTTTCTGGATGCCAGCGGCTTTGTACTTGGTTGTGCGTAACGCTGAACTAAGTCAACGAACCTGGAAAATGATGCTGGCAGGGCTAACGTTGCTGGGCATCTATCTTGCGATAACGGGGATTGCCGAGATCACCGAACAATGGTGGGCCGTCTTTCCTCGATTTATTGCCAATCCGGAACTGGGAACGCACTTTGGTCGCGCGCGTGGGCCTACATTGATGTCTGCCAGCTTGGGAGTGTTTCTTGCGGCGACGTTCTGGGCCGCCTGGTTTCTTTGGGCGCATGTAGCGCGTCGTTGGCAACTGGTGCTTATGGCTGCCATGGGGCTGATGTGTGCGGCATTGTATTTCACTTTTACACGCTCGACTTGGCTGGGGCTAGCGGGCGGCTTGGCTATTGTGCCGCTGCTACAGTGCTCGCGTCGTTGGCGGCCTGTGCTTTTGGGTGTTATGGGAATTGTCGCCATCGTTGGCGTAGCATTTGTGGGCGACAAGATGGTTAATGTGGGCCGAAAAGACCCTGGTTCGTCCAGCCATTCGGTGTACCAACGAGCTTCGTTTGTTTATGTCTCGATGAATATGTTTGCCGATGCGCCCATGTTTGGATGTGGTTTTGGGCGTTTCTACGATCGCAAGATTCCGTATCTGGCGGATCGGAGACAACAAATTGAATTGGAATCGCTTCGCGAACTCGATCACCACAACACCTTCCTTAGCCTTCTGACCGAAACAGGAATGGTTGGCTTTGCCTTGTTTGTAGGGTTGTTGATTGGGTGGGGCAGGGCAGCATGGCAAATAGCGAGCGACACGACTGCTGAACACTGGGTGAAAGCCCAGGGGCTGTTCACGCTAGCTGTCTTGATTGCGTATGTTACCAACGCGTTGTTTCACGACCTTATGCTTTCCCCCAGCGAGCAATGGCTGTTGTGTTTGACGACTGGCGTCACCGTTGGTTTGCAAAGCCAATTGCGTTGTCGGGCTACTTGCGGTCAGCGATCGGAACAGAAACATGCAGCTCGGGCGGTCTCTCCATTGGGATGGGAGGCTGTTGTCACTTGACTCAAAGCAGAAGAACTATGTCAAAGACCGTTGATTTATTCGGCATGAAGATAAATGCCGTCGATATGCCAGCCGCCGTGGGTACGGTGCTGCAGTGGTGCGAAGAACCGCGCAGTGGTGCTTGTCGGTACGTCGTGACCCCGAATGTGGATCATGCGGTGATGTACCAATCGAATGCGGCTTTGCGAGAAGCGTATGACGAAGCCTCGCTGGTGTTGGCGGATGGTGCGCCGGTGGTATTGGCTGCGCGTTTGTTGCGAAAAAGTTTGCCGGAGCGAGTCGCTGGTAGCGATTTGGTGCCGGCAATTTTTGATGCGGCCGTCGACAATCCGGTACGTGTATTTTTATTGGGAGCCGGGCCAGGCGTTGCCGACCGTGCTGCAACGGCAATCGAGCAGCGGTGGGGCGGGGTGGAAGTTGTTGGTACACTTTCGCCACCGCTTGGGTTTGAGCATGTCGAGGAAGAGAACGAGAAAATTTTGCAGGCGGTTGCGGACTGCCACCCCGACATTGTGCTTGTGGGCCTCGGTGCACCGAAGCAGGAATTGTGGGTCCACCGTTATGCCGACCGTTTGGAGGCGAAAGCGGCCTTGTGCATTGGCGCCACCATTGATTTTCTGGCGGGCGAGAAAAAACGCTCGCCGCGTTGGATGCAACGGCTGGGCCTGGAGTGGCTGCATCGTGTGGCGACCGAACCCTCGCGTCTGGCCAAGCGGTATCTTCGCGATGCTTGGGTTTTTCCGCAGTTGGTTTGGCGCGAGTGGCGTGGGTGCTAGGGCGAGTTGCTTTATTCTTTGCTCGGGACCGTGTTCTCAGTTCGGGTGGCGTGGCCGCCAGCGCTAACGGCTGGTGTTTCGGGAGTTACTCTGGTCCGAACTGTTCGCTATAGTGGCTTGCATGACAAAACGCCACGCAATCTGTATCGTCGTCGATGGGCTTCGGGCCTCGGCGTTGGGAACCTACGGGAACACGATTTCTCCGACGCCCCACCTCGATGCGTTTGCTAGCCGATCGTTGGTGGCTGATTGGTTGTGGGCAGATTCGCCGAGTTTGGCGGGGTTCTATCGTAGCGTTTGGAATTGCACTCATGCACTTCGGCCTGTGGACGACGCCTTGCAGACAGCCGTGCTCGATGCCTTGCAGCAACGGGGAGTTCGGCAGTGGTTGGTCACCGATGATCCTTGGCTGACGTCGCAGTCGTCGGAGTTGCCGTTTGACGACGACTTGTTGATTGAAACACAGGCGACCCAAGCTGCGGACGAGATTGAGAATACGATCGTTTCGTATCTGCTCTCAGAAACCGTCGAACGATTGGCCGAGTGGCAAGAAGATAACACCAATCACAACGCAAGCAGCCTTCTCTGGCTGCACACTCGTGGGTTGACCGGGCCGTGGGATGCTCCGCAGTCGATGCGAACAGACCTGCTTGACGAGGGAGACCCAGCAGCGGCTGATTTTATTGCACCGCCGAGCGTAATTTCTGGCATCGAAGATCCAGATACGATTTTTTCGCATAAGGTTGCCTATAGTGCTCAAGTCGCAGTGGTTGATGCTTGCCTGGGCGCTTTTTACCAAGCCCTCGAACAGTTGTTTGCCGGCACCGAGACGCTGGTGATTTTGTTGGGCTCCCGCGGGTTGGCTCTTGGCGAACATGGTTCGATTGGCACCGACTGCCAGGCGTTGTTTAGCGAGCAACTGCACTTGCCTTTGATCGTAAATGTTTGCGGCAACTCGACTCCGGTGGCTAGACATCCGGGGCTCGTGCAGCCGGCGGACGTGGGGACGACCTTGCTGGAATGGTTTGGTGCAGAAACAGATTCCCCGCTTGGGGATGGCACCGCATTGCTAGCAAATGAGGGTGGCGAGCAGGGCGCATCCCGTAAATTGGCTGTGTCTGTGGGGTCTACTGGTGAATTGGCAATTCGTACCCCTGCCTGGATGCTGCGGGTGCCGCCTCGGAGTGATTCTACGGAGCAGGGTGATGCGGTGGAACTTTATGCCAAGCCGGATGATCGCTGGGAATTCAACGATGTGGCTGACCGTTGCCCAGAAGTTGTCGAGCAACTTTGCGAGGAGCTAAATCGATACACCGACCGTAGCAGGGCAGGGGAGTCGCTTCCGCTTGAGCCTTTGGAGGCTGACCTTTTGGATCCGATACGATGATGGGGCGTGTTTTATTGGAGGGGGGCAGCAAAGAAACTCTGCCTCTTGCTAAACTCGGGCTTCCGCTAGGCGTCCTCGATATCATTGGCGGCGCGGGGGTCAAAAGCTGACACCCCGCGCCGTCGTTTTCGCGTTTCATTGCTCCCCTATTTTCTTTTGGGAGTTACTCTTGTGGATGTGGCGTGGCCGCCACCGCTAACCTGTGCCATTTTTTGGAAAAGGCCCCGACGACGTCGCCGGAAACCTTGGGCACAAACCGCTAAGAGGCCGCTCAGCACAATGGTTGTGGGTTCGGGAACCATCACCATCGCATTGCTTTGCATGAAATCGATGTCGGTGTTGCGGAGGATTATTTCCGAGAGGCGTGTCTCGCCGATTGAAGGAAATAGCGAGAGCAGATCGGAATCGTTCAAGTAAAAGAACCGGTCTCCCTCACGCAGACGAGTGAATTGATCGACAAGAATGGTGTTGAGCAACTCACCCACTAACCCACCGTTGAAAGCGTCTTCAGAAACTGCACCAATCCATAGATCGACGTCTTCGATCGAGTCATACGCAGTCTGTAGATCGGCGGCAACTTGAGCGTCGCTTGTGATCTCCGAGAAGCTGCTGCGAGGTACGAGCCCAAGGCCTCGACGGACATCGTTGTAGCTGGGCAGTCCATGGTCGCGACCCCGTTGGAGGTTCACCGCGACGAGATCTAAGCCGCCGTTGCCTTCATCAAACAAGAAATTACGAACCTCATCGACAACCAAAGCGTCGACATCTTGGGCTTGCTGAGTCGAGAGGCCTTTGAGCAGCATGTCGACTCCGTTACTTTGAGGAAACTGTGGATCGAAGAACGCATCTCGCAATGCGACTGAACCTAGCGAGTTCCCGGTGGCATCGACTAGTTGAATTTGTGGCGACAAAAGGGTATGCCCTACTCGATAGGCCGCATTGGCAAACTCGTTGCTGAGTGTAACATCTCTAGTATCATCGTATCCGTTGTAGGTTGGCAAAGAGTTGGGCCCGATCATCAGAGGCAAAAACTCTTGGTAGGTGATCGTCTGAATTTGCGCACCAACCGCTTTTCTGCTCATTTGGTAAACGTACTCATCGACATCCACAGGCAAGGCCGGGTTGAGCCCCGCATCGGCAACGAGTTGATTGAGATCGGACCGGGCCCCTAATTCAGTTGCCAGACGGTTATGCTCTCGAAGAAAGAGCGTGTGGGTTGCCGTGAGGCCAAGCTGCTCGTTTGCACGAACGTCGCCGGCTAGGAATAGATCTTCAGGCGGCGGAGTCGAGCTACCAGGAGTAACTGGCGGATTGGCATTGGGAAACGGGTTGGTCGCGCGGTTAAATGGCAGCAACACTTCGCCATTGGAAGCCACGGTCGTTTTCATTTTCCCTGCGGAGAAAGAGCGGAGAAAATCAGCCCGTGGTTGATCGGAGCCATAGACATTCGAGCCGTCAATGTAGGACGTAATGGCGTTAACCTGCTCGCGTGGTACGGTCGTTCCGGCTCCGGTTCCTGGGGCGGGATCGTTTCGTCGAAAGGGCAGGAAAGGAAAGCTCGGGTTATACAACGAATCGGTCGGATCGTTGACTGGAATAAGAAAAGGATCGCTGGCGGGCGTTGGCTCTTCTAAGGCAAAGTCGTGATCGATAAATTGCCCCCATTGCCAAAGCCAATCGGTCGCTCTCGCGGGATTAAGTACCGAAATCGTACCCTGCGCAGAAACCGTATTGCTGATATCGCGAGGGTTTGGAAGTCGCGAAGTACCGACGCCGGGGGGCGTGCTGAAATTCGTGATACCGCGTGGGATATCGATGCCATCTTCGTAGGCAGGAGCGAGCGGATTCGGATCGAAACCGGGCAATGGATTGGCAATCACATCACGAATGCGTACCAACGGCGTGTGTGCGCGGCCTTGGTTTGTGTTGGTGAGATTGTTGTTTGAACCGTCGATGGTGCGATACTCGATAGCACCTACTGAGTTCACTTGAACAAGTATCGCGGTGAAAAAAGAAATCTTGAGGATGTGTAAATTTCGCATGATTGAAACCTTTCATAGATGAACGCCCCAGGCTGTGCTGCATAGAAAAAACGTCGGCGCAGCGCAGCCCTACTCTTGGCGAATTTAACGTGAGAATTTGAATAAGCAGGATTCAATTGTGGCGTTACCATCGCCGACAAAACATGAGTCCAGCTGTTCCGAGAAGTAGCAAGAGCAGTGAGGACGGTTCGGGAACCGTAGCCAATTGTGCGGCGGCACCCTGGTTGGCGTAATTTTGTTGCCAGAGCAAGTAATCGGCTCCGTCAACATCGCCATCAGAATCGCCATCGCCATCGGTAAACAATGCACCCGAGTTGGTGCCAAAACCGTTTTCCCACAGGAGCAGATCGCCACCGTCGACGAGCTTATTGCCCGTGAAATCGCCTGGGAGTGCTGCCTCGATAAGAAAGCTAGAGTTACTTACCGAGTAGTAATCCTGCCCGCTGTTGTCCTGTCGTACGCGTACCCAAGCATCGGCGATGTCGACGTTAGGAACATTCCAATCGTAGTTATGCAACGAGCCAGCGGTTGGATCACCGAGCGGAATGTCGGCGGCAATCTCTATCCACGGCCCTGTAGGCCCGTCTGTGGAGTACCAGAGGTCCCAGTCAATTGTGCCGTGCTGAACGATGGGCTGCCACTGGATGGGAAACGTGAATCCACCGTCTAGCGATTCTCCTCCGACCGGCGAATTGAGGACGACATGTGCGTGCACAATGCCATGGGTGAGAAAGATGACGGCTAATGCGCAATACCCCTTGCGCGCAACCTGAGAACTACAAAAGAACATTTTCTTCTCCTTTCCGAACGAGAGAGACGAGCAGGCGAGCATTTGCGTGCATGGTAAGACGCAGAAAAATCGCAGCACTCATCCTCCGTCAGCGTGCCCCTGTTCTGTCGTCGCGAGATTCTGTTCCAAGAGAAATCACGAAGAGGCGAGCAGTTAAACATAACTCTCCTCCTTTGAACATCCCCCAAATCGGGCTAGACGGAAGAGGCACGTGCTTCCGATTCCTCCCTAGAATAGGTCGCTAAGTTATTTACTAACCATTAGTTACATCTCCAGGAGTTTCTTGCAATGCTTAGGAAGCATGAAATAAATTTTGCCAACACCCGCACCGCTAGCACTTTCGTCGGTGATCTCTGGATTTGGGGAGTTTTTGTGGCAAATGGTCTGGCGAGAAGCTGCTGTCATTTCTAGAATTCGTCGCCCTTCAATTTGGGGCGAGTGCGTTGCAGGTCTACTTCTATGCGCAAGGGTTTTGCGCGGAGTGAATACTGTGATGAGGATTAGACCCTAACACCAGTATTTCATCTACCGGTGAGTTATGTTCGGACAAGGACGTCCGATATTTTGTAGAGTTTTTCGAGACCGCTTTGCGGTGCCGCATCAGCGTGCCGTCGCGAGTCGTTTTGTGGGCTGCGCAGTTGCAACGATTCTTTGTTGGCTGGCAGTGGTTAGTCTTGGTTTTTCTGAAGAGACGACCGCTCGCCTGCGACTGGCTTGGGGTAGTGGGGGCGAGACGAAGCAGCGTTGGACCGGCAGTATCTCCATCGATGGTGCCAAGCTTTCCGACTTGCAACCGCTAGGTGTGGAAGTTGACGCACCGGCGGGGCTTCTTGTTGTTGGTGAACGGCTTGTTATCGGACCGCTGGTCAAACGTGGTTTTGATGGTTGCGACGTCACCGTGCAAGCCGACGAAGAGGCGATGGTTCGAGTTGAGTTGCGCACCGACCAGTCGCCTCATCCGACAATTATTGAAACGCCACTCAGGCAGATCATTCGCGAACAACTGCGTCGTCCGCTTGACGCACCGGGAAGCTTCTTTTTGGCCCACCGTTCGCCGGGAGATCGGCTGCGAGTGATTTTATCTCGTGATCATTTGGTGTTCGATCCCGAGGAATCTTGGACGTTGCGCTTGGAGCCCAACTTGCAGGAAGAGTTGGGCCAAGAGCCTGCTCAGCTAAACATTCAATTGCGTGCAGCGGGTGACAAAGAGGTAATTTGGCAAGCGGGCCGTCAGATTACGTCCGCAGACAAAGAGCCGCTCGAATTTGAAATTGAGTGTCCAGCCCAGGAGGGAGCCTACCATCTGACCATTTCGGCTCGAATCCCGGAAGGATTTGCTACCCGATTTGTTCCTGGGCGGCGTGCGAAGGTGCTTGCCAGCAGAGAAGTTGAGTTTGTGGTCGTCGATCCCTTGGCAAAGCTGCCGATGCTTACGGAGGCTTGGCAACCATTGCTGACCATCGATCCGGCTAACCCAAGTTGGTGGCAACGCTTGCCGGCCTGGGCACAAACCGCTCGTTTCAACGGCAAGCCAACGGGAACTACGGGCAATATCCGGCCTGTCGTTCGAGATACCGCAGCCGGAAAAATCGTTGAACTGCCTTCCACTGCGTCGGGCACCGAGCCCAACTGGCAATCCTATACGTTGCCTGTGCGTGAGACGGGAATACCCCATCTGGTCGAATTGAAATACCCACTAGATCAAGAACAGCATTTAGAAATTAGTGTAATAGAACCCAACGCCGCGGGCCTTGTGATGAAGATTGGCGGAAGTTCTGGGCTCTATAGCCAAGGAGTGGTTCGCACTGGCCGTGGAGAGATGGGAACCCACCAATTGATATTCTGGCCTCGAACCAAAACGCCTCAGCTACTGATCGTCAACCGCCATTCAAAATCGGCGGCCCAATATGGCAAGATCAGCTTGTCTCAACATGACTATGATGTAGAAGCGACCGCCGAGACTCCCTTGTTATCTGGCCAAGGACGCATTGTTGCCGGCTATATTTCTAAGCCGACCTATCCAGCAAACTTTGGCGCTGCAGAGATGCTCGATGCGAAGAGCGGCTTGAGCGTGCAAAGTTGGTCTACTTTTTTGGAGGGTGCCAATCGGCTGGCGCAATACCTTCGCTACAGTGGGCAAAATTCGGTAGTGCTCTCGGTTGCTGCGGACGGTAGCGCGTTGTATCCGAGCAAAGTCTTAAACCCCTCGCCACGATACGACACGGGTATGCTGGCCTCAAATGGCCAAGACCCTCTTCATAAAGATGTGCTGGAACTGCTGCTGCGAGTATTCGATCGCGAGGGAATTCGCATTATACCGGCTGTGCAGTTCGCAGCGCCACTGCCAGCACTTGAGCAACTTCGGCTGAGCAATGATGACCAACAGGTTGGCATCGCCTGCATCGGGCCACGCGGCACTACTTGGCAACAAGAAAATCTGGAGTCGCATGGGCTTGCCCCACACTACAACTTGCTGAACCAAACAGTTCAAGCAGAACTGCGCCGCCTGGTTTCGGAGTTACCCCGACGCTATAGCAAACATGCGTCGTTCGCGGGGGTGGCTGTGCAACTGTCGGGCAATGGCTATGGAATGCTTCCTGGCTTGAACTGGGGGCTCGACGACTCGACGGTGGCCGCATTCACACAGGAGACAGGCATTCGTTTAGCCGGAGAAGGCCCGCTGAGATTTCGTGATCGGGCAAATCAATTGCTTGGTGCTGAACGAGAGCGATGGGCAGCTTGGCGAGTTAAGCAACTTGTTGAGTTTTATTCTCAGCTTGCAAAAGAACTACAAGCTGAGCGTAGAGACCTGCAACTGATGCTGACGACCGAAGACCTATTCGCAGGCGGAGCGCTTCAGCGGCGAGTGCGACAATCGTTGGCCTCCCCCGTGCGATTAAGCCAAGTGCTGTTTGAACACGGGATAGATATTGCACGCTTGAACGAATTGCCCGAGGTGATTGCTCTGCCACCCTATCGGCTGGCAGCCAGCGATCGTTTGCAAGACCGAGCGCTGGATTTGCGGATCAACTCGTCGACCGACCAGGGTGAGCTGCTCTCGCTCAGTACTCGAACGGCTTCGTTGTTTCATCATTCGACAAGTCGCAATCACTTGCGATCGTTCGATCAGCGAGGCCCGTTTGGGCCAGACCGTACGTACCTTACGTTATCCGACCAACCCATGCCGGCGGGTGACGCACAGCGGCGACATATAATTCGGGCGTTGTCTCGCCATGATGTTTATACCCTTGTCGATGGGGGTGAATTCTTGCCACTTGCCCAACAAGCAACAACGCGCGAGTTACTGCGAACCATTCAGCAGTTACCCGGTCTTGAAACGCCGGCTCGGACTCGCAAAAAGCAGCCTGTGGTTTTGCGAACCTATCGTTCGGAAGCGTCGACGACTCTGGCAGTGATCAATGAGTCGCCTTGGGCAGTGACGGTGAAATTGCCGCTAAAAACCTCGGCAATATGCGGCTGGCGAAGGCTAGGCGTGCAAGACGATGTGGCGGAAAGCTCGGGCAGGCTTGCCGAGGACTCGCAAGAGTGGCTCGTTGAACTTAAACCCTACGACCTGCGGGCTTGGCGATTTGAATCGGCAACGGTGCGTGTCGGAGAGCTGCAAGTTTCGTTGCCTGAGCTGGCTAATGAAGACCTTAGGCAGAGGATCGAAAAGATTGAATCCCGAACGGGCAATTTGAATATTGAGCGACGCTACCTTCAGTTGCAGAACCCAGGATTCGAGCTGGAAGAGGAGGGTGTCCGATTACTTGGCTGGCAACCTCGGGTGGGATCTGCCGGGAAAGTTGAAGTTACGACTAGCGAGCCACAATCGGGAACGCGCGCAGTGCGATTGCAGAGTGACGATGGCATTGGCGTGGCCGTGCAGAGCCATTTGTTCCCCATGCCAGAGACCGGTCAGCTCGTCGTGAGCGCGTATTTGAAAGGCAAAAAGATGCCGACGAACGCTCGCCTTTATATCGCATTGGAAGACGGCAGCGGCGGGCGAACTTATCGGCAGTATGCCACACTGGGTGGCGAGCGTAAGCTTGACGAGCAATGGGCCCGTTATGAGTTTCCCGTCGACGACCTACCCATCGACTCTGCGGGACAAATGCGAATTCAATTTCACCTTACCGGTAAGGCAGAGGTGTTGATCGACGACGTAGAATTGTATGACCTGCGATTTGACAAGGCCCGACGAGGGGCGTTGGTCAAACGCGTCTATGCGGCGAAAACTGCGTTGGATAGCGGACAGGTGACCGACTGTTTGCGATTGGTCGATGAATACTGGTCGCAGTACTTGGTGGAGTTCGTACCACCGTTCGAGACGGAAACGGTTCAGCTTGCTGAGCAATTGCCTACGCCTGAAAGCAAAGTAGAGGAGGAGGAAAAGCCTGGGATTGGGACGCGACTGCGGGGGTGGGTGCCTCGTATTTGGCGTTGATGCAGGGGAGTTAGCGAGTATTGCCTTTTCTGTTCGCGGGAGGATGTCGTGGCCGACACCGCTAACGAATCCACTTTAGAGAGTCATGGGCTTTGCAAAAGTTGCCCGGGGGTTGGGTTCTTCTACGATTGGGTCTACGCCTGGGGCATCGGTGGCGTACCACTTGTTTAGCACTTCGCGCCAGGCTCCTGCTTGCTTGACGGTGCAGAAACCGGCACGGACTTCTTCGTGCTGAGGGTGTAGCTGCGAATACTTGATGCCAAATTTTCGCATCGGGGCGACACAGCGTTGTGCCCCGTAAAGCTCTTCGGCTAGCGAATAGTGTTCGGCAATGACCTCGCGCTGCTCGAACAGCGTGGGTGGTTTAGGAAGTGGCAAGCCGGCGGCGAGCGCTCGGGTTTGCTGGAAGATCCACGGATTGCCGATCGCTCCGCGTGCAACTGTTACGCCATCGACGCCGGTGTAGCGCATCATGTCGATGCAAGCCTGGGCATCGAACAGATCGCCGCTGCCTAGCACCACCCGGTCGCCAGCGTGTTGTTTTAATTCGCGGAGAAACTCCCAGCTCGAAGGGCCATCATAACGCTGCACGACGGTGCGACCATGCACGGTAATGGCGGCAACCCCAAGTTGGTAGGCGCCCTCGAAAATTTGATAAAACGAATCACGGCTTTCGCTGCTGTCGTCAATGCCACGACGCATTTTTACGGTGACGGGGATATGCGGTGGGACCGCTTCGCGGACGTGTGCAATGATTTCTAACGCGACGACCGGTTGGCTGAGATGAAATCCGCCACGGCAACGGCCGAGCACTTTCTTCACAGGGCAGCCGAAGTTGATGTCGATGACGTCGAAGCCGTGCTCGACAAGTCGCTTTGCTGCGGGGCCGAATTGTTCGGGCTCGGCCCCCATGAGTTGACCGCCCACGGGGTGCTCTTCGGGGGCGACATACATGATGTGACGATTTTTCGTCCGCTGCTTTACCTGAAGGATAAATTTGTCGAGCATCACTTCGCACAGGGTATACGAAGCGCCCAATCGCTTGGCGATACATCGCATAGCGGTGTCGCTATAGCCGCTGAGAGCAGCCTGCACGACGGGAAAGTCGAGCTCGACATTGCCAATTTTCAGTTTGGTGGGCAGGGTATTCATTCTGTTGTTCTATTGTTGAAATCGGGGACGCTACGTCAAGCTTTGGTGCTGCTAGCCTTCGCTAAGCGCGGCTTTGATTTCTTGGGTGACGTGTGGGTCGTCTTCTTGGAGTTGGCGGGCTTGTAGAATCTCTTTGGCGCGAGGGGTCGCGAATTGTCCCAATGCCCAGGCACAGGCGCCGCGGACTAGGGGTTCGTCGTCTGATAGTCCTTTGGTTAGCGCTGGCAAAGCGGGCTGGTGTTGCTGATTGCCTAGTACAATGGCGGCGTTGCGGAGCAAGCCGCGTCGGTGCGCTCGCCAGAGCGGGGTACGGCGATACTGCTCGCGAAATTGCGACTCGTCTAAGTCGAATAGCGATTGCAGATCGACCGGGTTTCGTTTTTCTTGTGGAAAGAAATCGTTCTCGGCAGTTTGAGGCACCTCGTTATTCCAGGGGCAGACCGTCTGGCAAACGTCGCAACCGAAGAGCCAATCTCCGATGCCGCTGCGTAGTTCGGTGGGAATCGTGTCTTGGAGTTCTATCGTTAGGTAGCTGATGCAGCGAGACGCATCGAGGACGTAGGGCTTTGAAAATGCGTCGGTCGGGCAGGCATCGAGGCAAGCCGTGCAGGTGCCGCAATGGTTGTTCATGTGCGGGTCGTCGTAAGCCAGCGTCTGATCGGTCAGCAGAGCGGCGAGAAAGAAATAGCTGCCTGCGTGTTTTGAGAGCAGTAGTGTGTTTTTGCCAACCCAACCCAGGCCAGCCAGTTGTGCGAATTCTCGCTCAAGGAATGGGGCGGTGTCGACGACTCCGCGAGTCTTGGCCTCGGGAACCAGTTTTCGAAAGTCGTCGGCCAATTGATGTAGACGATCTCGAATCAGATCGTGGTAGTCGACCGTTCCCCAAGCGTATCGAGAGACGCTTGCGGAGCCAGACTGTGGTTGGCGAGGCGGCACGGTGCTGTATGGCATTGCAAGCATCACGATACTTCGGACCCCGTCGAGTACGTGGCGGGGATGTTCGTAGGCGTGGCGGCGGTCGGCAATGTAGTGCATCTGGCCGGCATATCCGGCTTCGAGCCAGTCGTCCAGGTGGCTTAGCCCGCCGGGGGTAACCGCCGGGCAGATGCCGCAAAGTTGGAAACCTAGTTCGGCAGCACGGTGCTTGAGGTGGTCGGATAGGTCGGCTGGCGGGTGCATGGCCTGATTGTAGTGCGGGATGGCGTGGGGCGAGAGGCTTTTAGTTCCCTTGTCAGGACTCATGCTAGCCGCGAGCGGAAGCCGCGCTCGAATCTGAAAAAACTGCGGCTTCCGCCCGCAGCTACTACAGAATCAGTGACTTTGCAATCGTCCTGGTTCCCTTGTCCTTTGTGTGTTTTGTTGCTTCCGGCCAGGATGACCGGGCTATGGGGGCTTGGAATCCCGTATTTTTGGCAGAAGTGTTGCGATTTGCTTGTCTCGTAATTAGCCTGGAGGTAGAGGCTGATATTTTACGCCTGGGCATTCGCTCGGCTTTGGTCAGCACAAACGACACTTTTGAGAAGAGGTTCTGCGATGAATAAACGTTTTACTTTGGCATTGTGCCTCGGGCTTGTGTTCTCGGTATCAGCAGCCAGCGATGTTCGCGCGCAATATGGCCAGGGCTACGGCGGATATGGTGGATACGGTGCTTTCGACGTTGGACAACTTTATCGAGTGTTGGCCCAAAACGTACCGTACTATGCCGCTTTTCCGCCGGTGTACTATAGTGCCCCAGTGCCGCGTACTTATGGTTATAGTCCGTTTGCGTATCCACCTGGGACCATGACGCCGGAGATCGTAGCGGTAGTACCGCTGGAAATCAGCAACCCTCATGTTCCAACACCGGCCGTCGCGCCGGCAGAGAATGAGGATAGCGACAAAACTACGCGGTTAGAAATTCGGCCAGAACCGCTGGTTGTTATGAATCCCTACGTTGTTGGCCGAGATGCCGAAAATTCGCTGGCTAGCTTTCCTGTAACTCCCTAGGGACGATAGCAGTTCGGCTGAATGACTATCAAAAAATCGAAGCGGCGTTGCTTGCTAGCAGGTGACGCCGCTTTTTCGTTTTCTGCGATAGCAAATGCCCTGGACGCGCGGTGGCGGATCGCTATCATTTGCATTTTGCGAGAAACGATTTCTGGGGTTAGGGATACCCTGCTTGCCTCTTGCAAGGGGATTGGAAAGGAATCTACCGATGCGGTGCGTTCATTGCACACTAGTCTTCAGCCTGCTTGTTGGTTGCCAGAGCCGGACGATGCCGATCTCTAATCCGTTTCTGTCTCCAGATCGGGTGCCGCCGCCAGCGACACGTCCGTTGTTGCCTGGGACGGCGCAGCCCTACTATCCGGGCGACCCGACTCCATCGTTGCAGCCTGGGGCAGTGGTGCCGCCCACCTTTGCGCCCGGCACAGCGTATCCCCAAACGACTCCCGTCGTTCCAAGCAACCCACCAGGAGGCTGGAACCCGCAGCCGCCCAGCTATCCCCCTCAGCCGATCCCAACCACCCCTTCACCTTACAACGTCAACCCAGCCAACGCTGAATTTCCGGTCGGTCGAGTCGTCGCGGTGAATGAACCGCCGATGCGTATTCAGAGCGACGATCAGGATCTACGGTTTAGTCCCTCCTCGCTACAAACTTTGGGCAGCGACGAGCCTTGGCAATCGGTGCCCCAAAATCAATCGGTCGTGCAGGCACAGTTTGTCGATGTGCAGCCTGCGCCCCAACCGTTGCAACCAACGGCCAGCGTCCCCACGATGGAGGTTGTGCCGCAAGAGGTGTCGATTCGTGCCGTCTCTTCGCAGGGCTCTGAAAGTTTGAATAATTCGTCCGGATTCCGGTCGCCATCGCGAGATGGGTTTCGCCCACAGGGCAGCCGACGACGTGCCGATGCTGGTCGAGGCAACACGGCGGTCGATCGGTTTGGGTTCGACCCACAGTATCGTTGGCTACGAGGACAGTTGGAGTACGATCCGACTAGCCAACAATGGCAGTTGCGATACGTAGCGATTGAAGGGCAGGCAGATCAATATGGCGGGCGATTGCTCATAGCCAATCCGATTGTGCTGGGCGATTTGCAGCCCGGAGATCATGTACAAGTGCAAGGTCGACTGGATGGCCAACAATCGGGACCAACCACGGTGGTTCCGGTTTACACGGTCTCGGCGGTTCAGCGTCAGCGCTGAAAGACACCTCGTCTTCTGTTGTCCTTGCGGTATGATGGGGGTATTCTGCGACGGACTGTTCTCACTTTTCTGGTGGCGTGGCCGCCACCGCTAACGGCTGCCTCGCAATTTCAGAATATTTTTTGTCGCGAAATGGTAGAACGGCGTGTCGAGAATTCCTAGCGGGATCGGAACGAAAATCCAGGCCAAGGTTGGCAGCCACATGGCTCGCTGCGCTGGCTATGTGCCAAGAGTTGCGGCTGCCGAGTCGGCATTGCAAAAGCTCTCGGATCACGAACTTCGTAAAACGAGCCTGGGGCTGCGTTATCGGGCGCGGAGTGGTGAGCCTCTCGACAAGCTGCTGGTCGAAGCATTTTCTTTGGTGCGAGAAGCAAGTCAACGGCAACTGGGGATGCGCCATTTTGACGTGCAAATTCTGGGCGGAGCGGCGATTCATCATCACACAATCGTAGAAATGCAGACCGGTGAGGGGAAAACGCTTACAGCGACGCTGCCGATGTATCTGGCGTCGCTCGCAGGCAAGGGTGCGCATCTGGCGACGGTGAATGACTATCTGGCTGCCCGTGATGCGGAGTTGCTGAAACCGCTTTACGCCGCTTTAGGGACGAGCATCGGTACGATTCAATCGCAACAGCCCCAATCGGATCGGCGAAAGGCTTACCAGTGTGACATCACGTATGGCACGGCGAACGAGATGGGCTTTGATTTCCTGCGAGACCGTCTTCTGAATCGCTCCTCGGCGGACGGCATCAAAGATTTGTTTGGTCAGATGTTGGGAGTTTCGGCGAATGGTGCCGGCGATGAGTCGGTCCAGCGCGGGTTGCACTTTATGTTGGTCGACGAGGCCGACAGTATTTTGATTGACGAAGCGGGGACGCCGTTGATCATCAGCGCATTGCCCGGCGAAGACGAGAAGATTGCGGCTGAGGCGTATAGTTGGGCTGCAGAAGTTTGCTCGCAATTTGTCGAGGATGAACATTATGACTACGACCACGAAGACCGCAGGGTCGAACTGGGGCTGACGGGCAGACAATTAGTACGCGCCTTGCCGAAGCCAAGTGAGATGGATCGTTTGCCACTTTCGAGCATTTATGAGTATGTGGAGCGTGCGGTTAAGGTTGGCCGCGAAATGTTCCTCGATCGGCATTACGTGGTTCGTGATGGTGAGATCGTGATCGTCGACGAATTTACCGGTCGGCTGGGAGAGGGCCGTAAGTGGCGTGCGGGGATTCATCAGGCCATCGAAGCGCAAGAAGGTGTGGAGATAACATTTGCGACGAATCAAGCTGCAACAATCACGATCCAGGATATGTTTTTGCGCTATGAACGGCTCTCGGGGATGACCGGTACTGCGGCGACTAGTCGTCGCGAGTTGAAAAAGATTTACCGAGTACATGTCGAACAAATTCCTACGAATAAACCGCCCATACGTCGCCAATTACCGACGTTGGTTTATGGTACTAGCGAGCAACGGTGGACGGCGGTGGTTGAGGACGCTCTCGAACAGCATGAACTCGACCGACCGGTGTTGATTGGTACTCGAACGATTGACAAAAGCGAGCATCTGGCCGAGTTGCTGGCGGCCCGTGGTATTCAGCCCGTGGTTTTGAACGCGCGGCATATTGCGCAAGAGGCCGAAATCGTTTCGCAAGCTGGGCAGCGAGGCAAGGTCACGGTAGCGACCAACATGGCTGGTCGTGGTACGGATATCAAACTGGGGGATGGTGTGAGAGAGCTGGGTGGCCTGCACGTCATCTGCACCGAATTGCACGAAGCCCAACGTGTCGACCGACAGTTGATCGGTCGTTGTGGCCGGCAAGGCGACCCGGGCACCTATCGGCAGTTTTTGGCCTTGGACGACGAGATACTGCTGCTCGGGTTTGGGCCTAGAAAGTATGAGCGACTTGTGGCACGAGGGGAAAAGGCGACGAAGCCGCTGAACAGCATGAAGGGTCTGTTCCGTAAGGCTCAGCAACGGGTCGAGCGGCGGCACTTTCGTAAACGAAAAGTCATGTTGTACCACGAAAAAGAACGGCAGAAAGTGCAGATCCAGATGGGCCAGGATCCGTATTTGGATACCCCGGGTTGATGTTTTTTTCTCGATCGTGTTCGTTAGGCCTGTATTGTGGGGTTGGGTGCCACTGTCTGGCTTGCCCAGCAGTGCGAAACGGGTACCAGAGTTCCACTGCTGGACAAGCCAGACAGTGGCACCCGTCAATTTAGGATTGGCGGACCACTGGTGTGTTTATTGGTACTCCGGCCAGGATGGCCGGGCTATGGGGTCATCTCGCCTTCGAGGGTTACTATAACGTTTTTGTAGGCTGGGGTTTTGCTGATCGGGTCGAGGTGGCGGCTGACCAGTACGTTGGCTTCGGGAAAGTACATGGCGGCGTTGCCGGGGCGTATCTCGGGGTAGGGATGCAGATGTATGCCTGGGAGCGAACCGGCAGGGCCATGGACGGTGACCGTCCTCGAAGCATCTAATCCTAGCCGTTTGATATCGTCGGGATGGATTAACACAACGTCACGGCGTGGGACGTTGCGGTAGAGATCGTGGTCTTCGTACACAACCGTGTTGAACTGACCTTCGCTTCGGATGGTCATCAAGCGCAGCTCGTTTTCTTCGGTTCCCTGTAGCGCCGGTAGCTCGTGGACATGCAGCACGGCTCGGCCATCGGGGGTAGCAAACCGTGGTTCGTGAAAAACTCTGCCCTCGATTTGAAATTCTTCTTTGGTTTTATCGATCGCGGCAATTTTCTCGAACCCGGGAACGATCGCCCCGATCGCTTCGCGAATACGACCGGTGTCTCGCATGGATTCCCAATCGACCGGCGAGGTGTCTGCGTCGGCAAAAACTTGTTCGGCGATGGTGGCGATTACTTCGACCTCGCTGCGTGGCCCTTCGAGCCGTCGCGGGCCGCCATCGCTGAGGCGGACGAAATTGAACATCGATTCTTGAGTCGTGGCCTGGGGCTCTTCGTCCCGTGCTAGAACTGGGAGGATAATGGTCTCGCGGGCAAGGCCAAACGCATGGCCGGTGTTTAGCGTCGTGCTGAGGTAGACCAGCATGTCGAGGTTTTCGAGCGACTGCCTTGCGTAGGTAGCGTCGGGATTTGAGCCGTAGAGGTTGCCGCCGAGGCAAAAGCCGAACTTGAGGTCGCCCTCGGCAGCGCCGGTCATGCACTGCATCGTGTCGCGTCCAACGGAGGTCGGTAGCGATACGTCGAAATGTTTCTGGAGGCGCTCGGAAATAGTGTCCTTGAGCTTGGGGGTGACGCCGACCGAGCCGATGCCCTGCACGTTGGAGTGGCCGCGAATGGGCATGAGGCCAGCACCCGGTCGGCCAACCATGCCGCGCATTAGTGCCAAGTTAGCGATTGCCTGGACGTTTTGCACGCCTTGCGCATGATGGGTGATTCCCATCGTCCAACTAAAGACGGCGTTGTTCGAGGCTGCGTATCTTTTGGCAATCTCGTTGATTTGCTCGCGCGACACGCCACTTTTGGCGATGATCTCTTCCCAGGTGGTTTCGTCGATTTGCTGCTGGAGATTTGGCCAACCATTGCACGAGGCGTTGAGGAAGTTGTTATCGTGGGCATCGATTTCGATCAACTGTTTGGCAATCCCGGTAAGTAAGGCGAGATCGCCGCCGATGTGGGGCTGGACGTAGAGGCTGGCTATCTTGGTGCCGAACAGCAAGCTGCGAATGTCGCTGGGGACACTGAAGTTGACGAGCCCTGTCTCGACAATTGGGTTAATGACAATCACTTCGCCGCCGCGCCGGCGCACCTCCATGAGAGTGCGCATCAGGCGAGGATGGTTGCTTGCCGGGTTGCCGCCAATGACGAACACTAGATCGGCTTTGTCGAGATCTTCGAGCGCAATGGTTGCCGTGCCGCTGCCGGTGACGCTGCTCAAACCGACGCCGCTGGCTTGATGGCAGTAGTAGCTGCAATTGTTGACATTGTTGGTGCCATACAGTCGAGCGAACATTTGCAGCAGAAAACCGGCTTCGTTGCTGCTGCGTCCGCTGAAATACCAAAAGGTTTCGTCCGCAGAGAGTTCGCGTAGTTTAGTAGCAATACGTCGAAACGCATCGTCCCAGGAGATCGGTTGAAATCGGCGAAGCTGAGGCGTGTAGAGTACCGGCTGCGTGAGTCGACCACAGTTTTCTAGTTCGCGTGGCGAGAGCTGGCGTAGGGCGTCGGGGGTGTAGGTGTTCCAGAAGTCGGTGGTGATGGCGCCTTGCATGTCGGCAACCATTGCTTGGAGCGATTTTTTACAGACTTCGGGAAAGTGTCCCGACTCGTTGACCATACCCCCTTGTTGGCCGCCCATTCCCAGAGCACAAGTTTTGCAGGCGTTCTTGCTGCGCATCGCTTTCCATAACTTCCACAGGCCGCCAGCCTCCTGGGCCTTACTGAGCGTGTAGGCAATCGCGCGCCAACCTCCACCAGAACGAACTTTTTTCATCAGATTACTGCAACGGTTGAATTTGAAAGAACCACCAAGAACGCCAATTACGGAATCGTATCTGGCGATTCTGCGAGAAGTGCGATAGGTTGTTCAATACTATAACCTGTTCCGGCGGTTCGGACAGGTGCTGGGTAACACCAGCAGAAAGACTGCATGCTAACCGCAGTAAGCCGGAAAAAACCGCAGCTTCCGCTTGCGGCTACAAGGGAACCTGTGACTTTGCAGTTTTCCTGGATTTCAGCGAAAGAAAAATTGATCGTTCTATGCCGGATTCGTTAAAAATTCATCCTGTGAGCGGGCCGATTCGCGCCACGCTACGGCCACCGGGCTCTAAAAGTATCACCAACCGGGCGTTGGTTTGTGCTGCTTTGGCCGAGGGGCGTTCGACGTTACGCGGCGCGCTTGATAGCGATGATACTCGGGTGATGATTGCGGGGCTGCGAACGCTAGGCATTCAAATCGAAGCGAGAGACAACGGCGAGACTTTACTGGTAGCAGGCTGCCTGGGACTGCCGCCTGCTACCGAGGCCGACATCTTTGTTGGCAATAGTGGCACGACGATTCGATTTTTAACCGCGCTGGCGACGCTAGGCCGCGGAAGTTATCGCCTGGATGGAATCGCAAGAATGCGTGAGCGTCCGATTGGCGATTTGGTGGAGGCCCTGGTGCAATTGGGGGCTGAAGTTGCCTGCGAGGGAGACCACGCCTGCCCGCCGGTTGCAATCACCGCGGCTGGGTTGCCCGGAGGCGATGCGATGGTTCGTGGCAATATTTCTAGTCAGTATTTGAGTGGGCTGCTAATGGCTGCCCCGTGTGCGCAAGCTACGGTTACCATTCGGGTGTCTGGGACGTTGGTTTCGATTCCCTATGTCAGCATGACACTCGCAGTGATGAAGTCGTTTGGCATCGAGGCAAGGGCCGATCAGGATTACGCCGAAATAAAAATACCCAGCGGCGGACACTACCAAGCTACCGACTATGCCATCGAGCCAGACGCCTCGGCAGCTAGCTACTTTTGGGCGGCAGCCGCGGTAACGGGCGGAGAGGTCACGGTCGAAGGCCTTGGGCGCGATAGTTTGCAGGGCGATGTCGAGTTTGTCGACTGTCTGGCAAAGATGGGCTGCGAGGTGCGCTATGGCGAGAACCAGATCACGGTAGTCGGTGGTCCGCTACACGGGATTGATGTCGACATGAATGCGATAAGCGATACCGTACAAACGCTCTCGGTCGTCGCGTTGTTTGCCGAAGGAACGACCAGAATTCGCAACGTCCCTCATATACGCCACAAAGAAACCGACCGCATCGCTGCCGTGGCAACAGAGTTGCGAAAACTGGGGGCTGAGGTGATTGAACACGCCGATGGCTTAGACATCACGCCCGGAAAATTCACGGCTGCCGACATTGCAACCTACGACGACCATCGGATGGCCATGAGCTTTGCCATCGCCGGTCTGGTCGAGGCTGGAGTCGTTATCTGTGATCCTGGTTGCACAGCAAAGACCTACCCCAAATTTTTTGAGGATCTAGCCGCACTTTACCCGCGGAACTAGAGGGCCTACGAAACCAGAGAGACGTAACCGGAGCGTATGGACTCAACAGTCGCCGGCGCTGCTAGAACTGAGACCTGCTGTCACTCGCGAAGCGTTTTCGATGAGTTCGTCGACCCGGGTAAGCAGACCTAACCCAGACTCAACCGGATCACATTGTCCGGTACTCGGATCGCAGGCGACAAAGTTCGCCGCACAGTGTTGGCAAACCACTTTTTTGCCAAGATACTCGACCCGCACCTGCAAGCTCCTGCCACAGGTAGGGCATTCTTGAATGTAGTAAGTCGCACTAGACATCATTCACCTCCTGCAGAAGTCTTATCCATACCTTTGGACCACCCAGTGACGGTACCACTTGGATGGCCAGGATATCCCATTTACAGGAAAACATCAAACCCCAACCACCCATTCAGGGGCCAAAAAGTTGCGTCCGGAACTCCCTAGTTTTAACGCAAACCCTTGCGATCAAATAACTTACGCCATCAATCAAAACTTTTATCCTATAAGCTAAGATTGTGTACCGAGGTGTCTTCTACCCAATTTACGGTGGAAGTCCATGGCGTAGTGCTATGGCAGGTTTCTAAAAAATTTAGTGCCGAGAAAGTGAGTTCTAGTTCTATGACCAGCATACGCTCAACGTTTGTGGCTACTCTGCTTTGGCTTTGCTTGGTGAGTCTGAACCAATGCAGAGGAGAGGATACCGCAGAAGAGACAAAGATACTCAAGGAAACCGTTCGGCGTTACTTTGCCAGCATCGGTGGCTACCATGAAGGCGATCTAATCACGCGGTCGCAAGTCGAAGATTTACAGCTTTATTTACGCAGAACCCGAGGCCACTCGGCAGCTACTCATGCCCGAATTCTTCGACGGATTTTGCCCGACGATTCACGCCTAGTTCGCCTTTTCTACCAGAAAAACGGGGCTGAATTGTTGCGACAGGCTGCTGTTAAGAACGGGGGGTACGAGGTATTCGACCGACTCAGCCGATCAACGGCCAAGTACTCACAACTGGTGGAGGCAACCGATCGGGGATCCATCGAAAAGTTAAACCGGCTGACTGACGAAGAGTCTCAACAGCAACTTGCAGCTAGAGAAGAAAAAAGCGGGAAGAACAAGGGCTACGTCAGATTGTCTCGAATCTATACGATCGAGGAGTACCTTGCGGCAATTATCAGCCCGACCAAAACCGAGACCCCGATTGCTCCAGAAGAAGCTCCCCAGCAATAAGGTTTGATGGGGATGCTGGCTGGTTGAAGTCTGATGACAAGCGTCCAGCAAGTGACAACGCCCCAACCACCGCGTCTGAGCCCAAAAAAGTATTCGTTTCAGAGCGAATTTAAGAGAATTTCTGCTATTTCCATGCTATCTGCCGCTGCAACAATCGGTCGCATTATCCGCGCCGTTAGGGTAAAATGATGCCTAGGGAAAGCGGTTTGGCCGAGGTGACTAGAATTTGTACGCCGTCGGCTGGGGGAAAAGCGATCGGGTCGGATACCTAATTCACTTTGGGGTACTCTCGCACATGATTAACCGAGTCTTCGTATCAGCAGTGGTTGCATTGTGGCTAGGCAGCATGACATGGCTGGTCGTCGACCGGATTCTCCCTTCGCTTTTTTCAGGGAATCCCCCGCGAGTGAGCGCCTATAACACGGGCGAAGTGGTGGCTTGGCGGGTCCATTGGGACAAGAAACCGGTTGGCTGGGCTGGGAGTGTGCGGCTGGAAGGCGAGGGAGGCACAACGGAGTTGCACAATCGGGTTGTCATGGAAAATCTCCCGTTGATGGAGTTGGCTCCTTTCTGGATGCGTCAGGTGATGGGAAGTGTGGGCGAATTGTCGTTCGATGCTTTGACCCGAATCGAAATAGACTCGCTAGGTAATTTCTCAGCGTTCGAGAGCCGCATCTCGTTGAATGACGTACCTTCGGTGCTTAGCGTTCAAGGTCGGGTCCGCGATTCGCAATTAGAATTGCAGCTACGCTCCGGCGTTTTTTCGTCTTCGTCGTCGGTGTATATGCCAAATAGTAAGGCCCTCAGCGAAGCGCTTTTCCCAGGAGCTCGTTTGCCCCTGATGTATGTTGGTCGCAGTTGGTGTGAAGAAGTTTACAGTCCTTTTCATGCCCCGGGCGATCCGGTCAAGGTGGTGCAAGCGAAAGCGGTCTCGACGGATTCAATGTTTTATCAAGGAAAAATCCGCCGAGTCGTGCGAGTGGAATATCGGGCTATTGTAGGAGCGGGGGTGAAGAAAAATGCCCAACTGCAAGCCGTATCATGGGTCGACCGAGGTGGCGACGTACTGCGCCACGATGTATTCTTCGCCGGTGCAAAAATGCGTTTTGAGCGATTAGATAAAAACGAAGCTGCTAAAGTAGGGGTCGATCTGTTTGAGCGGTTGACCCGACAAGGCGCGGAGATAAATTTGCCCGAGCCGCCGGCGGAGGCAGAATCCAAGAAGGCCCAACGGCCAGCCGCTTGACTCCTACTCTTGCTTAGCGATGATACTGCTGACGCCTTCCAACATTGCTTTCAGTTTCTCCATGTCGAAATGATGCGCTGGGTAACATGATTCATTTTCAGCGTGTTACCCGGAAATATGGAGACCGTATTGCCGTCAATCAGCTTGAGCTTTCCGTTTCGAGCGGGCAATTGCTTGCCATGCTGGGGCATAATGGGGCAGGAAAGTCGACTTCGCTGAAAATGCTAGTCGGCCTGCTACGCCCTAGCGAAGGAGTCGTTCAGGTTGGCCCCTACGATGTGGCGAAAAACCCTCGGGAGTCTAGTCGGCTCATTGGCTACGTTCCCGATCAGCCCTATTTGTACGATAAGCTCTCGGGCCGAGAGTTTCTTGAGTTTGTCGCAGAGATGCATGGCCTGACTGCATCCGAGACTCGCGAAGCGTTGGACCGCGAAGCCACAAGATTTGAGCTAGGTGATTTTCTCGACCGGCTGACCGAAAGCTATTCGCACGGGATGCGACAGCGAACGGTATTTGCCGCGGCACTGATCCATCAGCCCGAAGTTCTTGTTGTCGACGAACCGATGGTTGGTCTCGATCCGCATAGCATTCGGCTTGTGAAAGACTTGATGAGAGAATACGTGGATGTGGGAAGAACCGTACTTATGTCGACTCACATGCTGAGCGTGGCAGAAGAAATTGCAGATCGTGTTGCGGTGCTGAAATCGGGAACGCTCTTGTTTGAAGGCAAGGTCTCTGAGTTGCGTTTGAATGCCCCAGACGCAACGCTGGAGTCACTCTACCTATCCCTCATGGACCAGTAATTTTTTTCTTTTGCAACTATTAAATCGACTTGCCGAACAACGATCAGCAAGATAAGAACCTAGCACATGCCTACGCCTCCCGCCAATCCTAACATCCCAGCAAACTTGCCGGTCGATAGCGTTTGCGAACACCTTCCTTCGGAAGAGCGCGAGAGGCAGATTTTCTGGAAGCTGCGTTGGCGGACAGGATGCAGCCAACTTCGGCACTTCGTCACGAAAGCCCGATTGCGAACGAGCTTGGTAGTGGGGCTAAGCTTGCTGTTTTGGTGCGGACTGTTTGCGATGTTCTATGGCGGTTTCGACTTTATCATCAAGAACGTCGGGCCGCCTGGCGTGGCCTACCATGCACAGACGGTGCAATTCATCTTTACCCTTTTCTTTGCTTCGCTGCAGGTGATGCTGATTTTTTCATCCGGCATTATTCTTTATGGCGGACTGTATTCCTCGGTTGAGATAAATTTTTTATTGACTCTGCCGGTGCGTGACTCCCGGCTCGTCAATTACCGTTTTCAAGAAGCCGTCTTTTTCAGCAGTTGGGGGTTCTTTTTACTTGCCAGCCCAATGATGGTGGCATACGGCTTGGTTGTTTCGGCCCCTTGGTACTATTTTGCCCAGCTACCGGGATTGATGTTGTCGTTTGCCTATATTCCGTGTGCCCTAGGAGCGATTGCTTGCCTGTTGCTCATCAGTCGGTTGCCAAAATTGCGAGGCATTGTTGTGGGCACCGCTGCTTTAGTGATTATTAGCTTGGCTTACCTCTCGATTTGGCAAACGCTGAGTTTATCTCATGATGAATCGGTAAACGCGACCTGGTTTTCGGAGACCTTTCGTCGGTTTGAATTCACGCGAGGAGAATGGCTTCCGAGCACTTGGCTAAGCAACGGGTTGCTTGACGCTGCGCGACCCTACAATCAAGACCCTAACGATTTGCCTTGGCTTGAGAGTGGTAAGTATTTAGTCGTACTTGTCTCGAATGCTTTGCTGTTGCATGTCATCGTGCTATGGCTAGGCAATCGACTGTTTCGCAAGAGCTATTGTAGCCTGCACTCTCGCCAAGCTCGCGAATCGAGAACAGGGTCTGTCTGGATCGACCGAATCGCAAACGGTTTTCTGTTTCCTCTTCCGAAACAAACCCGGCTATTGATTATCAAAGACTTACGATTGTTTCGGCGTGATCCGGCGCAGTGGTCGCAATTTTTGATTTTCTTCGGCCTGCTCTTGCTGTATTTCGCCAACCTCGACCGCTTTCGGCAACAGCGAGCCGACCTTAGTGCGCAGACGTGGGTCAACATTGTGAGCTTTCTAAACCTTGCCGTTGTGGGGTTGATTTTGTCGACATTTACCACACGATTTATCTACCCACTCATCAGCTTGGAAGGCAAACGGTTTTGGATTCTTGGGAGACTCCCTGTCGAACGTGACACGATCTTGTGGGGGAAGTTTCTTTTTGCTGCTGGGGGCTCGTGGCTACCATGCGCAGGGCTGGTGCTGACTAGCGATTTGGTGCTGAATGTTTCGGGGATGGTTGTCTCGGTGCATCAGGCAACCTGTTTGATGTTGTGCATCGGATTGTCTGGCATGGCTGTTGGACTAGGGGCGATGATGCCGAACTTCCAAGAACAATCGCCCTCGAAGATAGCCGCAGGTTTTGGGGGCACGCTGAATCTGGTACTTAGTGCTCTCTATATCTTGGCGGTAGTCGTACTGACAGCGTTGCCGTGTCATTTCATTTTATTAGCGTCGAGTGGGGGAGTCGCCTCGCAGATGCTAAAAGCAGGCACTCTAGCCGCTTGGCTAGGCGTGGGGCTTGTCAGTTCGTTAGTCCTGGCATGTTTGGTGACAATTGTTCCGCTACGCAGCGGGCTTCGGGCATTTCGTCGGCTCGAGGTTTAGATCGAGCGTTCCGCCCCACCGGGACGGTGGGACTATGTAGGCCGGCCTCTGGGTCGGAAGAGTCGATGCACGCAGCCATGATACGCTCTAGTCGGCCCTCTCAAGGCGTTCTATAATCACAGGCGTAAAGCTTGCCCGAGATTCTGATTTATAGGTCAAAATGACAGCCTCCGACGCCCGTTCTATGCCCCAGCTGCGTATCGGCGCAGTGAATTATCTGAATACCAAACCGCTGGTTTATGGGTTGGACGAGCTGCTGCCCAATGATGACGTTTGCTATGACTTGCCGAGCAGGCTGGCCGACTCGCTGGCCGCTGAAAAACTCGATATTGCTTTGGTGCCCTCGATTGAACTCGCCGACCACCCGGAATGGCGAGTTGTCTCAAATGCTTGCATTGGCTGCCTGGGCCCGGTGCTAAGTGTGAAATTGCTGTTTCGCACTCCCCCGGCAGAAGTTCGTACGCTGGCCTTAGACGAGGGCTCGCGTACAAGCGCTGTGTTGGCACAGATCTTATTGAGCGAGATTCACAGCGTCCGCCCCGAACTCACATGCTTGCCGATTGGCGATGGCCCGCAAGCGGCTGATACGGATGCCGTGCTCATGATTGGCGATCGGGCGATCCAGGGCGATGACCGCCAATATGTCGAAGTTTGGGATTTGGGCGACCGCTGGTGTCGCTGGTCGGAGTTGCCGATGGTGTTTGCCATGTGGGTAGCCCGCCCAGGTGTCGACGTTGGCGAAGCGGGAATCGCCCTAGAAGCAGCACGCGATGCGGGCTGTCGTCACCTTTCAGAAATTGCCCACCAACAAGCAAGGCTGATGAATCTGCCTGTTGAATTGGTAGAAGATTATTTTTGCAAGAACCTTTATTTCTACTTGGGTAGTCAACAGCTTCAAGGTTTGGAGTTGTTCTACCAACATGCCACCAAACTTGGGCTTATTAGCGCCCCACCACGAGTCACTGTCGATGATTGCACAACCAAACCTTCATAATCTTTTAGAAAAAGCCGTTGCCGGAGAGCGACTGGAACCTTCTGAGGGCCTCCAGTTGTTGGAGTCGCACGATCTCACGGCACTTGGTCGCGCTGCGGACGAGGTAACTCGTCGACTCCACCCTGAGCCGTACCGCACGTACAATATCGACCGAAACATCAATTACTCGAATATCTGTACAGCCGTGTGCGACTTCTGCGCTTTCTATCGATCGCCGAAGTCGGGAGAAGGCTATGTGCTAGATCGCGATGTGGTGATGGCAAAAATCGAAGAGACGGTTGAACTTGGTGGCGACCAAATTTTGTTGCAGGGTGGCCTACACCCTGAATTCAAGCTGGAGTGGTACGAGGAGCTACTGAGCGATATCAAGGAGCGATTCCCACAGATTAACGTCCACGGCTTTAGCCCACCCGAGCTTTATCATTTCACTAAGATTTCGAAACTACCGTTAGGCGAGGTACTCTCGCGACTCAAGCAAGCCGGTCTGGGCAGCCTGCCTGGGGGTGGTGCAGAAATACTCGTGGATCGTGTGCGCAAGAAAATCACTCGTGGCAAAGTGTTGACCGACGATTGGTTAAACGTAAGCCGTGTGTGGCACGAGCTGGGAGGGCGCAGCACGGCAACGATGATGTTGGGCCATGTCGAAACACTGGCTGAGCGAATCGAGCACCTGGAAAGGTTGCGACAACTTCAAGACGAAACGGGAGGCTTCACAGCCTTCATTTGCTGGACGTTTCAGCCAGGGCATACCCAGATGTCTGATATCCCGGCAGCGGGGTCGTTTGAATATCTGAAATCGCTTGCTGTGGCGCGGCTTTATTTGGACAACTTTGCCAACCTACAAGCAAGCTGGGTGACCCAAGGGCTGAAGGTGGGCCAGATGGCCATGCTGCACGGCGCCAACGACATGGGCAGCCTGATGATCGAGGAAAACGTGGTTGCCGAAGCCGGTACGGTACATCACCTTTCTCTGGACCAAATCCGAGGTGCGATCACCGAATTGGGTTACCAGCCCCGGCAGCGAAATGTCTTTTACGAGCTGATTGACAACGAAGTTAACTCGCTTGTTCCGCATAGTCGCCAAAATCCGCACTCGCTTCCGGTCGTAAACTAGCTGGGCGACAGAAGTTGCTACGCAGACGGGGCGTGGGCTGTTATTCTTCAAAGATAGAGGCCGACTTAGGTTCTCCGCTGCCCGGCGTTTGGAAACTCGGGCCAGATCCGTCCAAGGCATCTCCGCCAGCCCCGTTTGAGCCCCTTTGCGTATGCCCGACTCGCAAACCATGATTGAAGCTCGGTCGTTGACCAAGGCTTATGCCGACCTGCGTCGGGGGCCGTTTGTCGCCCTGGATTCGCTAAGTTTTACGGCTCGGGCTGGCGAGGTTTTTGGCCTGCTCGGCCCCAATGGAGCAGGGAAGACCACGGCTCTTCGGATTCTAAGCACAGTCCTTCAACCTACCAGCGGTAGTGCGATTATCAACGGGTACGACTGTGTGACGCAGCCTGCTTTGGTACGTCGGCATATTGGTTTCATGTCGGCCAGCACGGCGGTTTACGACCGCATGACAGCCTGGGAGATGGTGGAGTATTTTGGGCGTCTTTATGGATTGGAGCAGGAAGAGCTGAGAGACCGCATGGAGGTACTCTTCGAGCGGCTGAAAATGCAAAACATCCGCGATCTATTAGGCGCGAAGATGTCGACCGGAATGAAACAGAAAGTGTCGATCGCTCGAGCAATCGTGCATGACCCGCCTGTTTTGATCTTTGATGAGGCAACCAGCGGGCTGGATGTGTTGGTTGCCCGAGCTTTATTAGACACGGTGTCTGAACTACGCGACCAAGGAAAATGTATTGTCTTCTCGACCCACATCATGCGCGAGGCAGAGCGGCTATGCGACCAGGTAGCGATCATGCACCAAGGCCGTCTGTTGGCCAATGGCACCTTAGAGGAACTGTGTGAGACGCATGGCCATTCTGACCTGGAAGACCTGTTTTTTGATTTGATCCAGGAGCAAGAGGAAGGCCAATCGGAAAGTACCGCCACGGTAAGTGAGAGGAAAACTAAACACTAAAAAGCTAAAAAGGAAACCGCTAATGAACGCAAATACACACTAATGGGTGAAAGGCAAATGAAAAAACAGGTTTGAGATCAGTGTTTATTGTCCTTGCGATGGGTATAAAACCCTCGCCTTTAGGCGAAACCTTTAGGATCTTATACTGGGGGGATGGAAAACTATCGAACGGG
>JAADGV010000129.1 GCA_013152205.1 Planctomycetota bacterium
AAACCCCTGACCAATACGAAGCCGATCACGCCCCGGCAATTGCGGCGTAAAAATTGTCCCGCCCGGTATCCGTCAATCTTGGGCTATCGCATTCTTTCAATTCAAAATACTCCGTGTCCCCTGTGGCTCCGTGGTGAAATTCCGCTCTTGTATTCATTTTGATGTAAAAAATACGAAAAACAGACATGAGATTAGCGGTTTCTTCTTTCAAAAAAAGTGTCGAGAAAACAAGCTTTGACAGGTTTGTTTTACAACGAGGGAAAAAGCGAGTAGAAAATGAAAAAACTATTGATCGTTGAGATGGCATTGCTAGGGTTGATGATGGCTTCTGTACGGGCTGATGCCCCTGGCAGCCAAGCGGGCATTTCCGCAAAGGCCCCTGGACTTACGTCGGTCGAGCTGGGGGATATCAAGGTCGAGGGGGAGATCGGGCGGCGGATCGACGCCATGCTTGAAGAGAATCTTCTACGGGTGGACATGGATGGCGATTTTCTCTCTCCGTTCTTGAATCAAGAAACGAAAAACAAGTATATCGGGATGGGTAAGATGCTGTTGGCTCTTGTCCAGTATGAAAAATACACCGGTGGAAAACCTGAGGTGAGCAAGCTGAAAAACCACGTCCTGAGTACCTTGGCAGAGACACAGGGCGAGGATGGGTATATCGGACTTTTCAACGGCGTTTCAATTCCTAAGCGGATGACCGAGCAGTGGTCTTCGCATGAACTTTCTTATATCACCCAAGGATTTGTTCAAGACTACCTAATCAATGGAAACAAAGAGTCCCTTGAAGTTGCGAAGAAAGCAGCCGATTTTCTTCTTGCCAATTTCGACCAGCGCAAGGATAAGTCGATTGCTTGGTGGAAAGTTCACTTTCTTGGCCAGACGACCGCTATGATCTGGCTGTATGAGGCCACCGGCGACAAAAAGTATTTGGATTTTGTTAACAACACCCTGGAAGTTCCGCACTGGGATCCCGCGATTCAATCACATACCTATACGCATCTTTCTCATAACCTCGAACAGCTATACCTCTATCGCATAACCAAAGACCCCAATTTACTGAAGGCCACAGACAAGGTGATCCACTTCATTTCAGAGGGGGATGGTATGCTTGCCACTGGTGGGGTGTCGCTGTTTGAACAATGGCACAGTACGCAGGAGTGCAATGGAAAATCGGCGGAGAGCTGTGCAACTGCCTACATGTTGCGGCTTTTGTCTGAGTGTATGCTCATCGAACCACGTTCTATCTATGGTGATATGAATGAGCGCATTATTCACAATGCGCTGAAGGCGTCTCAATCGCCAGACGGGCGTAGATTGCGCTACTTCACCCCAGCTGAAGGGCCGCGAAAATACTATGAAAAGGAAACTTACTGTTGTCCCAACAACCTGCGGCGAATTATGCCGGAGATTTCGACCATGATTTACTACTCGCAGAATGACGAGCCGGGCCTGATTGTCGATCAATATATTCCCTCTGAAGGCCAGGTCGTGCTTTCCGATGGAACAAAGGTTGGGGTTAAGCAGGTGACCGACTATCCTTCTGCCGCCACGACCGCTATTTCGATTGACCCAGAAAAGGCGATGGATTTTTCTGTTCAGTTACGTATTCCTTCCTGGTGTGGTGAAAAGGCTTCTCAAGTTTATGTGAACGATGAGTTGCTCGAAGATGTTGTTGGCGGACAGTACTATAAAATCACTCGCAACTGGAAAAAAGGGGATGTTGTCCGAGTCAAATTTCCGTTCGACTGGCATGTCGTCAAGGGACGGAAAAATCAGTCGGGTACCTACGCGGTCATGCGCGGCCCGACTGTTTATGCGATCAATCCCGAGTACAACGAGGCGATGTCCCGTCGTGTTCCTCCACAAACCCGGTACCGAATCACCATTGATCCCGACACGCTGAAAACCGAGCCGCCCAAGGTCGTTGATGGCGTCGAGTTTCAAGCTGCCACGGTCGATGGCTGGTCGCAATGGTGGACTCTCGGCCCCGCTGGCCACCGTAGTAAGCCCGACTTGAAATTAACGCTCACCGAGTTCGCTGACCCGGGCGGTGAGTGGATCTATTTTAGAATCAAACCCGGCAGCAGTCGTGTTGTGGAGGATGAACTTTTCGTTCCTAAAGCCAAGTAGGAACTAGCCTAGATTCGTTAGCGGTGTCGGCCACGGCATCATCCCGTAGAACACTTTTTGCAAACAGAAAAAGGTACGACCATATAGTACCACTGTCTCGGTGGAACGGAACACTCAAATGACAAATACTCTAGCCACTTGTCCGCATCCCCGAGGCAAGCCCGTTGATAGTCAAACGTATCAGATGCCGCAGCTCTTCGGCCTGCTCCTCGTTGCTGTCAGAGCAACTTCGCGATCGGCGCAAAAGTTCGATCTGAACTAGATTCAAAGGATCGATGTACCGGTTTCGCATGCGGATCGATTCCTTGAGCCACGGCGTGCCATCGATCAATTCGTCGTTCTCGGTGATTGCGAGAATAGCATCACGAGTCCGGTGAAACTCCTCGGCAATCATGGCTTCGATCCGTGCAAGGAGCTCCGTATCGTCTGCCATTTCTGCATACTGCCCAGCGATACCAAGGTCGGTTTTAGCCAACGCTAGCTCCGCATTGTCGACGGTCGCTCGAAAGAAGGGCCAATCGCGATACATCGAACGAAGAAGTTGGAGCAATTCTGCGTCCTCAAGAATCTCAGCCGCTGCGGTTCCGAATCCATACCAAGCAGGGATTAGACAGCGGCATTGCGTCCAAGAGAAAACCCAAGGAATGGCACGCAAGTCGTCCAGGTTACCGCCGCCACGGCGTCTGGAAGGACGCGAGCCGATTGGTAATTGCTCGACCTCAGAGATCGGTGTGGCTTGCCGGAAAAAATCGACAAAGCCGGGTTGCTCGACCAGTTCGCGATACTTGTGATACGAAGTATCCGACAACTTCGCCATGATATCCACCCAGTCTTCCCGGTCGGGAGTCGAGGGCTCGCCGCAGGCAAGCAGCGACGACCACACCACCTGCTCTAGGTGTCGATGGGCGATGATCGGATCGTCGTAACGATCAGCAAGCACTTCGCCTTGTTCCGTCAGCCGAAGCGACCCATGGAAAGTTCCACCTGGCAACGAAAGAATACCTCTCGCCGCAGGCCCACCGCCGCGGCCCAAAGAACCTCCGCGGCCATGAAAGAAGGTCAACTCCACGCCATAGCCCGCTGCGGCCGCATGGAGTTTTTGTTGCGCCTCGTACAACGACCAACAAGCCGAAAGGTAACCGCCACCTTTCGTGCTGTCCGAGTACCCAATCATCACGATTTGGCGATCTCCCTGCTGACGCAGGTGTTCGCGGTACTCCGGAATATCGAGTAAGTCGGCGAGGATGGCTGGCCCTTGTTGCAGATCGTTGATGGTCTCGAACAGCGGAACGATCGGAAGATGAGCAAGCGGGTCGCCTTCGGCCGCATCCGACGCCGTCAATCGCCATAGCCAGAGCACGGCGAGTACGTCGCTCGGGGCGTTCGTCATACTAATCACATGTCCGCCCAACGCTTGGTGCCCAAACGACTTCACAACTCGATGCAAGAGTCGAAAAAGATCGAGCGTCTCTTGAGCTGTTTCCGAAAGCCCCTCGATTTTCTCCTGGTCTGCCGCATGAACCCTCTCGCCGAGAGTGCTAAGCAGAATTTTTTGCCGCTCAATCTCATCCAGTGCCTCGGGGTCGGCACACAGGTTGAGTTTTTGCAAGAGTTCGTTCAATACCTCTCGGTATTGGCGTGCGTCCTGCCGAACGTCAAGTCGCGCCAAATGAAAACCAAAAATATGACTCCGATCTAGCCAAGTTCGAATCTCCTCGGAAAAAAGCTTTCCACCCGGCGACTGTTCGACCGCATCAAGGAGCGTCGACACATCCCCAGCCAATTCCGACGGAGACGCATAAGCACCTTCGGTTAAGTCGCCATCGATACCCATCAACTGTGTTTGCCGTAGACGCCAGCGGATTACACCAATCCAGCGACGACACTCCTCGTCTAGCGCAATCCCTGAAACTTCTTTCTCCAAATGCGGCCATAATTGGAAAGCTGCGGACAGAGGATTGCTCAGAGTATCTCCAAGCTGCAATTGACGCTGAGACAGGGTGAGAGAATCAAATAGTTCATCACAGGTTGCCAAATGGAAATCGAGAGCCGCATGACGCAGCCAAACAAACGTTTGCTCGGTAACCTCTGCCGTCACCCCCGGGTGACCATCACGATCGCCGCCGATCCAGGAGCCAAACGTCACACAGGGTTGAATCCGCAACTGATTTTCGGGAAACGCTTCAGACAACGAACCGCGAAACTCTCGCATGATCTGGGGGAGAACTTTCCAAAGCACCGGCTTGATCGAAAGGCCCCGTCGAACCTCCTGTATGATCGAGGGTCGCCAAGGGCGAATGACATCGGTTTGCCAAAGCTTGGCCAACTCGGCTCGAATTAGTTGCTGTGTTCGTTCTCGTTTTTCCGGGAGTTGATCGGTGTCAGAATCCCTTAGCAATTCGCGGATCTTTCGCAGCTTGCCACGAACCGATCGGCGCTTCGCCTCCGTTGGGTGGGCGGTGAAAACCAACTCGATGTGCAACTGATCAAGTAACTGCTGCGTCTCGCTTATCGGCCTACCGGCCAGTTTCAAACGCTGCACTGCTTCGCGGATCGACTCGCCACGTGCCTTGGGGAAAACGTTTCGCTCGCGTTCGTGCAAAACTCGCACACGCTGGCGATCCTCAGAAAGATTCATGATGTCGAGAAAAATGCTGAAGGCGCGGATAACCATCCGAAGCTGACCATTGCTCAGCAAGGCTATGAACTGAGCCGTCTTCGGTCCGGTTTCATGTCGCCCGCTTCGACCGTCCCAAGCAAGCCGACGCAGATCCTCGACAATCTGCAAGGAATCCCCCCCCGCAATTTCCCGAATCGTGTCGCCAAGCATTTCACCGAGAGACGCGATCTCTTCTCGCAGCAGGGTTTCCTGTTTCTCATCCATCCGCACTAACTTCCTCTAGTTGCGATTCATTTTGGGGCCCAATATCCTTCTTTTGATAGAAGCTATTATGCAACGATTCCCAATCGATGACCAGTGTGCCACCGCTGCCTTCATGCTGTTTAGCCCAATTCTTGAGCAGATCAAGACATGCATGATCGATATAACTAAGTTGCCCGAAATCTACGTGCAATTCCACATCCCCAGGCACCCGCTCCAACTCTTCGGCCAGCACCGGAAGCCGAATAAACGTCGCCGTTCCATTGAGGCTCAGGGTCGCCTTTCGATTTGCCTCATCGACCTCCAAATCCACGACCAAATGCGAAAAAGTATACAGAAGCTTTGCCGCAGACAGACAGACCCCAGTGATCACGCCGGTCAGCAGATCGGTGCAAACAATTGCCGTGATGGTGGCGGCATAGATGGCAACCTCTCCCCAACCATACTTCCACAACTCTCGGATCACCTGGATGTTGATAAGTTTGTAGCCAATGTAGACAAGCATGGCCGCCAAAGCGGCTGTGGGGATCATACGAAGGATGAAGGCCAGCAGCGACACAAAAACCAACAGCCACAGGCCGTGCAGAATGGTCGAGAGGCGTGTCTTTGCGCCGGCTTCGATATTCGCAGAACTTCGCACAATGACACCTGCCATAGGCAACGCGCCCAACATGCCGCAAATGATATTTCCAACTCCTTGCGCGATGAGTTCCTTGTCGTAGTTTGTAGGCGTGCCAGGCTGCATTTGGTCGACGGCGGTGGCCGTAAGCAACGTCTGGGCACTAGTCACGACCGCCAGCAGGATACCCGCCTGCAAAACGACGCCCAGCGAAATCGATTGGAGAACTATCAGCGAAGGAAGGTGGATTTCGCTCCACAAGTTGTCTGGCACTTCCACATAAAGTATCGGGAGTTTCAGTATCGTGGCTACAGCAGTGGCAATCACCACAGCGACCAGCGGCGCAGGAACCAGCTTGAGCCCTGCCGGAGAAAATGCTTTCCAGCAGATAAGTGCTAGAATCGTCAGCAATCCGATCTTGGCTGCCCAATCATGATTTTTGAGTTCGCCTAGAACTGTCCTCAAACCCTGCTCAACTTCTGCCTGCGAGGCGCGCACTCTTCCTACGTTCCCTTCCACCAAATCGTCGAGGGCCGTTTTGCTTTGCTCTAAAAGCTTTGTGGTAACCTCTTTCAGGCGAGCAGGATCGCGCACGATCTCAGAGACACCCTGCTCTTCCAATTGTTTCGCAAGGACAACGAAACGATTGGACAACTCCTTCTGCCATATCGCAAGCGGCATAAGTTGCGACGCATCCGGAAGCGAGGCTTCCGAGTGGTGGACCTCATGATCATGTCCCGGAGCCATCGCCGTTGCAGGAATCTGCTCGGCTGCCAACTCTCGCAATTGCACCTGCTCTTCATGCAACGCCCCGAACTGATTGAGTAGGTCGCGTCGAGAACTTCGTTCTGCAACCGTGCCCAAGTCGGGTATCGGCAACCCCTTCTGGATCGCTTCGGGAATCGACAATAAATTTTGGATGCCGTTGCCCTTCGGAGTGTCGTCCACCATGACATGAAACTGGCTCGACAAAATCAATACGCCAATTCCGGCAAGCATGCCGTGAATGACCGCCGGCGAGACGGCTCGGAACCAACGGCCAGAGCGCAGCACACCCGCAAGCAACTGCAAAGCACCACCAACCAAAACGGCCATGCCAAGAACTTCCAGCCCATGTTTCTGTACCAATTCGTAGATAATCACCGTCAGGCCAGCGGCAGGGCCGCTCACCTGAAGCGGAGCCCCTGCAATCCAGCCAACGAGAAGCCCGCCAACGATTCCCGTGATAAGCCCCGCTGCTACCGGAACACCCGACGCAATCGCAATTCCCATACAAAGCGGCAAAGCAACAAGAAAAACAACGATCGAGGCCAGGAAGTCCGGCTTCGGAGCAGAGAACATACCAGCAGGTCCTGCTGCCTTTTTTTCCGTTGCTGTATTGGTTTCGCTATTCATGTGTATTTCCGTAAAGAATGGTTAGGCAAGGCTGGATGAATCGCTAGTACTACAGCATACGGGCAAGTTAACCACTACGACACAACGGGCACCACGTAAATCTAGTGCTTCGTCAACGCTAAAGATTGGGGTTGAGCAAATTAGGGCTCTCGCAAAGAGCCGAGAAATCAATCCTTATAAGCTCACACGGCTCCGTAAGGAAATTTGGATCTCGCAGAGATGCTGCGATGGCAGAGCTACAACATTCCAGTTTTCTCTGCTGTCTCTGCGCCTCTGCGAGACATTCCTTTTTCTTGTTTCCTTTGCGACTTAGCGCCTTTGCGAGAAATTCCTACCTGTTTGGTTGCGGCTCTGCCGCGCTGGGTACTCTGTGGCTACATAATTAAAGGAAATGCACTAGATGGGGGGCAACTCTCGGGTCGACGAGGGAGTCGCAAAACTCGTTCCTTCGACAGGCTGGAACTGCCCATCTTTCGGGCAATAGCCAAAGACCTGCCCCGTTTCGAACTTATACACCCACCCATGGATATTCAGCTCTTTGCGACCCAAGGCTGCGGCAACCGTCGGATGCGTTCGCAGATGCTCGATCTGGACGAGCACATTTTCTTCGACCGTCGCGGTTAAACGAGCAGGACCATCGGTGATGTGCGCGTAGTTTTCGTCGATAATCCGCTGCGTGGATTCTGCATGACGCAGCCACGACCGAACGGCAGGGAGCTTCGCAAGCTGCGGCTGATCGAGCAAACCACCCATCGCTCCACAATGCGAATGGCCGCAAATAATAATGTCTTTGACCCCCAACACAGCCACCGCATATTCGATCGTTGCCGACTCGCCACCCTCGACCGCTCCATACGGCGGGACAATGTTCCCAGCGTTCCTTAGAATAAATAATTCTCCAGGTTCAGTCTGGGTAAGCAAGTTAGGATCGATACGAGAATCAGAACAGGTGATAAACAAGGCCAACGGCTGTTGACCATCCTTCAAATGCTCGAAGAGACGTTGCTTGGAACTGAAAATGTCATTTTGGAACTGATGAATACCATCAACTAATTTCTGCATGTGTAGTACCTCTATGGTCTGAGGCGGCGGTTTTTTGAAAACTCAATCCGTAGGCCAAAAGAAGCCTACAAAAAACCACAGCCGCTCTCTCTTGGCGAGAAAGGTGAAAACTGACTGACAAAGCAGTCAAAGGAATACATTTAGCGAGTATGCAATGCGACCAGCGGGCAGCATCAAGGCGCAACAGGCTAAGTTAGAAGCGGCGCACGGAGGCCATTCGCAAGCCGGTGTCCAACAATCGACGGGAGACGTCCCGCATAGGAAGCGATCTGATGAAGTCGGATATCTGTTGAACGAGACCAACTGAAGTTGCTACGATGGCGATCGTTTGCACGACGACGTGTTGTCGAGCTAACCACCAGTTCTTTCGCCGAACTCTCGCCATCCCCATGGCAAGGACACTCCCCTTCTGCCGTCTCCATGCAAGTCAGCAGCGCAAACTGAGGAAGCGGCATGAGAACAAGAGCAAACAAACAAACCGACACGCCAGCAAGCCGCGAAAAAGTCAGCCGTGTTATCGATCGTGCTTCAAGTGCCATCAACGTCTTCTCTTGCTTGCTTGGAAAAACAGGCTCTTCGGGTATTTTTAGTGGCTGAAGAACCGAAAAAATAGATCGCACCTTTGTTTTATCGCCATCGACCCCTATTTAGATAGGCCAATTGTACGATAACTCAGCGACAACGTCAAAACCGGATTTGCCCGTGTCACGCGGGTGTTACCGGCTCGCCGCCAGCTTGTCTGCGCGGATCTGAAGCCACAGAAGTTCGCTTCGCACTTGGTCCAACTGCCATTGCAGATGGGCATAGGGCGTGCTGACAGCAGCAGGGTCGCGCCCTCGGGCAACCGCCAATTTGGCGACCTCCGCGGCCAACCGTAGTCGCCGAATTTCTAGCTCACTAACCGTTCCCGCAAGACGCTTGTTGACCACTATCGCACTGGACAGATTCAGCTCAGCCAGCTTGCTTGCCTCCTCGAGTTCTCGGAGATGAATGTCATGCAACTTTTTGCTTTCGTCGCCACCAAGCTCATACTGGAGTTTCGCCTTGGCGATCTCAACTTGGTTCCGCAATCGTTGGACCGTATTTTCAGAATAGGCACCACCGATCCGCTTGTTCACATCCAACGCAATGTCTAAATCAGCCTTGGCCAACTGGGAATACGCTCTCGCATAGCGGACGAAAATATTCTCGTCCGACAGTGAGTTGCTTGCATCCGTTTGAGCAGTCCCAGAAGACATAAAAAGCACGGTTGCCGCCAGACACCCCGCAGCAAAATAGATGATCGCAACGATTGGTTTGGCATTCATCACGCACCTCCCTTTTTCTGCGCTAGTTATTGAGGTATGCGCCAGGAAAGCGACAGGCCGACCAACGGGAATGCCGGATTTAGCGAGTGAATGCTAAGGCCATGTAAAGTTCTTGATGCGCACACCAATAAAATACGAAAGTCCCATCTCTATCAATGGAGCACCCGCTCTTTCGCAGCTATTCGCGGGCTCCTTTACAGTTTGAGTCTGGTTACCTAATTCGGATCGCCCACACCCGTCGCGCTATGATCCGGCGGCAACAGGCCGACCAATGTTTGACGTTGCTCGTCGGTCAACACCTGGGCGGCTTCGCCCACCGCGCGGATGAAGGCGACTCGCTTGTCGCCGCGGAGTTTCTCAGCTTCGCGAACTTTCGCTTCGATCTTCGTCGCGTCCGGCACATCCGAACTGGTGAGCACCCACAGCTCTTGCTCTGCCTCGGCAACCCAACGGTCGATCGTAGCCTGCCCCAAAAGCGACTTCTCCTTGATCTGGTTCAACTTCGTCTGCTGCTCTTGCGAAAGCGTGATATGTTGCGGGTGGTCAAGAAAAAAATTCGTCGAGCCAATGTGGTAGATGTGCGATGCGCCAGCAAAACCAGGTAGCGCCGTCGCCATTTGCATCTGCCCCATCCCCTTCATCTGGCCCATCATCGCCATGCCTCCGCCGCCCATCATTCCCATGCCGCTCATGCTAGACATACCCATCCCAGACATCTTGCCTTTCATCGGCATGCCTCCCTGCATACCGCCCATCTTCATCGCGCTTTTGTCAGCCATCGCTGGTGCCTGATGATTTTTCTTCAACGCCGCTTCTAAATTGGCGACCTTCACTTGCAGCTCTTGCAATTGTTGAGCAAGCGACGAATTGTCTGCCGATTCCTGCCCTGCCCCGCTTGACGCTACCACCAACATGCCAATAAAAGAAAACGCAGCAAGCATCAACGGGCAGCGGCTTGAATGGCAAGGCTTAGAAAAAGTCATCGTAAATCCTCCTAAAAGTTGTTTTGTTACTCAAAGCGAAAACAGCATCCACGACAAAGCCCGCGTCTATTCCCAGGCTCCCTTCTTTTCACTTTGATTTGTTACACCGTCTTGATTTGTACGTATTGTGACTGATCCTCTTGAAACTTCGCAAGGCAATCTTTCGAGCAAAAGAAATAGGGGTGTCCACAATAAGAATCGCTGACAGCAGCCGAAGCTCGCTGAATCCGCATTCCACAGACGGGATCGGTGACCGGTTCGTCCTCGAAGTCCTCGCCCCCGCGATCGATCCGCAAGTAGGCATCCAGAAACTCCGACAGTCGCTCTTCGACCCAGTCTGCTACACGGTCTTCGCTTGCCTCATCAAGTAGCAACGTCAAGCGATCATGCTCGTTGAATCGGATAAAAAGCGGCGTCATCGAGACGTCGTAGCAAACAGCCACGTTCTCAAAACGGACATCATGTTCGATGGTAAAGGCAACTTTGGTACTGGTCGGAAATCGTTCGCAGTATCCAAACCAACACTCACAATGCCCCATCGACTCATTGCTTGTCAGGTTGGCATTAACGAAATAGCTAGCAAATGTTTCGAGACGAGGCTGAATCACGGTCTCGTTAAGCTGCGTAGCAACTTCCTCAAAACGACGGCGACGATCGCAGACTTCCGCCATGTAGCGATCCGCTTCGCCAGGAGCCCAATGCGGCTCGCGATCCGCCCCTGCCAATTGCTCTTCCAGGTGTTTGGCAAAATCGATGAGGCTGTTCATTCGAAATCACTCCTAACAAATTCACGGCAACGAACAAAAACGTGGGCAAGCAGCACCGACTCCGTAGGAGAGATGAGTCAGTGCTGCGCCCGGTAACCTACATCATCATTTCCACGGTGTCTTGTCGAACATGCTTACTTCGGTTTTTTCGTCTATTTAATCTTTTTTCGATTTTATCTCCAACGATCGCAATAACGCATTGTGCTCGGACTGGGCTTTCTCTAAATCGAGCGTAATCGAGCTACAACACTTCATCGAGACCGCCCCGTCCATACGCAAGGCAATCAAGCGGTTGTCGTATTCTGGTCTTTTAGATGCCGCTTTAAGATCGTTTCTTCACATCCGTATTCGAACAAACTAAATTGCCAATTTCGCACACCGAATCGAGGCAACTTCCTTTGCCTCTCTACGTTCCCGAGAGCCGCTTGACCCCAAAGAAGATCCGTTAGCGTTGTCGGCCACGACATCCTCCCCACAAAACACTCTTGCAAAAAGAAAAGGCAAGACACTCCAGTCCAAGAAACCCAAAAAGGTCTAGCCAGCAGGGGTTACCAGAGCCAAAGACCTCTCGAAACCTCGATACGCGCCGCTTCTCGCGAAGTAAGGAGAGGACGGTACCGGGTTATGTTGGAAAAAGGTTTTTGAATCGGTCGGTAACCAAACGGATTGCTCCCAGCAGATTGCCGGAGAGCGCCGCCATAGTACGTCTGAAGATTTCGTCCGACCGGCAAGCCCGATGCCACCACGCGATCGTTGCGATACGGACTGCCAAACAACCCCCCCACATGCCGTGCAGACCTTGGCAATCGCGGAGCAGGCTCTCGCGGATAGACGTACGAGTCGCCGCTTTGATACTGAGCAGAGGCAATGGGAAATCTCCCCACCACCAGAGTGCAAACGATCATCGCAGCCCAGAGAAAGAAAAATTTGCGGAACAAAAATTTGCGGAACATGGCCATCCACCTTTCACAGCAGTTGCCACAAAGAGACACTTCGCCTCTTCTTGCATTGCCGGCCGAGAACCCTTTTCCTATTCGCCGTTTGGCGCTGCGTCAGCTCCCCCGGCACACCCTATTAGATGCCACCTCGGGCCAGTTTCTTCACAAATACCTCCCATAGGTCATTCTCGCTGTTTTTCCCAGCTCAGGAGCAAACACTTTTCAAGCTAGGCAAGATGTATGTGCCACTAGCCCAACCTAGTAGGAACCCTGTAAGGCTTAGGCAAACTCATACGAAGCCTGCTTCATCACGAAGAACCCAGCCCCCGGCCGCATCCAATAGTGTGGAGAGGAAAAGGCGTAGGCAAACATGGATGAAGCCAAAGAGGTTCTTCCATCGTGGGCGACTCGCGAATCGAACTCGCCGAGAACCACATCAATAAACTTGGTTGGGAGCCATAACGTGAATTGCTCTGAGGTCCAAGAACGGTTTTCTCAGTTTTACGACAACCGGTTGTCGCAAGCCGAAGCTGCGCGCGTCGCTGCCCACACAACCGATTGCTCGTCGTGTGCAGACGAACTTACGTTCTTTCAGCAGCTATCCGTATTGTCGCAACAACTGATCGATCCACCGGTTCCACCCCGCTTGTGGGGAGAGTTGCAGGCAAAGTTACATGCCTCGCCCAAGCCTAAATCGTTCTTTTCACCGATTTCCCCAAGCAATGCCCCTACGCGGCTCTTCGCACTTGCGGCAACCATTCTGATCGCTGTCGGAATCGGGACCGCTATGCACCAGACATGGTTTTCGCCAGGATACAATCAGCTCGCGGTGAATTTCTCCCCATACCTTGAAAATTTCATCGAAAGGCCCGACGAAGCGCAGCAGATTTTCTTGGCCAAGTACGACGGGCGGCCTATTGCGCTGACCGAAGCCGAGAATATCCTCGGCTACGAGCCTGCTGCAACCAAAGGTTTACCACCGGGATATTCCGTCGAAGAAGTTCATTTGCTCACAATGCCGTGCTGCACTTGTACGCAAGTCATTTGCACGAATGAGTCAGGCGAGTCGCTTGCCATCTTCGAGTACGCCCTCGACCAACCTGCTTGGTTTGGCGACCGGCCCGCCACCGAGCACCTTTGCCACGAGGTGCCCACCAGTGTCATCCAAGTCGGAGACCGACTTGCAGCAACGTGGAAAGAGGGAGAACGATACATCACTATTATCGGGGCAACCGACCTCGACGTAGTGACCGAATTCGTCGCTCACTTCAAATTGAATCGAAATACGATTCTTCGTTAATCCTCGCAAATCGGATTAGCGATTATTGCAATCACCCTGTTCTAGCCGCGAGCGGAAGCCGTGGTTTTCACAAACTCAGCTATGGCTTCCACCTGCGGCTGGCATAACTTTGCAATCCTCATGTGTGTAACCGCTGAAATTTGACATTCTCCGTAGACCCATTTATCCTAGAGTCTGTGCGGCAGGGTGATTTTCCTTGATTTCAGGACAGGCGGATTGCCTAAGAATGCCGCGGCAGGCGGGTTCTCTGACATGGCAAAATTTGATCCACTAGTTAGCATTGGTCTGCCTGTCTATAACGGCGGGCTCTACCTTGCCGAGGCGATCGAATCGCTCTTAGGCCAAACGTTCAGAGATTTCGAGTTGATTATCTCCGACAACGGCTCGTCGGACAAAACTCAAAGCATCTGCGAACGGTACGCCAGCCGCGATCCCCGCGTACGCTACTACCGCGAGGAAGAGAATTTAGGCTGCGCCTGGAATTACAACCGGGTCTTCGAGCTGTCTCGCGGAAAGTATTTCAAATGGGCAGCCGACGATGATATCCATCTGCCAACTTTCCTCGCCAAGACAGTCGAGGCACTTGACCAAAACCCCGAAGTTTTGTGGTGCTTTTGCCGCCACTCCCACGTCGGGCCCGATGGCCAATTCCTATCTGGGCCGTCGAACAACGATGCAAGCTTCTTGGACCCGAACGGCTCGGATCGCACTTCCTCCAAACCTCATCAAAGATTCCAGTCCATCTTATTAGCGCACAGCGGCCTCGACATGTACGCGATTATTCGTCGTGATGCTTTCGAAAGAACGAAGGGCTTTCAATCGATCTACGGCGCCGAAAAAGTTCTGGTGGGAGAACTCGCACTGCTTGGGAAATACCATGAGATCCCCGAAACGTTGTTCCAACTACGCGTCCATCCGAAAGCGTCCAGTTCTCTAAATTCCGAAGCCGAATTGCAGCAGTTTGTCGACCCCAAAGCTAAAAGACGCTTTCCTCTGATGCGTTTGCGACTATTGAAAGCACATTGGGCCAATTTGCATCGACATCCCCTGGGCTTCGTCGAACGTGCCCGATGCTACCTTGTACTTATGCGTTATCTACTCCAAGTTTCAAAATGGAAACGCATCTTGGTTTCCTCATTGCGAAAGCAGGGAATCGGCGGCGGCTATCTTCCAGCATTGGAAGAAATCGAAAAAGAATCGCAATCGACCAACGAGAATACTTTGACGCCAACAACAACCCAATCCGACCAGAAGTCGGCCTCAGATTCATGCGAACAAACAACCGAGCATATCAAGTGCTAAAAGTTGCCGCAGACCCAGGTGCATCCCCATAGCCCGGCCATCCTGGCCGGAAACACCAAAACGACAGAGACCCCGATTCACTACATGCACCCAATAGCCTCGCGATAGATATCCAAGAGAAGTTTGTAGTTGCGATCCGCAGTATACCGTTGCTCGAACACGTCTCGGACGTTGCCCCGCATAGATTTCATCCGCTGCGGAGACTCTACCATCCATTGAAGAGCTTCAACAAGTTTCCCTGAGTTACCCGGCTCAAACAAAACACCAGTCTTCTCGGGTTCAATCACTTCAGACATAGCGCCTAGGTCGGAGGCGACGATGGGAGTCCCGACCGAAAATGCTTCGATAATTGTCTTCGGTAGCCCCTCATACCACGTAGACGGCACAACTAACGCCGACGCATCGCCCACCACCTTCTGGACGACATCGCCCGGCTGCTGCCCCAACCACTCAATGGAATCGTTATTCAAAGCAAATTCGGCGACCTTGCCAGCCAGTGGACCGTCGCCGAGTATCTTGAGTTTCCCCGAAAATTTCGACCAAGCATCGAGCAATACGTCGATTCCTTTTTCTTCAGCAAGACGGCCCACGAAAACAAAATAGTTGCCGTCACCTGCGCCTGGCACTGGCGAGGGGTCAACAAAATTGGGCTTCACCGCAATCTGCTCTGCGTCAAAGCCCGCTTCCACAAACTTTCGTCGGGCGAAATCAGTAGCCACCACGTAGCGAGAAACCGCCTTGCGCCAGGTTTTGGCGGCACGATGAGTCGCAAGCATGGTCGTCACACAGGCGCTACCCAATCGGCTGTCGCGGTAACACCTATGCAAAATTGCTGGCCAAGCCACCTGTTTTCCGACGCAATCCTCGCAAACGCGACCGTCACGCATCAAAAGAGCCCCGGGGCAAATCAAACGATAGTTCTGTAGCGTTTGAACGACCGGAATTTGTTCGGCGCGAGCAGCATAGTAGGCAGCCGGCGATATCAGCGGAAAGGTGTTTGTGCAGTGCATCAGGCTAGGACGTTCGCGCCGGATAAGATCACGCAACTCGCGGTAAGTCTCTTGGTTCCAAATCGTCAGTCGGGCCGCTTGCAAGCGGCTCATACCTTTGATCGAATCGTTCGAGCGTATAAACCGAACAACCTCATGCCCATGCCGTTCCAGCAAACTCGCCTCATCCTCGAAAACTCGATCTTCACCGCCCGGCCGCTGATAGTAGTTATGACACAAAAGAACCTTCAACGGCCCCTCGGCCTGAGGCACTGATGATGAAAGCGACGTTGCAGTAGTGCTAATCATGGGGTGTACGGAGTTCTTTATTAGTTCTACAGAGATTTTAGTGGATGAACATTGCATCGAAGCAGCAAAGCTGCTTCTTCCCCAAAGGGGAAAAACATCATAGCCTAGGGCAAGGCAAGCGAGCATCGCGAAGCTTGCCGCCGCCCTAGGTTAATATGCATCTAGGTCTTCGGCCGCGTTTCAGCTCAGCCAATTATCGGCACGCAGCCGAGGCCGAAACTCATCCGCGGTTGATTTCGTCCTTGGCTACAGCGTCATCTTCCGGCAATGAAATGCCTCAGCATATCCCGAAGGCGAATGACACTCCAACCCCCGCAAACGCATCAGCGACGAGAAAGTATCAGGAGTAAACCAAGGCTTCTCCTGCTGTGACTCGAAGCTTTCGTAAGTAATGTTGATTTTGGTATCGCACAAATCCTTCTCCAGCGGCACAAAAACATTCGGCTGGCCCAAGTCGCCTTCATACTTAGGGATTTCATATTCAAAAATCAGGTGCTTCCGAAATGCGTTCCATGTAAGTTCAGACACAAGTCGGTGATCTTGGTGGCGGTCTTCAAGCCGATGCGTAAAGATAAGGTCAGGAGACACCTCGCCCGAGATGCCGTGGACAAAGTCTTTAATCGCCTCATATTGGGCCGGAAAATATCGGTCTCGAAAATCTTGAATAAGAACCCGAGAATTCAACGAGCCATTAAGAAAGCGCTCCGCACTGGTGCGAGCTTCGCCTGCCCGTTCACCCTCGCTGCTGAGCACCACCCAATGAACCACAACACCAGGGCATTCGCGCAGCAATTTCAGAACCGTACCCCCACAGCCGATTTCAATGTCGTCCGAGTGGCTACCTAGGCAGAGAATCGTTTTAAGATTATTGAGTTGAGGTGTGTACATAGGATTTTATCGAGGCCGCTTACGAGCAACAGTTTCCGGGTTATTTCCTTGCGCGGTGGATGATGCAGATTTCAAGACACTGGCAGCTTGGCTCGGTTCGGCGATTGCAGACGAAGCTCTTGCCGAACCAGGTTTCTCCCAAATCATCCAAGGGGCCTCGCCCTCCTCACACATGCCATCAAGAATCTGTTTATCCTTGTAAGTATCCATGCAAGCCCAGAAACCTTCGTATTGATACACTCGCAGTTTTTGCTTTGCAGTGAGACGTTCAAAAGGTTCCAACAGCAACTCCTCACCTTCACCGAGGTAATCGAAAATTTCTGAACTGAAAACAAAGAAACCTGCGTTCATCCATAGACTCGATTCAGCCATCGGCGTGAGCCTTTCCACCAACCCATCCTCGTCGGCATCAATGAGATGAAAACTTAGATTCGGTTTCACAGCCATGCAAGTGGCAACCGAGTCGTGCTCAAAAAAGTGCTCGGTCAGCTTGGGCAGTGGCAGGTCGGTTAGCCCGTCGGAATAGTTAGCCAAAAATACCTTTTCGCCTTCAAGGTAAGGTTCAACCGCTTTCAGCCGCTGCCCAATATTTGCATTGACTCCCGTATCGACAAACGTAATCGTCCAATCTTTGATATCGTTATTCAGCAACTCCACCTTGCCGTTTTTCTGTAGAACAAAATCGTTTGAGACGTGCTCGTTGCAATCCAGAAAGAATTCCTTGATCACCTTTGCCTGCCAACCTAGGCACAGAATAAAATCGGTGTGCCCGTAATGCGCATAGTATTTCATTAAGTGCCAAAGAATCGGACGCGTACCGACCGGCACCATCGGCTTGGGCACCGATTCATTATACTCGCGAAGACGAAGCCCCAAGCCACCGCAAAATAAAACTACTTTCATGTTAATACTCGCTTCCAGATGCTCAGCTTGATGCCGAGGTTCCAGCGTGTTGCAAAATCTGTTCCGCTGCCTTTTCGCCACTCAAAAACGATTGATCCGTCCAGATATAGGCCCACATTCCATACCGACCGCAATAGGCAACCTTAATCTCTTCGAGAAAACCATGGACGATCTCCAAAGCCTTCGCTCGATCCAAATCGAAAATAACATTGGCGTATTTCAGGTGCATTGCCGTCGTGAACACTACGTTATCCTCAGGGCGAATGACGCCGACTCGTCGCAGATCAGCAACGACCCGCTCGATACAATCGCTCGGTTGGCAATCCAGCGGCCGATACTTATCTGAGTAGTAACACTCAGCCATCAGGCAAGCATGGCCAGCCGGCACGTTCTCTCGCGACTGTAAATGGGGCGTGCTTAGTCGAGTAAAGCAAATGTCGGCATCATAAAAATACGACCAGTGCGCATCGAGCGGATCAGGCCGATCAATCCCCACGCTGACAACCACCACCTCGCTACAAGCAAGTTTCTGCGCCGCTTCAACCACCTCGCGCGGAACGCCCTCAATCATTGGCACCAGTTCGGGTAGCGGAATCGAGGAGGCCACATGCTCATAAGATTCCGTCACTCCATTCTCGAAGGTTAATGTTTTCAACCTCGGATCGAGACGTTTGAGCTTATGCTCCAGCTTCAAGTCGGCTTGCTCTAAAAACGACTTCAAAAAGGAGACAAAACCGCCTTGCTTCGGATAGCGAAACTGTGTGATGTAGTGAACGCCCGGAGCATTGGCTGAAACAGCACCCCTCACCACCTCTTCGAGGCTCGCTTGATACACTCGCGGTCCAATCCAGTCGGTGCTCAAATTGCAAGCCGCCGTCGTGTGATATTTCTTGGTGTATTCCATCGGAAATGTTTCAGCAAACGTATCGCCAAAACTCGCCCGCAGCCATTGCTCGTAATTCTCGATTTCGCCCGTCTCTTTTTGCTGCTGTTTCGCAAGATCACAAATAATCTGCACCTTCAAATCGTCGGGAACTCCGTGCAAATTGCACTGAGCCGGGTGATCGATCCAGTGCCCTCGCCAATAATTGTTCACCCGCGCCTGCGACTCTTCGTATTCCTGCTCGACACTCTCAGCAAACAGATCTTTGAGGCGTTCGTTTTTTGTGAACGAAATATGTGGGCCTTCATCCAACACAAACCCTTCTGCAAACCGATGCGAAGCCGTATGCCCCCCATGATGCGATTTCATTTCATACAGGGTCGGACGAATGCCTTCCGCATGGAGCCGATGCGCAGCACCAAACCCAGCCATGCCGCTTCCCAAAATGGCAAATTTAGGCATCCGTCAACTCCAATAATCCTCGGTAGCCACAACACCCCCCATAGCCCGGCCATCCTGGCCGGAAGCACGTCGCGTTCCTACCACCCCCATCCAAATACCCTACAGCTTGCAATTTCATACCGTCCCCGTAGTTTGCTCGGTCTTGAGCTGCTCTTCCCACCAGTCAAGGGTTCGTTGCAACCCTGTTTCGAGGTCGAATCTTGGCGTCCAATCTAATTGCCGTTTCATCTGCGTAGTGTCGGCCATCACCACAGGAACTTCATTCTCGCGAGCCGCAATCGCACCAAGACGAATCAAATCGGGCCGCCCCGCCAACTCGCCAAGCTTGCTGACGATTTCACGTAGTTCGACCGCCGACCCTTGCCCAAGATTGATGGGGCCCTGCACTTCGCTTTTCAAGAGCGCTGCCAATGCCTCGCCCAAGTCTTCGACATACAAAAAATCTCGCAACTGTCGCCCATGCGAACATTTGGCCGGCTCGCCACGCAGCAATGCATTGGCCACCGACGATACTAATCGCCCTGGGTGCTCGCCCGGACCGTAAAGAAAGAAAATACGCGGCCAAGCGAACGATAGATCGAGCGACTCGCAATAGCTGGCAAGCAACTCGCGTAACGCATTCTTACACGTACCATAAGTCGTGTTAGGACGCGTAGGCGTGCGCTCTTCCGAACATACGCCGTAGGTCTGGTCGTATTCATAGCAAGTACCAGCCACAGCCATCCGCTTACCGCCACAGCGTGCGAATTCTTTCGTCAACTCAAGCGTCGATTGCACCCAGCGAAAGTTGTCTTGCGAAAAATACGCGACCCCCGGATCGACGACCCAGGCCAAGTGAAGCAGATGCGTGGGCGCAACCTTTTCAAGCAGCGGAGCAATCTGCCCTCGATCTAATAAATCGGCCTGATGCCAGGTCGCTATTCGATCGCCTCCCAAGCGATGCTTTGAAGTAACCGCATGAACTTCATAACCATGGGCAGCCAACGGTGCTAAACAATGCCGGCCAATAAAACCGGTGGCACCAGTTACAAGTACACGCTTCATCGTTTCGCCTCCGTTTCGGAAGACGAGAAAGACTGCACAGGGTTAAACATTGGCCAGTTGCGGTCAGCCTCAGAGAGACATTCCACAGGCAAGGGCCAGCGAATGCCAAAAGCAGGGTCGTCGTGCCGAAACCCGATCGCAGCAGACGACGCAAAGGCGGCAGTTGCTTGGTAGCTCACTTCGGTCTGGTCTTCAAGCGTTTGGATACCGTGCCCACACCCCTCAGGCAAATAAAACATCCGACCATCGCCGGCCCTCAACTCGATGGCGTGCCATTGCTGAAAGGTAGGCGAATCAGGACGCAAGTCGACGGCCACATCGTAAACCGACCCACGGAGGCAACGCACAAATTTCGCCTCGGCGTGGGGTGCCTTCTGGGAGTGAATGCCACGCAACGTGCCCTTGACGTGGCTCACAATCGTATTGATTTGAACCACCTGCGGATTCAGCCCGTGATCGCGAAACTCTTGCTCGCACCAAACTCGCGCAAAGTACCCCCGGTCGTCAACATGCGGTTCGATGTCGACAACATAAACTCCGGGCAAACTGGTTTCAGTGAATTTCATTTGACTGAGTAGGATCTCTTTACAATAGATTCGACAAGCTTTCCATATTTTGGCCCACATTCTGCGGTTCAGTAGCCTCGTAAGCAGCGATTTGCTCGAAGCAAACTTCCTGCATATCGGCCTGCCCTTCAAGGTGTTGGCGATACCAATCAATCGTGGCATGTATCGCCTGATCGATTCCCCAGCGGGGACGCCAGTTGAGTTCCCAGATGGCCTTGTCGATATTCAAACGCAGAATACTTGCCTCGTGCGGCTGGGTCGCATCGCTCGCATCTCGCCAAGAGCCGCTACCCCACTCGCTAATAAATCGCTCGACAATTTCCTGCACCGGCAACTCGTTGCCAGGCATAGGCCCAATGTTCCAAGCACTACAGTATTTTGGCTCGTCCGATTCCAAAAGCTTCGCCGCCAGCGAAAGATATCCATCCAGCGCTTGCAGCACATGCTGCCAAGGTCGCAACGCGCGAGGGTTTCGAATAGCCACTTCACTGCCCTCCGTCAAAGCCCGCACCAAGTCGACCACCAGCACATCCTCGGTCCAATCGCCTCCACCAACGACATTGCCAGCCCGCACACTAGCCAATTTGACCCCATGCCGACCGACCTTCTCTGGTGGGAAGTAAGAATGGCGATATGCGTTAATCAAAATCTCGGCGGCTGCCTTGCTAGCGCCGTACGGTTCCTGTTCGCCCAGCGGGTCGTTCTCGCGATATCCCCAAACCTGTCCATGATTGGCATAGCACTTGTCGCTCGTCACCGCCACAACCACACAGGGACGGTCGAGCGCGCTCACCGCATCAAGTACGCTTGCCGTGCCGGTCACATTCACGTCGAACGTTTTTCGAGGAATACGATAACTACGCCGCACCACCGTTTCAGCAGCCAGATGCAAAACCACGTCGGGCTGCGTTTCCTGCATGGCCTTAGTCAGGGCCTCGCAGTCGCGGATATCGGCTTCATAATGATTCGCCAACAAAGGGCGAACTCCAGAAACCAAAAAATTGTTAGGCGTGGTAGGTGGGGCCAGTGCGTAACCGGTAACCTGCGCACCCAGCTTGGCCAACCAAAGGCAAAGCCACGAGCCCTTAAAACCGGTATGCCCGGTAACAAAAACCGAACGACCAGCAAGGACACTAGAAAAATTCATGGCAGGTAATTTCACCATGGTTGCTTCCGAAGTCAGGTACTCAAACCGTTTTGCGCAGCGTAAGGCTAGAACAAGCCCGTCGATTCACATGCACAAAGGCTCCATCCTGCCGTGCGCCGACAGGGATTGCTGAGGCCTCAGATGCCCCAGTTTTTATACTTTAGGCGAGACCTTCCAGTATAATTCGCCCCAAAGAAGTGTCAAATTTCCCGTGCCCGAGGTCATTTAAGCCCAAAACGGATCTCGTTAGAGCATTTCCTATAAAAGCATAGCCACAGAGCACACCGAGGTCTCAGAGAAAATACTGGAGCGAGCAACCTTATCTCAGTGTTCTCTGTGAACTCTGTGGCTACACAATTGAAAGAACTGCTCTAGTCGGCCCCCCACTTCACACACCCTCTTCATGAGATTCACAAGCCGTCGCCGTCTCTTCCGGCGTCCCTCGACACTCGGGCGACGGATTCGTACAACCTTCACATATCGGCTTGCCTTGCGAAGCGAAGATTGCCCAACCCGCCGCAGCTACCGCGGATTCGCCGATTGCTGACAATCACCCCGATGGCCATCCCGGTCATAGCCACAGCAAAGACAACAAAGGTGATAAGAATGGTGGACCAATACACGACATTACCTTTTGGCTTCGGCCGCTTTATTTGGGGCGAATTCATCGAACCGCGGGGTGGCTTGCTCGCTGATGCCCTCTTCGCCTCGCACCAAAAAAAGTGCCGCCACGTTCTGCTCGACACACCAATCATACCCGGCCTCGTCGCCCATCACTAGCAGAGCGGTCGCCAAAGCGTCGGCCTCCAGGCACGTTTTCGCGAGGACCGTGACCGAACACCCCCGATAAACCAACGGCTGCCCGGTTCGCGGATCGATAATATGGCAGTACTTGCGCCCGTCCGATTGGCGAAAATTGCGATAGTCACCCGAAGTCGCCATCGCCAACCCCTTCAGCGGCACCACTTTATACAGCGGGCTCTTGCGAGTCGCCGGAGTTTCGATGCCAATACGCCAAGGCTTTTTATCAAAGCGTGTCCCCGTGGCCCGCACTTCGCCGCCAATTTCAACCATCGAATGTTGAAAACCACGCGACGCAAGCAGCTCGGTCACCACATCGACCGCATAGCCTTTGGCAATCGAAGAGAGATCAATCTCCAAACTCCCAACCGACTTCCGTATCGCCGGCGGCTCCAGCCGAACCTCCACATGCTCACACCCCGTCCCCAAAAGAGCTTTCGCAATCTTCCCCCCGCTCGGCGGCTTAGCAAGCCGCTTCTTCCCGGGCCCAAAATTCCAAAGCTTAACCAACGGCCCAACCGTGACATCCAAAGCGCCATCGGTGATGCGATTAAAGTGAATTGCCCGCTCGACAACATACGCGGTCTCCGTAGAAACCACGATCCAGTCCTCCGACGTCGAAGCATTAAACCGCGAGAGTTCCGAGTCGGCCAGATACGTCGACATCTGCTGGTTGACGGTGTCAAGCGACTTATTTATCACAGCATGAAGCTCTTTTTCATCGACGGCGCCCGATTCTCGCCAGCATTTCACCGAATAGCTCGTGCCCATCGTCGGGCCACGCATTGAAACCAGCGTCGGCTCAGCCGTAGTAGCCACAACGGTTAGCGCTTTGGGAGTGCAACCAGACAGAAGTGCGACCACAACAAAAGTGACGGCCCAATGCACGCGCATATGCGTTAGCGGTGGCGGCCACGCCACAACAAACGGCGAAAGTCGCCCATCCCGAAAAAACACAAAACGCCCAAGCACAGCAACCCCCCCTCACAAGCCCCAAGAGCACCAAGTACAGAAAGTCGTAACACGTCAGCTATCTGAGGTAGCGAAAACGAATGTTGAGCCTTCGCATTACTAACGACTCAAATTCACGCAACAAGCAAAGGTTTTGGATGATTGGGCCTGTAAATAGGACTCTCGCAAAGACGCTAAGGCGCAAAGGAATTGCAACAGTTATCAATTTGAGTTGGAACACTAATCTTCGCTAATCTGATTAGCGAAAATTAGCGTAGATTAGCGTTCCTTCAATCATTTTTGGTGATCGACGGGGTTGGTCTGGCGTCTGACTTTATCCTGATTATCCTGTCAAATTATTGCTTGGTTGCAGCTTTGCCGCGCTGGGTTACTAACGACTCAAATTTACGCAACAAGCAAAGGCTTTGGATGATTGGACCTGCAATTTAGACTCTCGCCGAGACGGCAGAGCTACAACATTCTGGTTTTCTCTGCTGTCTCTGCGCCTCTGCGAGACATTCCCTTTTTTCTTGTTTCCTTTGCGACTTAGCGCCTTTGCGAGAAATCCCTACCCGTTAACCACCAAAGTCGTCGTAGGCAATGTTTTCCTTTTCGACGCCAAGATCCTCAAGCATCTGGAACACAGCCGCGTTCATCATCGGCGGACCGCAGATATAATATTCGATATCCTCCGGTGCCGGATGGTCGCGCAGATAGTTTTCCAGCAACACCTGATGGATAAACCCGGTGTAGCCATCCCAATTATCTTCCGGCTGTGGGTCGGAAAGGGCGATATTGAACTTGAAGTTGGGGAAATCTTTTTCGATCTCACGGAAGTGATCTTCGTAAAACAGCTCGCGAGCACTTCGACCACCGTACCAATACGATACCTTGCGGCTGGTTTTGCGATTCTTGAACAGCTCGAAGATGTGGCTTCGCAACGGGGCCATCCCGGCACCGCCGCCGATGTAGATCATCTCGGCGTCGGTATCTTTGATAAAGAACTCGCCATACGGACCAGAGATGGTCGCTTCGTCGCCCGGCTTCAGACTAAAAATGTACGACGACATTTTGCCCGGCGGCACATCCGGAAGCCGCGGCGGTGGGCTAGCGATGCGGATGTTCAGCATGATAATGCCTTTTTCGCCCGGGTAGTTTGCCATCGAGTAGGCACGGGTCACCGGCTCCTCAACTTTCGAAACGTACTGCCAAATATTGTACTTATCCCAGTCGCCCCGATATTCCTCTTCAATGTCGAAATCTTTATAGACGGCCACATGGGGCGGGCACTCGATCTGTATGTACCCTCCGGCTTTGAACCCAACTTCTTCACCCTCGGGCAACTCGATCACAAATTCTTTGATAAACGTCGCGACGTTGTGGTTCGATCGCACCTTGCAACGCCACTTCTTCGTTTCAAACGCCTCAGGCGGCACTTCCACCCGCATGTCTTGCTTGACCGCCACTTGGCACGCCAGTCGACAACCTTCCTTGGCTTGTCGCTTGTTAATGTGAGTCCGTTCGGTGGGAAGGATGTCGCCACCGCCTTCTAAAACATCCACTTTGCATTGGGCACAGGTGCCACCGCCACCGCAAGCCGAGGAGACAAGAATTCCGGCATCCGACAAAGCCCCTAGCAATTTGCCGCCAGCAGGTACGGTGATCGTCTTTTGGTCGTTAATCGAAATCGACACGTCGCCACTAGCCACCAAGCGGGCTTTGGCGGCAAGAATCAGCACAACCAACGCCAACACCACAACGGTGAACATCACGACGCCTAGAAATACTTCAAGCATGGGGGGCCTTTAGCGGTTAGCTTTAGGGTTCTCTATGTTTTTTTGTCACGTAGGGTCCGCTATGCGGACCATGTGTAATGATTACCAATGAATTCGGTCCGCACAGCGGACCCTACGGATCGTTCGAAAAAATGTCCCATTCATCAGCAACACAAACTAGCCCGACGCGCTAGCGAGAGACTACAGTTCGCGATGTTTTTTGATCTTCGTCCCTCGCTAGCGCGTCGGGCTAGTAGGACATTTTTTTCCGCACGAGCCATAATCGCCCCCCCTCACATCCCTCCAAACGACATAAACGCAAGCGACATCAACCCAACGGTAATAAACGTGATGCCAAGTCCCTTCAGTCCCTCAGGCACGTTGCTGTATTTCATTTTCTCACGAATCCCGGCCAGTGCTGCGATAGCGATTGCCCATCCCAACCCCGAACCGAAGCCATAGACGCAACTCTGCGTGAAGTTGTAATCGCGTTCTTGCATGAATAGCGAACCGCCCAAAATCGCACAGTTCACTGTGATCAATGGCAGAAAGATCCCCAGGGCGTTGTAAAGCGGCGGGAAAAAACGATCGAGCGCCATTTCCAGAATCTGAACCATCGCAGCAATCGTGCCGATAAAGGTGATCAACGCCAGGAAGCTAAGATCCACATCCGCCCACGAAGGATTCACCCACGTCAGGGCACCCTTTTTCAGTAGATACTGATAAAGCAGGTTGTTGGCCGGGACCGTAATCGATTGAATCACAATCACGGCGATCCCCAAGCCAATGGCCGTCTTCACCTGTTTCGAAACAGCCAAAAACGTACACATGCCCAAAAAGAAGGCCAACGCCATGTTCTCGACGAACACCGACTTGAGAAATATGCTCAGATACTCTTCCATTTTCTTATCCCTCGTGCTCCACCTGCTCAGGCTTCCACGTACGCAACGCCCAGATCAACAATCCAATCAGGAAAAACGCACTAGGCGGCAACAACAGCAGGCCATTCGTCTGGTACGAATCGGGCATGACCGGAATCCCCCACAGCTTGCCTGAACCAAACAGCTCACGAATAAAACCAACAATCAGCAAAATGAGGCTATACCCCAACGCATTGCCGATGCCGTCCAACGCGCTCAGCAGCGGCGGATTCTTCATCGCAAACGCCTCGGCCCGACCCATCACAATACAGTTGGTAATAATCAGCCCAACAAACACCGAAAGCTGCTTGCTCGCTCCAAAGGCAAACGCCTTGAGCAACTGATCGACGATAATCACCAGTGAAGCGATGATCGTCATTTGCACGATAATTCGAATGCTGCTGGGAATATAATGGCGAATAAGGCTAATCGCCGTGTTTGACAAAGCAAGCACAAACGTCACCGAAAGAGCCATGGCCACCGAGGTTTCCAGCTTGCTCGTTACCGCCAACGCAGAGCAGATACCCAACACCTGCAAGGTGATCGGATTGCTGTCGACCAACGGGCCAATAAGGACGTCTCTTTCCTTGGATCTAGCCATCGGAATCTCCCTCGGCCGATTGCCGCAGCTTGTCTAAAAACGGGCCAAATCCATCCTCACTCATCCAATATCGCACCAGTTGGCTAACCCCCTTGCCCGTGATCGTCGCGCCCGAGAGCCCGTCCACCTGATGTTCCGCATCAGCACTATCCGGGTTGACGGCGCCCTTGATCACCTGCAAGGCAACTTTTTTCTGGCTATTGGTCGGGTCGTCGTACAGCTTTTTGCCTTTCCAAAGTGCCTTCCAATTCGGATTCTCAATTTCGCCACCCAAGCCCGGCGTCTCCGCATGCTGGTAAAAAGTAATGCCTTCGACCGTATCGGCGTCCGCCCCCACGGCGATAAAACCATAGAGCGTCGACCACAAGCCTTTGCCATAAATCGGTAGCACCACCTTTTGAACTTTGCCGGCTTCGTTTTTCACTTGATAGACAAACGAGTATTTCTCGCGTCGTTTGATCCCACCGAGCTTCGACGAAGGTTCGATCGCTTGGCTTAAATCTGGATTGCGCGAAGCCTCGCGTTGATCGAATGTCGCCGGATCGACGACCTCCGAGTCAGCCAACTCTCCCGTTTCCAGGTCGATCAACACAGGCTCGATCGACTCGCTGAAAATTCCATCCACCTCGTCAAGCGAGTTCTCGTTGTCGTCGTACAGTCCAGCGGCGATAAGGACGTTTTTCTTCTGATCGAGCTGTTTGTTGGCTTCTTGCAAACCGCGCAGGCCGACTGCGGCACTTGCGACCAGTACCGAGCAGACGACGCACAAAATCGCCGCCACCAGCATCGTGTTGCCAACGCTATCACGCGCCATAGCGGGCCATCCTTCGTTTGATGTTTGCTTGGATGACAAAATAATCGATCAACGGGGCCATCGTGTTGCCAAACAAAATGGCCAACATAATGCCCTCGGGAAACGCCGGGTTAATCACCCGAATCAGCACGGTCATCACGCCAATCAAACCGCCATACCACCAACGGCCTTTTTCGGTCATAGCCGCCGAAACAGGGTCGGTCGCCATAAACACTGTGCCAAAGGCAAACCCACCGATGACAAAATGCCAAAGCGGCCCCATCTGCATCAACGCATTGCCCGACTCGCTACTGCTGCCTGCATAAAGCAGGAGCGAGGTGGCCAAAGCCCCCAGCACCACGCCAAGCATGACGCGCCACGACCCAATGCCCGTCGCGATTAAAACCGCGGCACCCAACAAACAAGCGAGCGTCGAGGTTTCGCCCATCGAGCCTTGCGTGTATCCCAAAAAACAATCCCACCAACCGAGATCAGTCAGCGTCGTAATGGTATCTCCCGCCGAAGCCGAAGCGAGTGCCCCAAGCGGCGTCGCCCCACTAAAGCCGTCAGCCGCGGTCCAAATCGCCATCCCCGTGATTTCCGCCGGATAGGCAAAATACAAAAACGCTCGGGCAGTAAGAGCCGGGTTCAAAAAGTTCTTACCCGTCCCGCCAAACACTTCCTTGCCGATCACCACCCCAAACGAAATACCAATGGCCACCTGCCAAAGCGGAATCGTCGGCGGCAGCGTCAGCGGAAACAGCGCGCTGGTAACCAAAAAACCTTCGTTCACATCATGTTTGCGAACGATCGAAAACAATACTTCCCAGGCACCCCCCGCAACGACGGTCACCAGATAGATCGGCAAAAAATACAGCGCACCAAGGGCAAAATTATCGACAAAGCTCGTCGGGTCGTGAGCAAGGCCTAGCCACTGAAACACACATTCTCGCCAGCCCTCGATTGCCGACCCCAAGCCATTTTCGATGGCAAGATTGGCTTGGTAGCCCGTGTTGTGCATCGCCATGAAAAAACACGGCCCCAACGCCAAGACCACCAGCGTCATCATCCGCTTCAGGTCCATCCCATCGCGAACATGCGACGCCCTGCGCGTAATATCGGCAGGCGTATACAAAAACGTATCAGCCGCTTCGAACAGAGGGTAAAGCAGTTCGAGGCTGCCACCCTTACTGAACAGAGGATGCAGCCGATCTAACAGTTTCCGCAACACAGATGAATCTTTCTTAAACAATGAAAAAACAATTACAAACTACGCACTCTCATTTCGTCATTCCCCCAACCCCTCACCCCTCACCCCTCACGCTCGATCGTCGTTAAACTCTTCCGCAAAAGCGGCCCATATTCATACTTACCCGGACAAACAAACGTACACAGCGCTAGGTCTTCTTCGTCGAGTTCCAGCACGCCAAGCTGTTGAGCATACTCGCTATCTTCGGTAATCAATGCCTTCAACAGCGGCGTCGCGATGATGTCCAACGGCATAACTTGTTCGTACATCCCAATCGGCACCATCGCCCGCAGACTGCCACAGGTACTAGTATCAAACGAGAAACGCCGCTCGTCGCTATCGCCTTGCCAAGCCGACGAGAAAATGCGACGGACCGAAAACTTATCTTTGCCCGGCTTCATCCAACCCAGGAACTCTCGCTGCCCACCCTCGGCCAGAATCGAAACTTGATTGTGATATCGCCCCAAAAAATCAACCGGCTCGCGGGCCTGCCGACCAGCAAGCACCGAACCCGAAATCACACGGGCTCTCTGGCCTTCGCCCGCATCAAACTGCCGATGGGTCAGCTCTGTCAGCGAGGCGCCCAATCGAGTTCGGACAAGTCGAGGCTGACGAACCAAAGGACCAGCCAACGCAACAATCCGGTCGGGCAACAAGAGCCCCGTCAAAAACAGATGCCCCACCGCAATCACGTCCTGATAGCCAATGGTCCAAACCGTCCGAGCTTGGCTAACCGGCGAAATCAGATGAATATGCGTACCAGCCAAACCTGCCGGATGCGGGCCATGAAAGGCATGAAACTGCACCGGTGCCTTGCCCTCGCCAGGAACATCAGCCCCAGCCTTACGGCAAACGTGTACGTCACCTTCGGTCAGCGTGCTTAACACCTGCAAGCCGGCAATAAAATCGCCAGGCCGTTCGGCAATGACAACCGCCGGGTCGGCAGCCAACGGGCTTGTGTCAACGGCGGTGACAAACAACGCATACGGAACGCTATCGATCGCAGGCACTTTGCTATACGGCCGAGTTCGCAGCGCCGTCCACAATCCCGAAGCAACAAGCTGCTCGCAAACCTTGCGTCGATCGAGCTTGGCGAGATTGTCGTCCGGGTAAGAATCAAAAGTCTCTTGGTCGTCGCCATCGACGGCGATAACCAGCGACTCGAATTTTCGCTTGGCCCCGCGGTTAATCGCCTTCACCGTCCCACAAGCAGGAGCCGTAAACTGGACGCCAGGCGTTTTTTTATCAGAAAATACCACCTGCCCCAGCCGAACACGATCGCCCTCAGCCACAGCCATGGTCGGTTTCATGCCAACAAAGTCGTCGCCGACAATGGCCACATGCCGAACCGCTGGGCTATCGGAAATCACCTGCTCAGGCGCGCCTTCGATGGGCAGGTCTAGTCCCTTAGAAATACTGCTGACGCTCGCCATTTTTGCTCAGAAGGCGGTGGGATATTGGCTGGGGAGGGTAAAACTCAAGCTTGTGAATTTTTTCACAAACTCCAGTCCAAGTCAATAACCTACTTCCATCAAAGGGTTTGAGCAACCCCGGAACCTCAATACTTTACTATCCGCTGGGTGCCACTGTCTGGCTCGTCCAGCAGTGTGAAGTGAGTACCAGGGGTCCACTGCTGGGCAAGCCAGACAGTGGCACCCAGCAATTCAGGATTGATGGCCCCCATAGCCGGACCATCCTGGTCGGATACCCGCCCCCCCGCCTCAATCAAGCGACCGCAGCGCCCCAATGATATTGCTGAAATTATCCGTCCAAAGCGGAAGCTCCTCATCTTCTCCAAACGACCGAGCTTTCAACTCATCGCCAACAAATGTCCCGAGCAACTCAGGCTTCGGCGAAACCACGACCCATTCGCAATAGCCGCTGCCGTTTCCCCAGTCCATGTGAGTAGGAACGTGCTTGTAGGCCAATTGAAGGTGACGACACAACCCAGCAACGACCGGCAACAGGTTGATATGCCGATTGCTGATATGGATCGCAAGCAGCCCATCCTCCTTGAGATGGCCAAGATAGATTTCCATTGCCTCTACCGTAATCAGGTGGGCAGGCACCGCGTCGCCGCTGAAGGCGTCAAGCACCAGCACGTCAAACGCCTGGGGCTCCTCTCGCTCCAACGCAATACGAGCATCTCCCAACACCACGTCCGATTCAGCCGGCAAGTCAGACAAGTAGGTAAAATGTTGTCGGGCAATATCGACCACGTCGGGATTGATTTCATAAAAGCGATAGTAGTCGCCCTCCTTGCCATACGCTGCCAACGTGCCAGCACCTAAGCCAATGATCCCCACGCGAATCGGACGATCCTTACCCGTTCTACGCAAAAGCTGGCCCACGGCGGTCTCGTCCGCGAAATAAGTCGTCGGAACATGCCGCAAATCCTCGTCCAGCCATTGCGAACCATGCTGAATGCGACCATGCAGCAACTCACGCAATATGCGAGTCGGCTGACCCTCTTTAACAACCTCTCGATCTTGGACCGTTAACACACCATAAAAGTTTCGCGACGCGGCAACTGCCGAATTAGAAACACTTCCGAATTGCCCCCAGGCAATCGCCAGCAGCCCAGCGTAGCCAAGCACAAACGGAACCAATCGGCGCGACGGTTTCGCTTCCACAGGAGAAGTCGTTTCGGTCTTCGCCGTCACATACAACCCCAACAGATAAGCCACCAACAGGCCGATATTCATTTCCAAAAAGCTGCTGAACAGTTGCGGACAGACGAGGCTAACAAGTATTCCTCCGACTGCCCCACCCGCGGCACAGTACTGATAAAACATGGTCAAGTGGCTTTTATCCGGTCGACGGCGAACAAGCTCGCCGTGGCAAACCATGCAAACCACCAGCAACAGCGCAAAGAACACGCCCACCTCGGCGACCACCGGCAGCGTCTCGCCGATTCGCGAAACAATCGTCGCCAGAAAAGCCGCCACGATCAACGCCCGACCGTACCAATATCGACTGTACCAACGGGGGTTATCAAAACAGATGATGAACGAAAGCAGGTATAGCGATAGCGGAATAACCCACAGTAACGGCATCACAGCAACGTCTTGGCAAACATGATTCGTCGTGGCCAACAGCATCGCAGAGGCATAAGCCGCCAGCAGCAACCAAACAATTCGCTGGCCAACGGTCGGCAATTCAGAAACCGAAACGTCGGGTTCAACTTCAACCGAGGTCTCGTCCCCGGGCGAATGCCCCGCACGGACCATCAGTTGCCAGGCAAGCCAAGCTGAAAGCATCGTAAACACAATAAACACCAACGACCAAAGCTGTCCCTGCCCGGCTGTCGTAAAGGCAGGTTCAAACAGAAACGGGTAGGTCAGCAAACCCAGCATCGAAGCCGTGTTAGACAAGGCATACAAACGATAAGGCGACCTACCGCGAAACGATTGGCCGAACCACGCTTGTAGCAGCGGCCCACTCGAAGCCAGCAGAAAATACGGCAGTCCAACGCTGCTCGCCAAAATGCCCAAAATCCTAAACGTCGGCCACGATCCATCGATAGGTTTCCAATCCGCCGACGGGTTAATTGGCAATACGCTCAGCGCTAACACAATCAGCAGCAGATGAACTGCCCCTTGCCACTTTGGGGTGAACCGGCTGACGATAAAATGCGCATAAGCATAGCCAGCAAACAGCGCCGTCTGAAAGAACAACATACAAGTTGTCCAAACCGCGGGGCTACCGCCAAACCAGGGTAAAATCACCTTACTAATCACCGGCTGAACTTGAAACACCAAGAACGCACTAACAAAAACCGTGATCGCAAAACACCAAGCTAAGCCGTGCCGCTTGGGTTGACCTGATACGTCCGCTGCCATCGAGAGATTCCCCGCTTGTTTTCGACAAATCGTTTTTCACAAATCGTCCCTCAAGCCGACTTCTGCGCGGATCGAGAGTACCGGCAAAGATAGCTTACAAAGCGAAAGAAAGTGCAACAGCCACGCAATCCACCCAGCCATCACAGCCCCCACAAAGCAACCAACACCCCCCATAGCCGGACCATCCTGGTCCGAAACCCACAGCCTCTGGCCGCAACCAAATAGGTAGGAATTTCTCGCAAAGATTGTCCGTTAGACGTCAAGCGGAATTTAGAGTGGGATCGAAAATAGTTTGATTTTTCAGTACGCCGT
>JAADGV010000073.1 GCA_013152205.1 Planctomycetota bacterium
GTTTTTTCAGATTCGACCGCGGCTTCCGCCTGCGGCTAGCATGACTTTGCAATCCTCCTGGTCCTTTGGGTGTTGTCGAATCGAGTGGAAAACCGGTTTAGAAGAATCCGCCGCCACCCCCTCCACCCCCGCCGAATCCGCTACCGGCCCCATAGTTGTCTTGTTCCATGAACTGTTTTTCTTGATCGACAAGTTTTTGCATGGCTTCGTTGTCGCTTAGAAGCTTCTTTCGGTCTTCGGAGAGGGCGTCTTTGCCGATCATCGGTAAAATTGTATCGACTGTTGCTCCTATAACCTTTGTAAGCGAAAATAACGCAGGACCAAGAAGTTGCTCGTCGCCTTCGCCGGCGATTATTATTAAGAAGAGCACTACCTTCGGATTGCCATTCGCGTACGGTAGCGCACGAATAGCATAGACATGTTTCTTCGACTGCGCTGCGTCGTCGAGTACTTCCATGAGTTTGTCGATGAGTGGCTGAATGCGATTATTGTTTACTAAAACACGACGGGCCGATTTTCGAATTTCAGGATCTTCGTGAAGGAGCATGTCAAATTGCTCCGGCACTTGATCGAGATGCCTATAACTAAGCATATTTAGCACGCTCATATTGGGATGCTCGCCCTGCAATGCCTTTCTTGCAACTTCGACTGTTTCTGGGTGTTTCAGCTCAAGGTCGTTTTGGAGCAATGCCCTGGTAGCAACAGTGCGAAGGCCGTGGTCGGAGTTGGCGAGATTGAGAAGTTGTTGCCGTACTTGTTCGTCCTGTGAGTGCAAACCCCCAAGAAGCCAGCTGGTTAAATGTCCCCACTTTTTCGCGTCGGAGTCGTAGCGTTTCAAAAGTGGAGTAAACCATGACGAAGTCGAAAGATTTTGCAGTAGTCTTATAACGCTATTTTTAAGTTTACCTTCGGCACTGTCGTCGATTACTGGGGAGTCAAAATATTCCCCAGCCACGTCCAAAATCGCCTCGGCGGCTTCTTTGGCGCGACCAGCACGCCCGAAGGCGGCTAGGGCTTTGATACACTCGGTCCGTTTTTCGGTTTTAAGTTCCGTCTTCCACATCTGCTGCCATTGGTCGAATGTTTTGCCGTCGTAGAGCAGGGCGGACTTATCCGTCTCCGGCGGCTGATTCTGAGCGGTATTGTTTTTTACGAAGGCCCAAGTAATCTGCACTGAAACTTCCGCTAAGATTTTATTTAGATGTTCGGTTACAGATTTCTCGGCCTCTGAGAGCGTTTTGCCCGACACCTCAACCCGGCCGTACGTTGGCCCGAGTGCTATAGTGCCAGCCGGTTCGACTAGATGCGCACCATCAATCTGTCGCTCAGGAAATTCTCCCTCCACCCGAACCATAAGTTGATCCCCCGGCGCGATCTTTTGTGGCATGAGCGTTCTCGATTCGTCTTGAGGAGCGGGCGAAAAAACCGGTGCGGTCAACACGGATTCCTGGTTCTTATCCTGTGGTTTGCTTTTGATCGCATCAACATTGACTGTCACGCGTCCGGTGATGAGCTTGTCGATCATCTCGACTTCGTCTATCCCGTATCCGCCAGCTAATCCCGGTCGGTTCTCAGTTGATTGTCGGCGGATAACGAAAAATTTCAGCGGCGAAAGCTCCGCAATGTCGTCTCGCTGCAATATTGCGGCAACATCCTCGAGCGATTTGGTTGGCCAGACATGCAGGCCTACGAGAATATCACCCTTCAGAAGCAGGTCACCGGTCGCAAAGCCGGCATCGTTAGTCGAAGTTGTTAACCGCAGTCCTCCCTCGAACTTGCTCGCTTTCACACGGGCAAGATCCTCGACGCCAAGCTGTTCTAGTTCAACGTCTAGTGTTTTGCGTACTAAATCGACGAGGCGTTGCTGTTCGAGCGAAAGGAAAACAGGAATAGCGGGTTGGGCTGCCTTTGCGCTCTCCGCGAGGGTTTTTTGCTTTTGTATGATCTCAGTGTCGTAACGTTTGATGACCAAGTCTACAATCGTCTTTAAGTCCTCTTTGTTCTCGACAGATGCTTCTAAATAGATATTCATATAGAGCGGCGCCTCTTCGAAGAACGAAACATGTAGGTTGTTTCTTAGCCAATCCAGAGGGTCAGGGATCTCCTTGAAAATCGGCAGCTTGGCAATTCGCTTGTCTTGAAGCACCGGCTTTAGAATGAAATCAGATTTGATTAAAGCGAACTGCGTTTGCTGGAGGATTTCGTATTCCCGCGGCCCTCTTTTTTTTCTGTATTCTTCAAACAAGGGTGAAGTGAAGGTGGTGCTATAGCGGAGTTTGCGACCGAATATGCCGCCCAAAAACGTTTGCTTCTGGGACTTTGTCTTTGTTTCACCTGCGCTCTCTGCGGTACGTTCTTCTTCCTCCGTGCCCTCCGTGTCCTCTGTGGTAATCCCTTTCGCAGCCACTGATGCGTCCTGTTCTTCAGCGATGCTGGTCGTTGTCGGTTGCCATAGCACCACGGCGACGAGTGTGAGGGCGGCTAGTGTAAAAGAGCCTAGGGCGTTGCGTGAGACTAACATCGGTTCGTCCTCTAATTTTAGGATGCGGCGGATGCGTTGGGTGAGTGGATGGCGGGCGAGGGCTAAGCCGGCGAGCGGCGGGGGGGTGGCGGCGGCGATGTTTACGAGCAACTCCGCATACGCTTGCGGCTTCGCCGTGTGGGCGACCACCACCGCGTCGCAACATTCTTCGCGGTCGCGACGCACTTGCCGACTCACCAACCAAACGACCGGATGAAAGAACAACAGCGATTCGACGATGCGTTGTAGCAGGTTCACCAAATTGTCCCACCGACGGACGTGGGCCAATTCGTGTAGCAAGACCATTTCCAGCTCGTCGGGCGACCAGCCAGTGAGCGCCGCCGGGGGCAGCAAAATGAGCGGGCGGACGATGCCGACCAGTACGGGTTGGGCGATTCGGTCGCAAAGGGCGATGCTCACTCGCCGGGTTACGTTGAGCGATTTACGAAGGCGATTGCACGAGTCGGCAAGCACGCCCGTGGTGATCGGTTCGCTATTGCGGCGCATGCGTGTGGAGCCGACCAATCCTGTGGCGAGTAGCGCAAAAGTGATCGGCGCGCCGAAAATCCACAGCCACGGCAAATGGGCGATCGCTTGACGAACGATCACGATCGCCCCGTCATCTGAGTACGCATAAATAGCCCCGCCCTCTGGGTGGGAAGATTCGACAACGAGAGGAGAAGGAAGGAGTGTTGTATGTTGTTTGGGGGACGCGGGGGTTTCCCACCCGGAGGGTGGGGCTATTTGTGGGGTTTGTAAATCGATGGTGGTGAGTGTGGTGGGAATTAACCATGCGGCGATGGCGATGGGTAGTAGCGATAGGGTTGCGAAGGTGGCGAGCGAGATGGCGTAGCGCAGGGTGGGCGCAGCGCGGCGGCAAAGAAACCGTAGCAGTGTGCCGGCGAGGCCAATCGCGGTGCCGGCCACGAGAAAGTAACACATGGTCCAGCCGGCGAGGTGCCATAGCGAGGAGTCGAACGAGCCTGGCCCCCAGTTTTCGAAAAACGAGTTCATCGCTTGGCTCCCTTCTTGGCACGCACCGGGCGAGACTGTTGGTCGATCAGCTTGCGGAGTTCGGTGAGCTGTTGGTTATTGAGTTGTCCGCCTTCGACCAAGTGAGCAGCCAGACGATCGGTGGCACCGGCAAAGACATGGTCGACCAGCTTGCCGACCAACCCCCCGGCAGCCGTCTGATGGGTGACGACAGCCGACCAGCGTGCCGTTCGACCGGCCCCTTGGCGTTTGACAAATCCTTTGTCGAGCATCACACGGAGCATGGTGGCGACCGTGGTGGTGGCCACCTCGCGTTCGGCACGCAACGCTTCGCAAATCACACTCAAGCCGGTCGGGCCGTTGTTCCAAAGGACATGAAGGATTTCGAGTTCGCCATCGGTGGGATGGGCGCTGGGCGGGCGGGCCATGAGGAGAATCCTTTTTAGTGCGAGCGAGAATGAAGCCCAGGGGAGTGTAATCCCTTGGCTTTGAAGAGCCACGTTTCGTGTCTTGCTAATTCTAACGAAATAGAATTAAATATGTCAAGCGGATTGCGGAATTTTTTGCGAAGGGGGGCATTCACTTTTTCAAGCTCGGTAAGGCACAAAGAAGGGGGGAATTCATCCCCTACAAGCTCTCGCATGCGATTCCGTAAGGTAATTGGATCTCGCAGAGACGCTGAGACGGCAGAGCTACAGTATTCGTGACACTTCAGCCGAGTGCAGCAGAATAGAACACAGATGAACGCTGATTTAGTAGATTGTCGCAGATACCAAAACGATTTTGGTCAACCGTCTGTTTTGATCTTTAGCCCCCCCTACGACTTCAACAATCTTTTTTTGTATCCGTGAAAATCCGTCTGATCGGTGTTCATCCGCGTTCTATTACTTCAGACGGCAGAGGTGTTACCAGTATTCTAGTTTTCTCTGCTGTCTCCGCGTCTCTGCGAGACAATCTCTTTTCTTGTCTTTCCTTTGCGACTTAGAGCCTTTGCGAGAAATCCCTACCTGTTTGGATGTGGCTTTGCTGCGCTAGGTGATTTAGCGAGGCTCACTCGAAAGTGAGTAGCCCGAAGGTATCTGGGGCAGGGGGGGTGGGCCAGGTTTGGGTAGGGGTGTTTGGTGCGCGGCGTTTGATCGCGAGTGTCCAGGCTTCGCCCGGCTGGGGTGGTGTGCGGGTGAGTTCCTGCCAAGGGATGGCGGCTTCGATGGTCCAGTGCGACTCGTCTTGATGGGCGGCAACGTACCAGCGAGGATTCCAAGAGGCGTCGAGCCAGCAGGTGTCGGCGGTTTGGCCACGGTGATCGATCGACAATTGAAACGTGGTGGCGTAGTCGCGGTCGAGATCGAGTTGGATGTGTACGTGATCGTGTTTGGCAAGATCGGCATCATGCGTGCGGGGCCGATTGTCAGACAGATAGGCAACGTTGGGGAGTTTCGTGCAGCGAATGGCGAGGTATAGGAATTTGGCGTCGTGGGTGAGTTGAACTTGCGTAGAAGCGGCCGTCGGTGGGTTTTGCTGTGGCGAAGCGAGGAGCGTCGTGCTGGCCGATTTCCAGAGCGGGTCGTCGAGTAGGCCGTCGAGGTGTGGCCGCTCGGTTGCTTGTGGGCAGGCGAGCGTTTGCTTGGGGGACGAGTCTTTGCGATTACCGAGGAGCCAGTTTTCGGTTTGGGCGCGGTGGTTCCAAGGTTGCATACGCGTATTGTGTTTGAGTGGCGTTAGCCAACTTAGAGCGGATTTTGGATTGCCGCTTAGCCGTGCGGCGACGGCGCATTGGAAGGCGAGAGCCGGATTGCTGGCCAAGTCTTGCTGTTTTGCAGCACTTCCTAAAACTGTTTGATTGTTCAGACTTCTCTGGCCGCTGGAATCTCTTCGTAGAGCCTGTTGGGCCAGATGGAGGGCGTAGATGGCAAACGACTTTTTATCTTTTGAGATAGTCGAGGTTCGTTGAGTTCGGGAAACTTCGCTGCTGGAGTAGAGTAGGATCGAAGTGATCAGACCGTCCGTCGCGGCTGGTTGCTCGGGGTATTGAAGTGCCAACTGTTGGAGCATGTTGCCCGCTTGGTCGTACTGTCCGACGCGGAGATAGTCGTCGGCCAGTTGGCGGAAGAGTTGGGCTGCTGCCGGGGGTTCTAGGTCTTTTGTGAGTTGGATTAAATGGGCTAATGCCGTCGGGCTGTCGCCGCGGCTGAGGATGATTTTGCGAATTCGTTGCGTCTGCCGATCCGAAGTATCGTTCTCGGCGTGTAGCGAGAGCGGCATCGTGGCGAGGAGCCAAGTCAGGAGAAAAAATCGCAGGTTCGTCCTGAGGTGGTTCATCGTTTATCGGGGGGATAGCAATCGATGGCGAAGGGAAGTGTCTGAGCATTCTAGCGAGCCGCAGGGCGTGGCCCCATACGAGATCATTGTGGAGTGGACGGAATGTACCGATGCGGGCGATTATGCTAGCGAGTCCGCCGCTAATGGCAGGGGTGAGCTATAGTTTCGAGTCCTGTAAAAAGATATTGAAGGCAAAGCCGAGACAATGAGCACCGAAGTTCAATCCGATTCTTCCAAGACAAAAACGCTTGACGAGATGGTCCGTCGTGCGCGGTCGCTCTATTCGCTGCCTGCCATAGCCGCAGAAGTGATTGAACTAACTGGCAATCCGAAGGTCGACATACGCGCGCTGAAGGATTGCATTGAGGTTGATCCAGCGCTGACGGCAAAGATTTTGCGAGTGGTAAACAGTTCGCTGTTTGGTTTGAGTCGTGAAGTGAGCGATTTGAATCAAGCCATCGCCCTGTTGGGCATCAAACCGTTGAAGCTATTGGTGCTGGGGTTCAGCTTGCCGGCTGAGTTGTTTGGCAAGGTGGCACGCGATCAGCTCGACTGGTATTGGACCACCACGCTGTCGCGGGCGGTTGCAGCTCGCGAGATTAGCGAGCAGTTGTGGCAGCGCCCAGGCGACGATGCTTTTCTGGCCGGACTGTTGCAAGATATTGGGGTGCTGGTTCTGCTGGGCGAATTGCAGGAGCCGTATGCACAGTTTTTGGGACGTGTTATCGACGAACGCATGGACCTCCAACAGGTCGAAGTTGTGTCGATGGGGTTTGGGCATACCGAGCTGAGTGCCGCGCTGCTTGAACATTGGAAGATGCCGGAGCTGTTGGTTGGGGCGATCTCGGAACGTCGCGATAGTCGGCTGCTGAAGCAAAAAAACACACAGGCGGGAGAGTTGGCTCGGATACTGCACTTGGCTGGTCTGCTGGCCGAGCTGGTTGCCCAGCGTCGGCTTGGGGTATTGCCCGAGTTGCTAGAGACAGGCGAAGCCTATTGCGGGCTCGACAAAGCGCGACTGAATGAATTGGTGGCGTCGTTGCAGCCGAAGGTAGAGCAGTTGGCCGACGTGCTGTCACTCGATCTTTGCGAAGGTGACGACTACCCCTCGATCGTGGCCGAAGCCCATTCGCAAATGTCGCAGTTGGCCGAGCGGGTAGCAGGGGCTCTCAACGAGATTGAAGTTGCTGAAGATCAAGCATGTGAAGGGATGTTGGAGGATGCTACCGATCTGCGTCGGGCGGTCGACGATTTTTTGCATTCGCCCGCGGTTGTGTGCAACGAGCCAATCAGTTTGGATGAGAACGAACAAACGGCAGAAATAGGTTCTCTGTCGTCGGTGCCGATTCCGAAGCCTGACTCGCAGCAGGTGCCGAAGGGCTTGCGTGGGCTGGCGGCTCAATTGACGTTGGCTGTGGGGCGATGCCGATCGATGCGTCAGCCGCTAAGTGTGGTACTTTTTGAGGTTGAGACCGAAACCGAGCCAAGCGAGCGGGACGAACAGTTGATATCTCATGTGTTGGATGTTGCCTGCCGTGAGGTCGATTGCGAAGGGATGACGGTTGAGGTGCTGGCCCCGTGCCGACGGGCGATCGTGCTGCCCGGTTGCGAGCGGCAAGAGGCGGTTCGGCATTCTCAGTCGACGATCCAAGTGGTTGAAACGGCGTTAGCCGGGTTGCAGACTCTAGAAGGGGTAGCTGATGCTGGGGTGGCGACGGTGGCCTTGCCATCGAAAAATTTTCCGCCGCTGTCTCTGCTGGAAACCGCAGAACGGTGTTTGTCGGCTGCCCAAACGAATGGGGCGAGCGTGGTGAAGAGCCTTGAGGTTTATTAACCCGGATTTTTGCTAGCAGTCTTCTACAAACCCAAATCGCGACGCAATCGTGTTCCTATATCCTTTGCAATTGTCCTGGGATGCAGCTTGCACTGGTGCCAATATTCCTCCAGCCCTTATAATGTTGTCATGGGACTCTACGACCGAGATTATGGACGCCAGGACGATAGCAATTGGAAGCCGGGCATCCACTTAGGCGGAACTCGCACACTTACCACCAATCTGGTGCTGTTTACTGCTGGAATTTACCTGCTTCAAACGCTTACCGATGGTTGGGTAACCAACTTATTTTCGCTTCATAACGATACCCTCTCTCAGCCCTGGCGAATCTTCGAATTCCTCACCTACGGTTTTCTGCACGACCCGGGCAATTTCAGCCATATCCTCTTCAATATGTTCGGCCTTTGGATGTTTGGCCGTACGATCGAAGCAAAATATGGCCGCCGCGAATACCTGACCTTCTACCTAGTAGCCATCGTTTTCGCGGGAAGCGCTTGGTACGCCGCCGAATTTTTTTCCAATACCACGCAACTACCCACTCTAATGCTCGGTGCCTCTGGCGGGCTTAGTGCGGTCTTGATTTTGTTCGCCCTCAGTTACCCCCGCCAATTGATCTACATCTGGGGAATCTTTCCCCTGCCAGCCTGGGCCTTCGCACTCTTCTTTGTTGGCTCCGATCTTCTTGGAGCAGTCAATCGCACTGGCAATGTTGCATTCACCGCCCACTTGGGCGGTGCGCTGTTCGCTTATCTCTATTTCCGAAACCAATGGACGTTGAGCAACTGGCTTCCCCAACGTTGGTCGCTCCCACGGCCACGCAATCGCCCCAGCCTCCGAATTCACGACCCGGCCGAACCAAATCCGAAAACCGAACAAAAGGTTGACGAAATCCTTAAAAAAATCCAGGCCGAGGGGCAAGACAGCCTCACCCGGAGCGAACGACGCATCCTTGAAAAAGCTAGCAAAGAATATCGGGATAAACGTCAGTAAGAACGTCTTTTCGCGGTCGAGCCTGAAAAAAACCGCGGCTTCCGCTCGCGGCTATAACAGAACCTTGTGACTTTGCAATCCTCCTGTTTCAACCCCCAACGTTTAACCCGATGGCACGAAGCCGGCGACGATATTGGTGGGCACTCTTGCTCGTTTTACCCTGGCCTGTGGTTCTGGGGCTGCAACGTCTCGATCGCAGCCCTGCCGACAGCAACACGCTTGGCCCGCTCTCGGTCGAAACCTCTGCCGGCATGATCCACATCCCTGGCGGCACTTTTGTTATGGGCAGTCCTCGCCCCGCCACCGCCGATCAACGGCCTGCCCACACTATTCAAATCAGCGCCTTCTGGCTCGACGAAACCCCGGTCACCAATCGTCAGTTCGTCAAGTTCGTTCAACAGACCGGCTACCAAACCACCGCCCAACGGCAAGGCGAATCGCGGGTGTTCGATCCCCTCACCGGCACTTGGCACCAAGTGAAGGGCGCCAACTGGCAACATCCCAAAGGCCCAACCAGCTCGCTGATGGGCAGAGAAGACTATCCGGTCGTGCATGTCTCGTGGTACGACGCCACGGCCTACGCCGCTTGGGCCGGCAAGCGACTACCCACCGAAGCCGAATACGAATTTGCCGCCCGTGCCGGAATCAGCGATTGCCGCTACCCGTGGGGACGCGAGCTGATGCCCAACCAGCAATATCAAGCCAACTACTGGCAAGGCTCGTTCCCCGGAGGCAATCGCGGAGACGACGGATTTTTCGGACTCTCGCCCGTTAAAACCTATCCCCCAAATCGGCTTGCTCTCTATGACATCGCTGGCAATGCGTGGCATTGGTGCGCCGACTGGTACCGCCCCGACTACTACGGCTACAGCCCCACCAACAACCCCACCGGCCCCGCCGACGGCGAAAGCCGAGTTCGTCGCGGAGGCAGTTGGCTGGCAACCGCGACCGACCCCGACAACGACCCGCTACGAGTCGCTCATCGCGACCACGCCCCCCCCAGCCAAACCTCCAACCACACCAGCTTCCGCTGCGTAAAATAACGACCTTACGTATGACCACATCGCAAACCATTCTTGTCACGGGTTCCAGCGGCTTGATCGGCACTGCTCTTGTCGCCACCCTCGAAGCCGATGGCCACCAAATCGTCCGCGCCGTTCGTCGTCCGGTGAAAGATCCTCGAAAAGAAATTCACTGGAATCCCGCCCTCGGCCAAATCGACCACGACCGGCTCGAAGGGCTTGATGCTGTCGTTCACCTTGCAGGCGCAAGTATTGCCGGCAAACGTTGGACATCTGCCTACAAAAAAGAACTTCTCGACAGCCGTACCCAAGGCACCATGCTGCTCAGCAAAGCCATTGCCGGGCTGAAACGCAAACCGGCAGTCTTCGCCTGCGCGTCGGCGATCGGCCTCTATGGTGATCGCGGCAACGAGCAGCTCACCGAATCCTCGCCCGTCGGCAACGGTTTTTTGCCAGAGGTCTGTCTCCAATGGGAACAAGCCTGCGAGGCAGCCCGCGACGCAGAAATCCGCGTCGTCAATATGCGATTCGGCGTCGTGCTTAGCCCAGACGGCGGCGCATTAGAAAAAATGCTCACGCCCTTCAAACTCGGCGCTGGCGGAATCCTCGGCAACGGACGGCAATACTTCAGTTGGATCGCGCTGGCCGACGCGATCCAAGCCATCCAATTCGTGCTGAACACCGCCGCGCTCACCGGCCCGGTGAATCTTGTTTCGCCTCATCCGGTGACCAACCGCGACTTCACCAAAACCCTCGGCCAAGCACTCTCTCGCCCAACGATTTTCCCCATGCCCGCCTTCGCCGCCCGGCTTCTCTTCGGCGAAATGGCCGATGCCCTACTGCTGGCCAGCGCCCGCGTTGTGCCGCAGAAGCTGGCCGATGCCGGGTACGATTTCCAGTACCCTACGCTGGAAGTGGCCCTCCGGCATTTGCTGGGGGAGTAGTGCAAAGCTCATGCTAGCCGCAAGCGGGAGCTGCGGTAGAGCCTGAAAAAACTGCAGCTTCCGCTTGCGGCTAGGACCGGGGCCGGCGACTTTGCGGCTTTTCTGCCTAAACCCTGCTGAAGACTTGACGTGTGCTCGCTAAATCGATAAAACCAAATCTGTGGAACCAAATGCGATGATCCTGCGACCCTGGCACGAAAACCATGGCCCGACCTAAATCTGCTGAGCTTACGACTCGCGAACTCGAAGTGATGCACGTCTTTTGGGAGGATGGTTCTCTCACCGCCATGCAAGCACGCGAACGACTCGCCCATTTGGGACGAGATCTCGCCTATACCACGGTCGCTACGCTTATCAAGCTTCTTGTCACCAAAGGTTTCTTGAAACAAACCAATAGCCAACGCCCCTTTTTCTACGTGCCGATTCGCAGCTTCGAGGATGTGTCGAGCCATCTAATAAGTGATTTGGTCGAGCGTGTGTTTCGCGGATCGCGAGAGGCGCTGCTGGTGCAAATGATGGAAAGCCAAGCACTCACCGCCCGTGAGCGACGGTTGGTCAAACAGTTCCTGCGCGAGAAACCATCATGAGTGAATTCGTCGATCGCTTTAGTTGGTGCGCACTGCAAGTCACGCTATTTGCAACCGTCGGTGCGACTCTCTACCTATTGCTGCGTAAACAGAGTCCGCTGCGTTCGCCGCTGCCGGTGCGATGCCTCACGGTTATCGCAACGCTTTCGCTACTGGCGGTCGTCTCTTGGCCTAGTTGGAACTGGCTGCCGCAGAAACCTCTCGACCATCTTTCCACGACAATCAATCCATCGCTGGAAAAAAACAATGCGCCCGACATCAGTTCCCAATTAAACCTTGATTTACCGGTAGACTCAACGCCGGGAGAGACGACTGACCTGCTCATTTCGCCAACCGACTCGCTACCGCCCGTCGCCAGCCCTTTGCCCCAAGTTGATTCACTCGAAAAGTGGAAAAAGCGTTTTGTACTTCTAGCAGCGTTGGTCGGCTTGGCAGCGCTCGTGCGGCTGCTCATCGCGACAAGAGAACTTCTGGCCCGCTCTCGAACAAGCAAATCGATTGAAGACGCTTCGATTTTGGCTGAATTCTCGCAGTTGCAAACCCGATTTAGCCTTTCTCGAAAGGTGTCTTTACGCGAGTCGCCACGCGACCAGATGCCGTCGACCATCGGCTGGCGGAGGCCGGTTATCTTGCTGCCCCAGTCATGGCGCAACTGGTCGACCTCACAGCTTCGTGCCGTACTGGCCCACGAGCTGGCGCATGTTCAAAACCATGACTTCGCCACTTGGGTCGCCGTGCAGGTGCCGCTCTTGTTGCATAGCTACCACCCACTCGTTCATTGGCTCGCACGCCGCGTCCGCTGGGAACAAGAAATCTCGGCCGATCGACGTGCCGTAGAAGTCCTGGGCGATCGTGACGCCTATCTGACGGCCCTTGCCGAACTTGCGCTCGGCAAATCCAACCGCCGAGGGCCATTCGCCAATTTTTCTCTTGCCCCAACCTCTTCCATGCTACTAGGGAGGCTCAAAATGCTTCGTCAAACAAATTCCCAAACCGTTCGTCCCGCCCCGATTCTCAAACGGGCCCTACTGCTTGTCGTTCTTGTCTTGGCAGGGCTCGCAGTCTCTGGGCTGCGCGGGAACAACCCTTCCGACACAATTACGATCACCGCCCGAATAGCCATTTCGCCTCCACGAACCAACCAATCGGACAGCACCAACAAACAAGCACAAGACATTTTTTATGAAACACAGAAGGTCCTGCTCCATAGTGTTTTTATACTCAAATCGGCAATCGTCGGTGAAACTGCGACCGGCTCTTCCTTACTGAAAAGACATTCCGACCCGCTTGCGTGGCTGTCCCAAAACCTGAAGGTAACCAGAGTGCAAAACAGCAACATTCTGCGAATGCAACTTTTTAGCTGCCCCAGAGAAGAAGCCGACAACGGTAAGAAATTGGTGGATGCCATCCTCGAAACCTATCGCAGAGAGATTCTCATCCAAGAAAGTGAAAGTCGCGCCAACTTGGCTGAAATGTACAAGGATGTTTCTGATGAGCTGCGGACAAAAGTAAACGAACAGCAATCACTCACCAATGAACTTGGTGATGGAAGTTTACCGATTACCAATCAGATGTTTGCTATGCGTATGGGTGAAGTACGTACTCTAAATACACAAATTACCAGGCTAAAAAGTGATCTTATCGACATCGAAGTACAAAAAGAACTCGCGGAACGTGATGCAAAGAGCCCATTTGCCCTCAAGCAAGCAATCGACGAAGCGTTGCAGAACGATCCCGTGCTTATGAACTACGAAGAGCAGCAATACGAACTATCGCAACAAATTTTATCGCTTCAGTCCATGGCCAAGGGGAAAAGTTCACCACAAGTAAAAAAGATGCAGCAACAATCTCAACGAATTGCACAAGTGGCTCAGGAGCAGCGTCTCCGTTCAGAGGCGAAATTACGCGAGCAACTCAAAAAGGCGCCCAACGAAAAACTGAACCAGGCAATGGCTGAGTATGGGATGCGACAAAAGAGGGCTACGGAATCGCTAGCCGAGCTTGAGGCCAAGTTGGTTGAAGCCCACCAGAGAATTGAGGAGATGAGTGGTCGGCCAGTCAAGCTAGCTTTGCTGGCAGAGGAGATTAAGCAGCTTCAGAAAGTTCAGGAGACTCTGAAATCCAAACTTCAGTCATTGGATATTACAGACACGGCCCCTCACCCCAACATTCAAATCCTCCAGCCTGCAACCGCCGATGATGCCCCTCAGCAACCCCAGTCAAAGGTCGAGGCCTCGCGCACTCAGGTTGACAAGAGTGAACTCGATCTCCAAATCGAGCCAAGCGACTCCTCCGACACGGTAAGCATCAGCGCTCTATTTCAGTTTACTCCACCTCGCACAAGTTCAATCGGCAACGAATCCCAACAGACAAAACAGATAGAAAGAGAGATCCTCTTTCAAACCCAAGCCATTTTGCTCAAAAGCGAATTCATACTCAAACCGGCAATCGCCAATAAAACCATTGCCGACTCTTCCTTGCTGAAAAGACATTCCGACCCGCTTGCGTGGCTGTCCCAAAGCCTGAGGGTAACCCGAGTTCAAAACAGCGACATCATGCAAATTCAACTTCTTCGCTGCCCCAGAGAAGAAGCCGACAACGGCAAGAAGTTAGTGGACTCCATCCTCGAAACCATTCGCATCACAGAAAATGAAAGTCGCGACCGTTTGGCTGAAATGCGCGATAGCATCGCCGAAGAGCTACGTGAAAAGATCAGTAGACACAACAAAGTAGCCTTGGCACTCGGCGAATCCGACAGCTCCAAGGCACGCGAGCAATTAGTCGCCAAGCGGTTCGACCGAATCGAAGCAAATCTCGAACGACTTGAAGAAGAGCAACTACTACTTGAAATCGAGATCGAACAATCGGCTAGCGAACCAAGTCCCGCACAAAAAGTTCAATCTGCCTTCTTTCAACAGCGAATCGCCCAGCTTGGAACGCGACGAGATGAACACCTCCAATGGCTGGAAGACAGAAACGCACCCTCAGTCCAACTTGCCATGCTGAAATCAGAAATCGAGCAGCTTCAGAAAGTCCACGAGACAATAAACCTCAAACTCCTGTCCTGGGATTTCGAGGGCGGAAGGGACCGCCGCGGCATTCGAATTCTCCAGCCTGCAACTATCGACCCCTCACCCAATTAGGGCGTTTTGCGTTTTCTCGCTGGGTGCTACTGCTGGGCAAGCCAGGCAGTGGCACCCGCCAATACAGGATAGACCAGATAGTGGTTCAATGGATTGATCCCGTCCAAGCCGGTGAATTCCCGCAGGGCCATTCAGTTTTTCAAGCTAGGCAAGGAGCATGTCACACTAGCGCGTCGGGCTAGTGAATTCACTATGCTTCGCATTATGAAAAACGGATTGGCCCTGAATTCCCAACGGTCGGCCTATGTAGGAACCCTCGATCGCGGTAAAATGAGGGATTCGTTCGATTCTCCTACGTCTAGAGTCTGTTGATGCATTCACAAATTGTCGTACTGGGCGGCGGGCCCGGCGGTTATGCCGCAGCTTTTATGGCCGCCGATTTGGGGCTAGAAGTCACCATTGTCGAAGCCGACTCGCGTCTGGGCGGCACCTGTCTGTTGCGAGGCTGTATTCCCTCCAAAGCCTTGCTCCATGTGGCCAAGGTCATCAGCGAAGCTCGTGAAATGGAAGAGTGGGGCGTCGCCTTCGGCAAGATGAAGCTCAACGTCGAGACGATGCGCGCCCGTAAAGAGAAGGTCATCGACACTCTCACCGGTGGTTTGGCCCAATTGGCCAAACGTCGCAAAGTGCGCATCGTCAACGCCCGAGGCATTTTCGTTGACTCTCAAACCCTTCAGCTTGAGGGCGGCGACCCGGCCACTTACGAAAGCGAACGAATCACTTTTGATCATTGCATCGTCGCTACTGGTTCGGTTCCCGCCATGCCAGGGATGTTCGACATCGGGTCCAGCCGTGTGATGGACTCGACCGGTGCCCTCCGGCTTGTCGACGTTCCCAAAACGATGCTGGTGATTGGCGGCGGCTACATCGGCCTCGAAATGGGAACCGTCTACGCTCAGCTTGGCACCGAGGTCTCGGTCGTCGAGCTGACCGACGGACTGCTCCCCGGTGCCGACCGCGATCTCGTGAAACCGCTCGCCAAACGGCTTGGCAAGCTGCTCACCGATATTCATCTCAACACCAAAGTTGTTGGGCTGAAAGAAGTCGGCAAGAAAATCGAAGTACAGATGGAAGGGCCAGACACGAATGGAACCTTCTCCTACGATCGCGTGCTCGTCTCGGTCGGACGCCGTCCGATCAGCACGGGTTTTGGCCTCGAAAACACCCAAGCGGTAATCAACGATCGCGGTTTCATCGAGGTTGACAATCAGCAACGCACCGCCGACCCGCATATTCTGGCGATTGGCGACGTGGTTGGTGATCCGATGTTGGCCCACAAGGCCTCGCACGAAGGTAAAGTCGCCGCCGAAGTTTTGGCTGGCGAGCCGGTTGCATTCGACAAGGTGGCTATCCCGGCGGTGGTGTTCACCGATCCCGAAATCGCCTGGGCGGGCATCACTGCCGAAGAGGCCAAACGCGCAGGACGCAAGGTCGCCATCGCCCAATACCCCTGGCAGGCCAGCGGGCGGGCCATTGCCATGGGCAAGACCGACGGACTGACCAAGTGGATTATCGACCCCGAAACCGATCGGCTGTTGGGCTGCGGCATCGTCGGCTCGGGCGCTGGCGAGCTGATCGCCGAAGCGGTCGTCGCCCTCGAAATGGGCTGCACAGTGCGCGATGTGGCCGACTCGATCCACGCCCACCCCACACTCAGCGAAACCCTGGCTTTCGCTGGCGAAGTGCATCTTGGTTTCGCAACGGAAGTTTATCGACCCAAACGCAAATAGTTAACGTCGTCCGCAAGGACGAATAAACACCAAACAACTCAACACTTCTTCCGTATAAGGCGCCATCATGGCCAACACCGACACAACCAAGCCAAACTCGCCCATCCCCGGCGATGTCGACCCAGTCGAAACGGCTGAGTGGCTCGAATCGCTTGACTATGTGCTCGAAAGCAAAGGCCCCGAGCGGGTTCAGCAATTGCTTGCGGCGCTCGAAGAAACGGCGCATCGCAACGGGGTCGACTTGCCCTTTACGGCGACTACTCCGTATTACAACACGATCCCCCGTGACCAACAGCCGCCTTATCCTGGCAATCGCGAGTTGGAACGCCGTATCAAAAGCTTTGTACGCTGGAACGCGATGGCGATGGTCACCCGCGCCAACCGCGACCCCGCGGCGCCGGGCGGGCACATCTCGACCTTCGCCTCGTCAGCCACGCTCTACGAAGTCGCATTGAACCATTTTATCCGAGGTCGCAACACTAGTCCCGACGGGTGCTGTGGGCATGAAGGCGATCAAGTTTATTATCAAGGTCATGCGTCGCCCGGCATGTACGCCCGGGCGTATCTCGAAGGTCGGTTGACGGAACAGAATCTCATCAATTTTCGGCGAGAACTAAGCGAAGGAGGCGGGCTATCGTCTTACCCCCACCCTTGGCTGATGCCCAATTTTTGGGAGTTTCCCACGGTCTCGATGGGGCTAGCGCCGATCATGGCGATTTACCAAGCCCGGTTTAATCGCTACCTGACCGATCGGGGCATTTGCGATCTATCGGACAAACGTGTCTGGGCATTTTTGGGCGACGGCGAGTGCGACGAACCTGAAACGCTGGGCGCCATCACCTTGGCCTCGCGCGAAAAACTCGACAACCTCACCTTCATCATCAATTGCAACCTGCAACGGCTCGATGGCCCGGTGCGCGGCAACGGCAAAATCATCCAAGAACTAGAAGGCGCATTTCGCGGTGCCGGCTGGAACGTGATCAAGGTCATCTGGGGAGACGATTGGGATCCGCTGTTAGAAAAAGACGAGCAGGGGCTCTTGGCTCGCCGAATGATGGAAGTGGTCGACGGGCAATATCAGCGGTACACCACTTCCGACGGCAAGTACATTCGCGAACATTTCTTTGGCAAGTATCCCGAGCTGCTGGAGGTCGTGAAAAACTACTCCGACGATAAGCTCAACCGAATGCGCCGCGGCGGCCACGACCCAGAAAAGGTCTATGCCGCGATGAAAGCTGCCTGCGATTGCACGGATCGACCGACGGTGATCCTCGCCAAAACGATCAAAGGCTATGGCCTGGGCGAAGGGGGCGAAGGCCGCAATGTGACGCACAACCAAAAGAAACTCAACGAAGAAGAGCTGCGCGAATTCCGCTCGCGGTTCGGTATTCCAATTTCCGACGAGCGCGTGGCCGACGCGCCGTTTTACAAGCCGCCCGAAGATAGCCCCGAGATGATCTATCTGCGCGAACGGCGCGAAGCGCTCGGCGGACCAGCGCCTTCGCGTTGCACGTCGCCGGTAAGTACCAAAATGCCGACTCTTGCCGACTACGAAAAGTCGATGGCTAAGCTTGTCAGCAAAGGCCCCGGCAAAGAGATGTCGACCACCATGGGCTTCGTTCGCCTGCTGGGCGATATGCTTCGCGATAAAGCGATCGGAAAAAACATTGTGCCGATCTGCCCCGACGAATCTCGCACCTTCGGCATGGAAGGCCTCTTCCGCCAAATTGGCATCTACGCCCATGCCGGCCAGCATTACGAACCGGTCGACTCCGACCAAATCGCTTATTACAAAGAGGCCAAAGATGGCCAATTGCTCGAAGAGGGCATCACCGAGGCGGGGGCCATGTCGTCGTTCATCGCTGCGGGTACTGCGTACTCGTCGCATGGGGTGAACATGATCCCCATGTTCATCTACTACTCGATGTTCGGCTTCCAGCGGATCGGCGATCTCATCTGGGCGGCGTCCGATGCGCGGGCCAAAGGTTTTATGTTGGGAGGCACGGCTGGGCGAACGACGCTCAACGGCGAAGGTCTCCAACACCAAGACGGCCATAGCCTCATCAACGCCATGGCCTTCCCCACCGTGCGTGCTTACGACCCTGCCTATGCCTACGAAATTGCTGTCATTGTTTTCGACGGCTTGAAACGGATGTACGACGACAACGAGACGGCCATCTACTACATCACGCTCGAAAACGAAAACTACCTGATGCCCGAAATGCCTGCCGGGTGCGAAGAAGGCATCCTCCGTGGCATGTACCAAGTCGCCAGCGTCGAAGCCGCCGGGCCAAGGGTCCAACTCTTCGGCAGCGGGTCGATCCTTCGCGAAGCACTCCGCGCTTCGCAAATCCTGGCCGACACCTACGGCATCGCCAGCGACATCTGGAGCGTCACCAGCTACACCCAGCTTCGCCGCGACGCCCAAGAATGCCAACGCTGGAATATGCTCAACCCCGACAAGCCGCCACGCCGATCTTATGTCGAGCAGCAGCTCGAAGGCGCCGTAGCCCCCGTAATTGCCGCCACCGACTACCTACGCGTCCTTGCCGAGCAGATCAGCCCTTGGGTTCCCGGCGGATTATTCTCGCTGGGCACCGACGGCATGGGCCGAAGCGAATCGCGCGAAGCGCTTCGCCGTCACTTCGAGGTCGACGCTGAGTGCATCACGATCGCCGCCCTCACCCAACTAGCCAAACACGAAAAATTCGACACCAACAAACTACCCGAAGCCATCAAGCAACTCGGCATCGACCCTGACAAACAATCGGCCTTGTATGCGTAACCATTTGCTGACGGGACGAAAGGATTTACCACAGAGGACACGGAGGTTCACGGAGATTGATTGATGGTTCATAATGAGCTAACGGAAAAGATCCTGGGTGCCGCCATGAAAGTGCATTCAGCCCTGGGGCCCGGACTTTTGGAATCGGCTTACGAAAAATGCTTATTGTTTGAACTCCACCAACGGCAGCTCAAGGCGGAGTCTCAGGTTGAGTTACCAATAGTTTACGAACAGGTGAAAATTGACGCTGGTTATCGAATTGACATCTTGGTCGAAGATGAAATCATTCTCGAACTAAAAGCTGTGGAACGTGTCTTGCCGATTCACAACGCACAGCTACTATCCTATCTAAAACTAAGCCAACTTCGAATCGGACTTTTACTCAATTTCAATGTCATGCATCTCAAAGAAGGAATCACCCGGATGGTTAACGGCTAAAATAATTTGTACTCACTGGTCCTCTGTGTCCCTCCGCGTCCTCTGTGGTTATTCAATCGATAGAATAACTCCCCCTAACAATACTTTGATAAGACTAGCCTGCGAATCACGCGAATGAACGCGAATAATCAAACCCCGTTGGCCAGTGGTAGTGCAGATCGCAGTTTTCGATTGCGGTTTAGTTTAAGAACATTGTTTTTACTGACAGGGTTAATTTGTATCGCATGTTGGGCAATTCCTGCATCCGTTCGTTGGAAAGAATGGCACGACGTAAAGCATCACCTCGAATCCGCAAAATCATTGTTTCATACAGATCCAACAACACACCGATCCTACGCATTCCTATTCCGAAAAAAACAGTACTACCTTACACCCGATACCTTGTTTTTGAATGATAAGTCAGTGGATACTACGCCCGAGGCACTGTTTCTTGCACCACTCAACATTCGTGTCACCTCTACAGCAGAGGCGATGTCAGTACTAAATAACGATCTGCGTAAGGCGGATGAGATGGGATTCATCCTCTGGGAGACAACTCCTAATGGTAAATGGCAAAATGCGTTGAACCTATCAAAATTTATTAACCATACCTCCACATTAGAGCTAGACCAATCAAATAAGTAGCTCTCTCATTCGCGCGATTCGCGGGCAAAAAAAACGAAAATAGAAAACTATGACAACACAAATTACTCTTCCTAATTTGGGCGAAAATATCGAGTCCGGCGACGTCCTGTCGATCCTCGTCAGCGAGGGTGACACTATTCAGGCCGAGCAAGACCTGATCGAACTCGAAACCGATAAGGCCACTATGCCGGTCCCCAGCCCACAAGCGGGCACCGTCGTTAAAATCTTGGTGGCTGAGGGCGATACCCTCGCTGTCGGTGCTGCGATTCTAGAACTCGACCCGGCAAGCCCCGCTTCAGCGGTCGTGGAATCAGCACCGAAGGCAAAGCCCGAGCCTGTCGAAGAGGTATCGACTCCGCCGCCAGCTCCCGCCAAACCAACACCAGT
>JAADGV010000020.1 GCA_013152205.1 Planctomycetota bacterium
TGCTATGCCGGTGCTTGGGCCGTTCACCTTGCCCGATTCGTTTTTTGTTACCAATCCAGCGCCTCCGGTAGTGAGCGGTCTCTTGGTCGACACTAGCACCCAACTGGAAGCATTCTACAGTAATGGTCTCACCCCACTTGCACTTGACGGTGTTCCTACTGTAGTTGCGGTCTTCACCTTGCTACAGGGTAGTGGCACAATTGACTTCAATGGTGGTAACGCCGATGTTGGGGGTACCTTGATGTCCATCACTGTTGATGTCATTCCGGAGCCAAGTACCATTCTTTTGGCTGGATTCGGCTTGCTCGGCGTCCTGGCGACTCGTCGCAAGCTTTACCAACAGCAGGTATAAACCTGAAATTAAAAGAGGCTACTTCGAACGGAGTGGCCTCTTTGTTTAGGCTCTACAGGGCTTGCCTCTACAGAGGATTCATCTAGAGATTGAGATCTGCGGCTACGCTAGCCGCGGGAATTTTTCAAACTATCCTCAGTCGAGTTCCTCTCTATGTCTGGTAAATAGCGGCACAACACCAGTTATATGCAGGACGACAACAAAGAAGTAAAAGCCATAAATCATTGCCATGTAGGTACTTGCGTTATTTAATGATCCTAGGGGGGAAATTTTAATAAAAATTACTTGCAAATACGGTAGCTGTAGGCATAATGAGTTTCACAGGGGTGGGTCCTCTGTTTGGATGTTGTTCGGTTCTTTTCTCAATGAGGTAATGTCCTAGTGATTAACCTGTGCAATCCGGCTTTCCTGCGTTTAGGCAGTTGAGCGTCGGGGTTGCCTCTAGTGTTCGGTAGTAGTGATTTTTGTGATCTACCGTCTGTCCTAGGATCTCATTTTTTTATTCGGCCTAGTCGCCTTCGTGAGGAACGGAATTTACCGTTTCAGTTCAATAGGCTACACGGCGGTCGCGGTCTAACGATTAGTTAGTTCTGCGCTCTGTATAAATGCCGGGTCATAGAAAAATGTGGCTGCAGACGGTGATTCTCTTGTGCAAACTTAGAATCTTCCAATGGAGAAATCTTACCATGAAAAATATTTTTACTTTTGTAGCGTTGACTGTATTTGTGCTTGGCTTTGCTTCTGTAACCCAAGCCACAGGCGTAACTGGGCAATTCATCAATACTGGCACGATAGCAGATCCGTTCGTTCCAGCCGACATCTATGACATCTGGGAATTTGAACTGACTAGTGATATCGGTGATGTTTCGACTCTTGACTTTACCAATGCTACTGGCAGTGGCTTTTCCACAGCGGGTACATTTGCTCAAGGCGGCGGCGCTGCTTTCAGAGATAACACTGCTATGCCGGTTCTTGGCCCCTTTACTGTGCCGGAGACGTTTTTCGTTACCAATCCAGCACCTCCGGTAGTGAGCGGTAACTTGATTGATGATGCTACAACACTGGAAGCGTTCTTTAGTAATGGTCTCACTCCGCTTGCAGCTGATAATGTTCCTACAGTAGTCGCAGTTTTTTCTATCTTGCAAGGTTCGGTAGCCCCTGGCACAGCCCCGACCTTTGTAGGAGGCAACGCAGACGTCGGAGGTGTTTTGATACCCATTACTCTTGGCGGCACGACTCCTACGAACCAACCCCCCGTCGCTAACATCGTCGGACCGTTGTTTGTAGATACTGATATCAACCCTGCTGTCACGCTCGATGCAAGTGGTTCCACCGATGATGGCAACATCGCTGCCCTTACCTACGCATGGGACTTGGACGACAACGGCTCGTACGAGGTAAGCAGCGGAACCAACCCGTTGTTGCCGATTGCTGATGTCAACGTAGACATTGGTTTCAACGGCATCTACAACATCGGGGTACAGGTATTCGATGGCGAATTCTTTTCCACTGCTTCGACAACTCTCGAAATCGTTCCCGAGCCTGGCAGCATTGCTTTGGCTGGCATGGGCTTGATCGGGTTGCTAGCCACACGTCGCCGACGCAATGCCTAGAGCCTCGTTGCTCTTGAAAAGTTGATTGACTAACGGCGTGGGCTGGCTTGAAAAAGCTGGCCCACGCTTTTTTCGTGCGCTTCCCCAGCCCCCAGTTCCTAGCCCCTTTTTCAATTTCAAAACACGTTCTAAGTCGCAAAGGGAAGAATGGAAAGGGGATTGTCTCGCACCGCAGGACAACTGCAAAGTCGGCGCGATCAACCAAAGTTATAGGGGAAAAGGATAACCACAGAGGACGCGGAGTAGCACAGAGAGCCTGAAAAAATAGTTTCAGTAGTTCCAAATTCGTATCAGGGTGGCTGGGGTCAGGTTGTTCCAAGGCAGCTCAAATCCTGGTGAGATGTTGCCGACAACCTGCCCCCAGTGCGCCACATGCTACCCTTGCCACGTCCTGGGGGCAGTTGCCGGTCGCGTATTGCTGAAAAGGTCGGGGGTAACTCCGGCAACCTGACCCCAGCCACCCAAGTCTACCACGGCTTGAATTTGGAACTACTGAGTTTATCTCTGTGCCCTCCGCGTCCTCTGTGGTTCAAATTTATTGTGGTTTATTTTGTGCAATGGTGACTTTGCAGTCCTTCTGTCTTGCACTGCCGCAGAGTTGATCTGCTAACGCAGCTACGCTACGTTAGCAGAAGAGTGAGACAACGTTTTAACAATCAATGGGATACCCCCTTGCCGTGTGCTCCGGTTGGATGAGAAAATCATTGGCCAGTAGTCGGGGAATACAGCGAGCCTTTGATTTCTCCGGGTTCTTTGTGGCGAAAAACTAGGGCCAGTAGCAGCAGAACGAACTCAGGCATGCCCCAGATTGCGAATGCTTCGAAGTGGATGTCACGCGGCCTAGAGCTTGCTGCCCAAGGCTGCGGTCGCGTTGAGCCCAACCCGATGGTGGGCTGTGTGATCGTGCGTGGAGAGCAGATTGTTGGCGAGGGTTGGCATCAGAGATTCGGTGCGCCCCACGCAGAAATCGAGGCCCTGAAAGCAGCGGGGAACGCGGCCAAGGGGGCAACGGCGTACGTCACACTCGAACCCTGCTGCCACCAGGGAAAGACAGGCCCCTGCTCCCAGGCCCTCATCAAAGCAGGGATCGAAAGAGTGGTCGTTGGCTGCTCCGACCCCAATCCGGCGGTGTCGGGCAAAGGGCTTGCCGAACTTCGCGAGGCTGGAATCGACGTCCTAGAAAACGTCCAACGTCAACAAGCGGTCGACCTCATCGCGCCGTTTGCCAAGCTGGTCACCCAAGGCTTGCCATGGGTGATTGCCAAGTGGGCCATGACACTCGACGGAAAACTGGCCACCCATACCGGATCGAGCCGGTGGATTTCGGGCAAAGCCTCTCGGGCGGTTGTGCACAAGGTTCGTGGTGTCGTTGATGCAATTTTAGTGGGACGCGGAACGGCCGAGGCGGACGATCCCTTGCTAACCGCCCGGCCAGCAGGCCCGCGAACGGCGTTACGCATAGTGCTCGATTCCTCCGCCTCGCTTTCCCCCACCAGTCGTTTGGTCCAGTCGGCTTCTGGCTCCTCGCTACTCATTGCCGTGACAGAGTCTGCACCAGCCAATCGGTGCCAACGTCTTCAAGAGCTAGGTGCCGAAGTATTCGTTCTTACGGGCGAAGATCACCCGACCCAGATGCAGTCGCTGCTTGCCGAACTTGGTCGACGAAAGCTTACCAATTTGCTTGTCGAAGGAGGGGCCAAGGTTTTGGGAACCTTGCTCGATATGCGTGCGATCGACGAAGTACATGCCTTTATCGCTCCCAAGCTAATTGGCGGGCAGTCTGCCCCGTCGGCGATCGGGGGCCAAGGAATTGCCGTCATGGGCGAAGCCTTGCTGCTACGAGACCCAGATGTGAATGTCGTAGATGGCGATATCCACGTCCACGGTCGGGTAGCTCGTTGACTTCCGCCGCTATTCACCCTGAACGGTGACTATCAGTCGGCGTCGCCCGCCGTGGTTGCGGTGTTCGCCTAGGTAGATGCCCTGCCAGGTGCCCAGGCCAAGTCGGCCGTCCTGGATGGGAATCGTGAGCGAACTACCGAGTAAAGACGTTTTGACGTGGGCTGGCATATCGTCGGGGCCCTCGCAGGTATGCCGGTGCGGAAACGATTCGGGAGCGATCGCCGAGAGCGAGCTTTCTAGGTCGAGCGGGACATCGGGATCAGCATTTTCGTTGATCGATAACGAAGCTGAAGTGTGCTGGAGAAAAACATGCATCAACCCTATGTGGATACTACCCAGCTCGGGCAGCGCCGAAACGATCTCCCGAGTAATGGGGTGAAATCCGCGTTTGAAGGGTGGCAATTCGATCGTTTGTTGAAACCAAGTCATTTTGTTCGTGTATTACTGGCAGGGTGAAATGGGAGGCTGAAATAGGGATACCAAGGGGCCTTCTCGGTAAACAGCCCTATACTTCGGACTGAATAAATCAGCAGGTGTGTCCAGCGGCATTATTGATGTGTGCATCAGGAACTTTACGTGGCCTCAGCATTCCCTCGCTGGATCTGGCACTCCCCGTTGGTCGGCCTGTCGCTTCGCTGACGCATGCCTCAATAATCGCTAATTTTAGCAGGCAATGTTGGTCCTTGGGATGGCTTTCTGGCGTACTAAAGAACCTATCCGGCACAGTTTCGCGTTTCAGCTAAATGTTTTATGTAATCTGTCAACGCCAACTCAAGAAAAAACTTGACTTGTTCGTGCGCTTAGCAATAATCTCTTACTAAGAGGTAGTTGTAATCTACTCGGCAGCGCACCTGTCCTATTTTTGGGCTTGGGCCCTAGTGGCCCCCTAAATGGGTGGTTGCGACCTGCTGGTTGCGTTTTATTCGTCACTTAAGTTGTTGGTTGCGTCAAGCCCCCAGAGCTTGCCTCGCCTGTGGCCAGCAAAGTTGTTGTTAATTTGGAGTACAAAAAATGCCAGACCCCAAGCTAAAGAATGTTTTCGAGGCCATCTTGAAATATGGCCACGACGAAGATTTTGCCCCAAAGACCGATCGCAACTTTGGTTCGACCCAGGCCCCAGCCGGCTCGCGGGAGAAGCTAGACGTGATGGCAGATCGCGTGAAAATGGGCTATCCGCTCTGGCACGAGTCCGACCGGGCAGACTATTCCGGTCTAATCGGTGCTGTCCGTCCTCGCGACTAGTGCTGATTCGCGACCAGTGCTGATTCACAGTCACTGATCGACAGACGAAGAAAATCCTGAGGCCGCCAAGTTCAAGTACTTGGCGGCCTATTTTATGCGCTTCGAGGGGCAGAAGAGGAGAATTCGATCAGCCGTCAGGCACTTCGTGCCAGTTGGTTGCACTCGTCAGTGCAAGCGGCCTTGGTGCAATCGCTATCGCACGAGGCCTTAGGGGGCTTGGCGGCAGCCTCCAACGGTTCTAGCTCGTCTCGGAGAACCAGCATCTCTTTGGGGGCTTGGATCCCCAGGCGTACCTTGTCTCCGCTAAGCCGAACGACGGTGATCACGATTGAATCGCCCAATCGAATGCGTTGCGCTTCCTTCCTTGATAATACCAGCATCTAGCACCTCCTTGTGTGACCCGCGATGGGTTATATGTACTTATGTATAGTATCTGCCAAGTCTCTTTGCTTGGCAACCCCGGTCTTCCTGACCGTTGAGTTGTTTGGCGTTGGCACTGCTAAGCAGCAGACGACCAACTAGTGATTGCTTGCACTTCCAGCGTGGGGGCTTCCAGCAGCCGGGTCTTTTGCACACGCTCGCCGCGTGAGCCATAGAACAGGATGGTGTTAGCGTCTGTTTCCCAGATAGCGGTCAACCTTACGTTTCGGGGGCCGTGCAAGCAAAAATAGACTCCGCACGGTTGACCATTCCGGGTTAATAGTCTCAGTGTTAAGTGAGAGCTTTCAGGTCTTAGTAATTCAATTTTGCTCAGGGTTTTGGTGATGTACCGGCGAATTTCCTCGAAATTATGAATGCTTAGTTGGCACTCCACCATTGAGATTATCACCTCCGTGGTAGACATGAGTGGATGTATGGAATATGAAACGAGCGTTAAATGGGGGTTCTTGTTAAATTGGGAAGTGTGGCGACAAGATAACTTATCGGCAAGAGATACCGATAGCTTAACCCCCATCGGAAGAATGGCTGATACGCAACGATTGCGCAAACCTTGCAGGCTCTATTAAAATCGGGGCTCGAGCGTCTTGCTTTTTTCTGTTCGCAAGAGTGTTCTGCGGAAGGATGTCGTGGCCGACACCGCTAACGGATCTGCTTTGGGCTTCGGGAACGTAGTTGCCCTAAGCCGGCGGGGTTGCCGTCACCGCCTCGGTGTAGCTTGCCATAAGCTGTGGGTCGGTTTCGGTATGCGTGCCACGATAGACGAGCAACAAGCCTAACCGCGATTGATCCGTGGAATTCGGATCCGAATGGTGGACGACATTGCAATGATGGATCGTTGCATCGCCCGGATTAAGCGTGGCACAAAACTGTTCAGATTTTGGCGTCTCGGGCAAATCAGCCATGCCAATCGAATTGCCCGTTACTCCCGACTCTTTGGTTGGCAACATCCCCTGCTGGTGCGTGCCGGTGATAAAATACACGGCCCCGTTCTCGACCGTTACCGGATCGATTGCAATCCAAACCGTGAGCATGTCGGGAGGCGACTGGCAAAAATAGGCGTTATCTTGGTGGTACGGCACCCCCGACCCAATCCGCGCCGGTTTATTAAAGGTTTCGACACCCGTCAACAGGGCCTCGCCTTCCACCAGTTTGCCGACCAGTTGAAGTATCTCTGGGCGCTGGCCAAGTTTACGAAAGTAGTCGTTGTGCAATTGCAACCGCCAGAGATTGCGGATGGTTTTACCATCGGCTTCCAGAGTCCGCGCATCGGCGGGTTTCGAATCGAGATCGTCGCAAATGTAGCGTTCCAGTTCCGCACGGATTTCGTCGACCAATTCAGGAGGAAAAAATTCGCGAATTCGCACCACGCCATCGCGGCAATATTCAGCAGCAATTTGCTCGTGATCAAACATTAAACCACCCTTCTCACACTAGAGAAACAGTTTTATCCCACCGAGACGATGGGACTTCATAGCCCGGCCATCCTGGGCGGAAACACCGATACCCCCAACGCGACAGCGTCACTACTAAATAAATTTGTCTGACAGGATTTACAGGATCAAAATAGGATAGTGTTTCATTGGATTGATCCCACCTATCCTGTTAATCCGGTCAAAAAAATTTGCTTGGTAGCGTGATTCGTGGGCTTTCTCCTAACTACGCTTTCACTTTGAGTAACGAAGAAAATCTCGAAATCACCGGTTGTTGCGTGGTGCAGGCCCCAAGGTTTCGCCGTCGCTGATGCCCATCGGTATTTCGATCTGCTCGTTGTCGTTGGCGAAACGCTGCCCATCTCGGATTTCCACTAAAAGCTCAACCGCCCGTCGGGCCGTTTCCGCTTCGTCGACCACGAGAGAGGTTAGCCGACGAATAATTGCACCTTCGCGCCATACTCCCCCAACTCCAACCAGCGAGACGTCTTCGGGCACTCGGATTCCCAAACTGTTTAGGTGCAGATAAATCATTTCGGCCAAAGAATCGAAGGTCGCAAATATGGCCGTAGGCCGATCGGGGCGAGACATCATTGCTTCTAACGCTTGCAATAGGTCAAGTTCCGTGGATTGAGAATCGGGGGCTTCAGATTGTCCATGCCAAGTTTCCAGATATCGATTCGCGTTAGGCTCAGACAACTCAAGCCCCGCTCGAAGGCCTTCGAGATACCGCACGCAAGAGGGGCTTTCGTAACTGGAAAAATAGGCAATACGCCGATGTCCCGCTTCGGCGATCTTCTTGCCTGCGAGATGCCCAATTTTTTCGTAGGGCAATGCAAGCAGCGGGGCCTGCACCCCTTCGACGCCCCGATGGCAAAACACAACCGGGATATGATGTTCTTGAAGTTGCCGAATTTGATAGGCCGGTGCGGGCGACCCGGTGGTTGGATTGATGGCTACCCCTGCCACTTTTTGGTCGATCAGTTGCAAAATCACACTTCCTTGCCGATCGATGCTATTGTTCGTACTGCAAAAAACGGCTTGGCAATTGTGTTTGCGAACGGCTAGCTCGTAGTTATGCAACAGCGAGGGATAAAACCCGGTCCGTGTTTCGGGAACCACCAGGGCGAAGAGATCTGATTTCTTATGAAGCCGGCGGGGAGCTTCGTCATGGACAAATGTGCCACGACCTTGCTCGCGTCTCACCAGCCCCTCTCGTTCGAGCATCCCCAACGCTTGGCGCACGGTGCTACGCGAGACGCCGATCGACTCTGCCAACGTCTGTTCCGTCGGCAACGCCTGACCAGGCGCAAGCCGCCCTTCTTCCATTTGGGCAACAAGATGATCACGAAGCATCTTATACTTCGAGCGACCATCGGTATCATTTGCCAGATCGAGACCAATGGTAGGTAAAGGCATAAGAGAACCAATAGCAAGGAGGCCAGTCCGATTGCAAAGTCGCTGAGGGAGATCGACAACCCGGAAATCGCCAAATGTTAGTACAACATCATACCTATAGTTTTTTACGGGGCAAGAAGATTATTGCGTCGTATTTTAAGTATTTTCTGGTAATATATGGCGTCGTGGAAATTGCCAGGGCGTTTCGGAAAGAATGAAAAGTACGTACCCTTGGCATGTAAATTTGGCTCGTCATGGAAAAGTGAACATTTCATAGCCAGGCCATCCTGGCCGGAAGCACCAAAACACACAACGAGAGAAACGATGGAAACACCGATCCAAACCCCGGCTTTGGTGATCGACGCCACAGTCGTGCGGCAAAACATCCACCGGCTGGCCGACTATGCCCGCGAGGCGGGTCTTGGCATTCGTCCGCACACCAAGACACACAAATCCCGCCGTATCGCTACGATGCAGCTTGAGGCTGGGGCCGTGGGTCTCACGGTGGCTAAATCTAGCGAAGGCGAGGTTATCACCCACCCAGGCGAGGATATGCTGCTCGCCTACCCGCCCATTGGCTCTCTGCGTGCAGAACGACTGGCCAAGCTGGCTCAAGATCGTACCGTTCATGCCGCCATCGATTCCGAATTGGCCATGGAATCAGCCGCAGAAGCTGCGCGAAACGCAGACTCAATCATCGGCCTACTGGTAGATATCGATATCGGCATGCGTCGCACGGGCGTTGCTACGCCCGAGCAAAGCTTGGCGCTCGCCCAAAAAATCGATCAAACCGCCGGAGTTCGCCTCGATGGAATCATGTGCTACCCGGGGCATATCTGGGAGGCTCGCGACCAGCAAGGCCCGGCGCTCGCGGCGGTGAGCGAAAAGTTGGCTGCGACGATGGAGTTATGGAAACAGTCGGGTCTTGAAGCAAAAATCGTCTCCAGCGGCTCAACACCTACGGCCTACCAATCGCACCTTGTGCCACAATTGACCGAAATCCGCCCGGGCACCTACGTCTACAACGACATGAATACCGTACATGGCGGATACTGCGAACTGGACGACTGTGCCGCGAGAATCGTTTGCACGGTCATCAGCAATGCCGTGCCTGGGCATGTGGTCGTCGATGCCGGGTCGAAAACACTTACCAGCGACCTCTGTTTCCCAGCCCCCGACTCTGGACATGGCTATCTGGTCGAGTATCCTAACGCAAAAATCATTAGCCTCAGCGAAGAGCATGGCCGCATCGACATGGCCGCTTGCGACCGCATGCCATCGCTCGGAGAGCGAGTCACCATTATTCCGAACCACATCTGCCCATGTGTCAATTTGCATGACATGGCTTGGTGGATCGAGCCAAACGAAACACCGCAAAAATTGACCACCGATGCCCGAGGAAGATTGATATGAGCACCGCTGCCGACACCGACGCTACGATTGCAGCAACCGATGACGCAGTACGCGCTCTTAGTCAATAAACGATTCGACCAGCAGGAAACCTACCGCTATGAAGCTCATTCGATTTGGAAATTTTCGGCAAGAAAATCCGGCCGTCGAACTTGAAGATGGCACGCGAAAAGATTGCTCCGCGCATTTCAACGATTGGAACCACGACTTCTTTGTCGGCAATGGCCTGGCAAAGCTCGAACAGCTCATTGCGTCAGAAGCCGCAGCGTTGCCCGATGTTCCTGCCAACGCTCGACTCGGCTCGCCAGTGGCACGCCCCGGCAAGGTGCTGTGCATCGGTCTAAACTACTCCGACCACGCCGCCGAGACAGGCATGAATCTACCCCCCGAGCCGATCTTGTTCATGAAGGGAACCAACACCGTCGTCGGGCCTTACGACAACATCGTCATTCCCCGAGGTAGCGAAAAAACCGATTGGGAAGTCGAGCTTGGTGTTATCCTCGGCAAAGACGCCAGCTATCTCTCCTCGGCAGAAGAAGCAAACGATTACATCGCCGGCTACTGCATCTCGAACGATGTTTCCGAGCGTGCCTTCCAGCTCGAACACGCAGGCCAGTGGACCAAAGGCAAGAGTTGCGACACCTTCAACCCTATTGGGCCCTACTTGGTTACCAAAGACGCCGTGGCGGATGCCTGCAATCTCTCGATGACCCTCGACGTCAACGGCCAACGAATGCAAGACGGCAACACCAAAACCATGGCCTTCGATCCTTGCTTTGTCATTCACTACCTCTCGCAGTTTATGACACTCGAAGCGGGCGACCTCATCACCACAGGCACCCCTCCCGGTGTTGGCATGGGCATGAAACCTCCGAGGTTCCTGAAATCTGGCGATGTCGTCGAACTCGAAATCACAGGCCTAGGCACCCAACGCCAAGTTTGCTGCAACGTAGGCGAGTCGACATGATCTTCGACGTACACAGCCACGCGTGGCGCTATCCCCAACACTTCAACGACGACTTTCGCCAACAGGCCCGCCGCGCGCGGGCGGGTGTCGAAGTCGATCTGACGGTCGAATACGACGCCTACCGGGCCGAGGCCCCTGAGCAGGTGCGAACCGTTGTCTTCGGCGGCAAAGCGCGTCTCAGTGGCGTCTGGGTTGACGATCAGTATGTCGCCGATTATGTCGCGCAGCATCCCGACACGTTGGTTGGCTTTCTTTCGGTCGACCCGACCCAAGAGGGCTGGCAAGACGAACTCCGCGATAGCCACGAGCGACTCGGTTTGCAAGGAATCAAACTACTGTCGATGTATGCCGGCTTTCGCCCCGACGACAAACTACTCGACCCGCTCTGGTCGTATGCCCAGGCCCGCAACCTGCCGGTACTTTTGCACACCGGCACCACCTTTGTCGCCCAAGCGCCACTCGAATGCACGCTGCCGCGACACCTCGATGCCGTGGCAATCCGATTTCCCGACGTCAAGATCATCCTTGCCCATCTAGGCCATCCCTACGAAGGCGAATGTGTGGCCGTGATTCGAAAACACCCAAACCTCTTTGCCGATGTCAGCGCACTGCACTACCGTCCGTTCCAGCTTTATCACAGTCTGATGCTGGTGCAGGAATACGGCGTGTGGGACAAAGTCTTGTTCGGCACCGACTACCCATTCACCACGGTCAACGCTTCGATCGACGGCATCCGCAACCTGAATACCATGCTCGAAGGAACCAACCTGCCAAGACTAGACCCCAAGCAAATCGAAGCAATGATCCACCGAGACAGCTTTCGCCTCCTAGGCCTCGAATAGCGACCCCATAGCCCGGCCATCCTGGCCGGAAACACACACAACACACTCAAATAGAAAGAAAAAACCATGGGACAACGAGAAACAAAACTAACCGAGCTGGGCTACCCAATCGACCAAGCAACGCCCGAAGGCGACTTGGTCAGCGCACTTTCGATCGATGGCAGCACGATTTACGCATCAGGCCAAGTGCCGTTTGAGGTTGACCAGTTGGTCAGCAAAGGCAAAGTACCCTCGGAAGTGTCGCTCGAAGACGCCACCCAAGCCGCTGCCCTTTGTGCCGCCAACGTCCTGCGGGCCGTCTATCGCGAACTCGGCTCGCTCGACCGCGTCGATCGCGTGCTCCGCATCACCGGCTACGTAAACTCCGACACCGATTTCACCGACCAACATTTGGTAATCAACGGCGCATCGCAACTGGTACGCGATGTCTTTGGCGAACAGGGTCGACATGCCCGAACAGCCTTCGGCACCGCCCAGTTACCCCTGGGTTCTTCGGTAGAAGTAGAAATGATCCTAAAAAAAACCACCAGCTAACCCCGCCGCTAGCGGCTTAGCCAATCCCCCCCAAAAAACCAAAGAACCACCAACATGCCCCTGCTCATCGACGCCCATTTAGACCTTTCGTGGAATGCCCTTTCCTACGATCGCGACCTCACGGAATCAGCCGAGCAAATCAACCGCCGCGAGCAAGGCATGACCGATAGCCCCGCTCGCAGCCACGCGACAACGGGCTTGCCCGATATGCGCCGCGGCGGGGTTGCCGTTTGTCTAGGGACGGTGCTCGCCCGCTCTCGCCCCGACGTGATCGAGGGGAAAAGCCAACAACGAACCGGGCTTGATTATCGTTCGCCTTCGGCTGCGTATGGCATCGCCCATGGCCAACTTGCCCACTATCGGGTTCTTGAGCAACAAGGGCATATCCGCCGCATCGGTACGGCAGACGAACTTCAATCGCATTGGGAAAAATGGAAAACGTGGGAACCCTCGGCTGGCGAAGATTTCGATGCTCCGATCGGCTTGATCTTAGCGATGGAAGGTGCCGACCCGATCGTTTCGCCAGAGCAAGTCGAAGAGTGGTTCCAGTATGGTTTGCGAGTCGTGAACCCAGTCCATTACGGACACAATCAATACGCAATTGGAACGGGCGAATCGGGCCCTCTGACCGACGCAGGCGTTGCGCTGTTGAAAGAGTTCGAGCGAGTGGGCATCGTGATGGATGCTACGCACCTTTCCGACCCCAGTTTTTTTCAAGCCATGGACGTCTACGGCGGGCCGGTAATCGCCTCACACCAACACTGTCGAGCCTTGGCCCCCAACGACCGCCAATTCACCGACGAACAACTACAACTGCTTATCGAGCGAGACGCCGTCGTCGGTGCCGCCTTCGATAGCTGGATGGTCATCCCCGATTGGAAGCGAGGCGAAACGCCCCGTTCCGCCGTCACGCTCGATCACATCGTCAACCACACCGATCACATCTGCCAGCTCGCCGGCAACCATCGGCACGTGGCCATCGGGTCTGACCTCGACGGCGGTTTTGGCACCGAGCAAACGCCCGAAGGCATCGATACCATTGCCGACTTGCAAAAAATGGCCGACGTCTTCGACCGGCGTGGCTACACCACCGAGGCAATCGACGCCATCTTCCACGGCAACTGGTTGCGATTTTTCACAGAGCATTTGCCAAAAACATAAAACCAACTCCTACAAATCGCCATTCCCATCCCCCAATAGCTGCGGAGCTACGCTCCGCCGGAAGCCCGCCCCCACAATGGCCAATCCAGCCCACAAAGTCTTGGTAGTCGGCGTAGGTTCGATCGGCGAACGGCATGTCCGATGCTTCCAGCAAACGGGTCGAGCAACGGTTTCGATCTGCGAGGTAAACGACTCGCTACGAAAACAAATCGGCGAGCGTTACAACATCCAGCATCAGTACAGCGATATCGAGGTCGCGCTGCAAGCAGACCACGATGCCATCGTCGTAGCGGTTCCCGCCCACCTGCACATTCCAATCGCCCAGAAAGCTGCGGAAGCCAATCTGCATTTGCTTATCGAAAAGCCGCTTGCGGTTTCACTCGCAGGCATCGAGCAGCTACAGCAAACCATCGACGAGCGAAATCTGGTGGCCGCCGTGGCTTACGTCTACCGTGCCAACCCTGCTTTGGCAGCCATGAAGCAGGCCCTCGACTCGGGACGTTTTGGTGCTCCGGTGCAAATTGTGGCGGTCTCGGGGCAGCACTTTCCCACTTTTCGCCCGGCTTACCGCGATACCTACTATCGAGATCACGCAACCGGGGGCGGTGCAATCCAAGACGCAATCACCCACGTTCTTAATGCCGGCGAATGGTTGGTCGGCCCGATCGATCGACTGGTTGCCGACGCCAAACACCAAATTCTCGCCGATGTCGACGTCGAAGACACCGTGCATGTCGTCACCCGCCAGGGCAACGTCCTTGGCTCCTATTCGCTCAATCAACATCAAGCACCCAACGAAAGCACCATCACGGTTGTTTGCGAACGGGGCACCGCGCGGTTCGAATTTCACCGTCACCATTGGCGCTGGATGACCGACGGCGATTGGCAAGATGCAGAAACGGTAGAAATCGAGCGAGACACGCTCTTTATTCGCCAAGCGTCGGCATTTCTCGATGCCGTTCAACGCCAAGCCGAACCGCTTTGCCGATTGGATGAGGGCTTGCAAACGCTGCGTGTCAACTTGGCAGCACTGGCATCAGTCGAGCAACAACAGTGGCAAACTATTTCCCGCTGACCTTGGAGTATCAATGAGCGACACCAACCCAACCAGCAGCGTATTAGATCAGCTAGACCTTACCGGACGAATCGCCTTGGTAACCGGCGGTGGCGGGCATCTTGGCGAAGCGTTCGCCAGTTCGCTAGCCGAGGCGGGGGCTTGCGTAGTGGTCACAAGTCGCGACCAACAGCGAGCCGCTGCGGCAGCCGAGGCCCTGCCCTCGCCCAACGGCGTAAAACACGTAGGCGTCGCCCTCGATCACATGGAGACCGACTCCATCGACCAGTGTATTGAAACGATAGCGCAGCAAGTCGGCCCGATCGACGTGTTGGTGAACAACGGTCATCACCCCACCGCACAACCTCTGGACGAAGCAACCCCCGAAGAGTTCAGCCGACAGCTAGCCAATGCAACCGGCTATTTTCAGTTAGCAAGACACGTTCGCGATTCCGCCGTCGAGCGAAACGCCTCGGCTAGCATCATCATGATTGGTTCGATGTACGGCATCGTCGGTTCTTATCCCGACGCCTACGAAGGAATCGCCCCCGCGAGCCCGGTTGCCTACCACACGCTCAAAGGGGGCATCATCCACCTGACTCGCCACTTGGCCGTCTATTGGGCCAAAGATCGTGTCCGCGTCAACTGCCTCAGCCCCGGCCCCTTTCCTGGGAAATCGGTTCCTCAGAAGCTAGTACAGCGTCTGGAAGCCAAGTGCCCCATGGGGCGTATGGGTGTGGCCCACGAACTCAAAGGCGCGCTGCTACTACTCGCCAGCGACGCCGGCAGCTACATCACCGGCCAGAATATCGTAGTCGACGGAGGTTGGACCGCCTGGTAGCGGTGGGTGGTTGTGGGAGGCGTCTCCCGACGCCGAAAGTGCTTGTTTTAACTCTCGATCGGCGTCAGAGACGCCTCCCACAAAGACTTTGCAGTCCAGGCGAATCCATTACTCATTCGCGTCTATTCGCGTGATTCGCGGGCAAAAACATACCAACATTTTCTGCCTGACTAATTTACCGGCTCCGCCCCCAAAACGTCCTGCAAAGGCTACAATAGAGTGTATGACCTCGCTATGCTCCAATCGCCGTCTATGGTTTGCCCTCGTCGCAATGCTGGCCGTGCCCGCCCCGCGCGCAGCGTTGGCGGTCGAACACATTCTGGCCAACATCGAAGGTCGTCACCAACGGTTTAGTGGCAAAGTGGTGCATGAAGATCCTGCTGGCGGCGTTTTGCTAATCACCGACGATGGGGCGATGTGGCCAATCACGGCCAGCGCTATTCGCAACCGTACCAGCGATTCCAAACCGTTGGTGCCGCTCAACAAAAAACAACTGGCAGAGCGATTGCTAAAAGAAATGGGGCCCGGGTTTCAGGTCCACGACTCGAAAAACTATGTCGTGGTGTACAACACGACACGAACCTACGCCCAATGGTGTAGCTCGCTCTTAGAACGGTTGCAGAAAGGCTTCGTCAGCTATTGGAAAAAGCGGGGTTGCGACATCAGTGCGCCCGACGCGCCCCTGCCGGTGTTGGTTTTCAGCGACAAAGCTTCTTATGCCCGCTATGCTCGCGACGAACTGGGCGGCTCGGTAGGAAATGCAATCGGGTACTACAGCTTCCAAACCAATCGCATCGCGATGTACGACCTCACGGGTTCCCAGGAACTTCGACGACAGAACAGCCGACGTGGCACGTTAAACGACATCACGCAACTACTAAAGCAGCCTGCCGCCGAACCCTTGGTCGCGACGATCGTTCACGAAGCAACGCACCAAATCTCATTCAACTGCGGCTTGCAAACCCGCTACAATTCCTCTCCGGTTTGGCTGAGCGAAGGCTTGGCGATGTTTTTTGAAACCCCCGATCTTTCAAATCGTCGCGGCAACGGGGCCATCGGCAAAGTGAATTATTCTCGCTGGAATCTCTATCGAAAGAACGCCAACGCGGGGACCAGTCCTCGCTTGAAAAGCCTGATCGTCAACGACGACCTGATCCACAATTCGCGCACCGCCTTCGATACCTACGCTGCCGCCTGGGCCTGGAACTATTTTCTCATCAAGTGGCATACCGAGCAGTACGTCGCCTACCTGAAAATGCTGGCAGACAAACCGCTGCTAGTGCTCGACGACGAAAAAACCCGCCTAGCCGATTTCCGAAAACACTTTGGCGATAATTTGAACGAATTAGAAAAAGATTTCTTTCGCCGCATGTCAAGAATCGATTGACGCCCCTGTTAGCGGTGGCGGCCACGCCACATATCCGGGAACTCACTCCAAGCAAACAAAACAATTCCCGAGCGAAAAAAACCCGTCGCACCTTACTCCTAAACGTCCGCCAAAGTCGGAACCTCGAAGCCCGAGCGGTTCGCGTCTTTCAGCAACACGTTCGCTTCCTGGGCATGGTCGCCGTTGAACTGCTCTGAATTCGGATCGAACGTAAGCCACGGCCCGACCACGTACTCGTTGCCTTCCTGGGGCACGCCGACGCCCTGGCTCATGACTTCGTGCAGCTTCATGAAATGTTCATGAGCATCGGCATTGTCGCCAAATCGCCCTGCCTTAGCGTTGAACGGCACCTTCTTGCCCAGACGATACGAGTCGTTAATCAGATGGCCAAGCACACAGCCGTAGTGGGCATCGTCGACGTTGCCATTCGCCATGTTCGGATCGCCCGCACGGCAAGCGGCGATAAAGCTACCCCAGTTGCCGCCCGGGGTCACATCGCCTGGCTCAACCGAAATCTTCTCACCTTCGTCACTACCCTTGGCGTAATAGTGGTCGCGAACAATCCGTCCGCCGTCTTCAAAGTAGTATTCGTTTTCGACTTGCCGCTCATAACCTTTGTAGTTCACATTTCGTACGTTGAAAAATACGTACTGGCCATTCGGGTACTGCGCGATACCAAACATCGTGTTCGGCGTTTCGCCTTGATCGTCCCATTGAAAGCGACCACCAAGAGCCATCGCTCGCACTGGGTGGGTCTGATCGGTATCGATCGCCCAACGAGCGACGTCCAACTGATGGGTGCCCTGATTGTTCAGGTCGCCGTTGCCTGTCTTCCAGAACCAGTGCCAATTGTAGTGAACTAGGTTTGAATGGAACTGCTCCAATTTCGCAGGACCACGCCACAAGTTCCAATCCAAGTTAGCCGGGGCTTGAGTCGGTGCCTGATCGCCAATGCCCCCACGCGGCTTGCAGCAGTAGCCATATGAAATCTTCAGCTTGCCAAATTTGCCAGCATGAATGGCCTCAGTCAAACCTGCAATACGGGCATCACTCCGTCGTTGCGTACCGTGCTGAATGACTACGCCGTACTTCTTTTGGGCAGCGACAACAATTCGCCCCTCGGTCACATCGTGGCTCATCGGCTTTTCGACGTAGACATGTTTGCCTGCTTGCGCGCCCCAAATCGTCATCAACGAATGCCAATGGTTCGGCGTAGCAATCGAGATCGCATCTAGATTCTTGTCTTCCAAAGCGGTACGGATATCCGAAATGCCCTTGGTGTTGAATTTGCCCTTGGTTTGTGCCTCAAGCTCCTTCATCCTCAGGGCGAGGACGTCTTTGTCGGGATCGATCAAATAAGCGATCTCAACGTTGTCCTGCTCCAGCCAACCGGCGATATGAGAACGCCCACGGCCATGAACACCTGCCACGGCAATTCGCACGCGATCGTTTGAACCAGCGATCTTCCCCGATGCCCGGGTTCCGCCTAGTAAAAGTGAACCACCAGCAATCGCAGAGCTAGTTTGCAGAAAACGACGACGATTTATTCCAGACATAGCTTGACACCTGTAAATGAAGTGAGCTGTGAATCAGTTCCGACCAACGATATTCAACCGACATGAAGGAAATTGGGTACGGCACCATTTTACCTGCTCGACCTAGTCGTAGGCAAGAGAACGATTGCCAGGAAGCTTTTCTTCGGAATTTCGAGGTTTTTTAGCAGTAGAAAACGATATTTGGCAAAGCACTAGGCCAGCCCAACAAGGTATCGCCAGCGGCGAAAAGCACCGCAATGCTTGCCTACCCGCCACAATCCACCGATTTGAGGGCGGCAACGGGCCGAAAAGCCCGGCGTGGCGTTGTCGAGGTCTGCGGACGGGGCTATAATCACGAATTCGCTATTTTGCCAAGCCCCCCAAGACGTCGGGGATTTTTTGGTAATATTCGGAGAGGCATTGGAACCTTTTGCCCATGCCACAAACCTCACTGCGGTGAGGGGACTCCCCCGTTTTATTTATTTTGATTTGCTCTTTCGTTCTTCTAACTTACTTCTAGGGACCCCAGCCTATGCGTTTTTTGCTTCTGGATCGGATCTGCTCCTTCGAGCCCGGCAAGGAGCTCACGGCAGTGAAGAATGTTTCTCTAGCAGAAGAATACCTCGCAGACCACTTTCCTGAGTTCCCGGTGTTGCCCGGCGTTTTTATGTTGGAGGCAGCAACTCAGGCGGGTGCTTGGATGGTGCGTCTTAGCGAGAATTATGCGCACAGTATCATCGTGCTTCACGAAGCACGATCGGTAAAATACGCCGACTTCGTTACCCCTGGCCAGACGTTGAACATGCGAGTTGAGCAAACCAAGAGCGACGAACGTTATGTTAAATTTCGGTTCCAAGGTGATGTTGAAGGACGGGTCTCGGTTAGCGGACGTTTGGTGCTAGAGCGTTACAATTTGGCCGATGCTAATCCAGAGCAAGCAGGTCTCGACGAGAGAATGATCGCCTATCAGCGTACTCAAGAAGCATTACTGACGCGCGGCACCGATGTTACTGCCGCGGTCTCTTAAAACAGTTAGAACTAATAAGGCACCTAGGGGTGCTCGCTTTCAATTTCAAACAGGCTTTCAATTTCAAACAGGCTTTCAATTCCAAAGCTGATTACACACACCGTAGTGGAGGTAAAGATCACGATGCCAACAGAAGACGAAATTTATGACAAAGTACGTGAAGCACTGGTAGACGCCCTAGGAGTCGAAGACGACGAGGTTACTCCGACCGCAACGCTTCAAGGCGATCTTGATGCCGAGTCGATCGATTTTCTCGACATCGTTTTTCGGCTGGAAAAGGCGTTTGACATCAAAATTGAACGTGGCGAGCTGTTTCCCGAAGACATTCTTACCAACGCCGACTACGTCCAAGATGGCAAGGTAAACGCCGAAGGCATCGTCAAACTTCGCGAGCGAATGCCTTTCGCCGACCTCACCAAGTTCGAAGCGGAGCCCGTGGTGCAGAATCTTGGCCAGCAGCTTACGGTCAAAGATATGTGCAACTTTGTGGCGCATAAGCTAGCGGCTTAGCGGAAGGAGCACACCTATGCGGTGGTTTTGGGTAGATCGGTTCACTGAGTTCGTATGCGGCTCTCACGCTGTAGCCGTGAAAGGTGTGTCGCTCTCGGAAGACCACATGCACGACCACATGGTCGGTTATCCGATTATGCCAAACTCCTTAGTCACCGAGGGCATGGCACAAGCTGGCGGGCTCCTGGTTAGCGAGCAATACGGCTTTGGCGAATTGGTCGTACTTGGCAAGCTTGCCAAAGCCAAGTTTTATACTCAGGTGCGAAACGGCGACACGCTTACTTACCGCGTTCAGGTCGAATCGGTTCGAGGCGATGGCGCAGCGGTTACTGCCACGGCACACGTGGGCGATAAGCTCCACGCAGAAGCGTTGCTGTTTTATGCCCGACTGGGCGACGCTAGCGACGAGCTGTTTGGTGCCAAGCTCTTTAGCCCGCGAGATTTGCAGCATTGGCTCTCGTTGGTCGGAGTATTTGAGGTAGGGGTGCGAGAAGATGGCACCCCAATGAAAGAATCGGACTACCCGCTCCAAGAATGCCCCTCGACGCTATGATTCGGCATTCTTCAATTCAAAATACTCTGTAAAACAAACCCGTAAAATCTTGTTTTCTGGACACAATTTTTTGAAAGAAGAAACCGCTAATTAGCGCTGATAATCGCTAATCTCAAACCTCTGTCGTTTCAAAAACACATCGGGGGGGTGGCTGGGGTCGTCAGGTTGTCTCTTAAACACTAAAACTCCGAGTGAAACATTGCCGACAACCTGCCCCCAGTGCGCTCTATTCTTCCATTGCCACGCCCTGGGGGCAGTTGCCGGTCATGTGTTACGGAAAAAAATCAGGCCTACTCCGACAACCTGACCCCAGCCACCCAAGTTTGCCACGATTCATATTTGGAACTGCTGAACTTACTTTTTCGCCTGCTATTACCAATTAGCGTGTATTAGCGCTAATTAGCGGTTTACTTTTTGTGAATGCAGCCAAAGGCCGCGCTGTGTCCCCCGTGACTCCGTGGTAAAATTCTGTTCTTATTTTCAGTTTGAGTTAGGCTAAGAGGAAAGTTGCTATGCGACCTCGTATTGTGGTTACCGGAATCGGCTGTGTTACCCCGCTCGGAACAACGCCCGATCAGTTGTGGGAGAATCTAGTCGCAAGCAAAAGCGGGGTCGGTCGGACGACCCTGTTCGATGCCAGCAATTTTCCGACCAACATCGCCGCGGAAGTGCGAGACTGGTCGATTGCTGAGGTCGGAGAAGATGCCAGCGAGTGGGAAAATCGAGGTCGCCACACCCGCTTTGCTGCTGGCGCGGCCAAGCAAGCCGTTGAAGACTCTGGTGTGCTTGGCACCGTCGAACCGGTTCGGTTTGGCGTCTATTTGGGTGCTGGCGAAGGCCAACAAGACTTCTTCCGTTTCTCGGAAATGATGGCCGCAGCCGTACAGGGCGGCGATCTCGACATGAAAGCCTTCGTTGGCAAGGGCCTAGAGCTGCTCGACCCGGTCGCCGAGTTGGAGCAAGAGCCCAACATGCCGGTTGGCTATTTGGCGGGAATGTTCAACGCCCAAGGGCCAAACGTCAACTGCCTGACAGCCTGTGCCGCCAGCAGCCAAGCGATTGGCGAAGCCACCGAGATCATTCGCCGTGGCGAGGCCGACGTGATGCTCTCGGGCGGCGCCCACAGCATGATCCACCCTTTTGGCGTCACCGGATTTAATCTACTCACGGCATTAAGCGAGCGCAACGACGAACCCGAGCGAGCATCACGCCCCTTCGATCTCAATCGAGATGGTTTTGTGCTGGGCGAAGGCGCAGCAATGGTGGTGCTTGAAGAATACGAACATGCCCGTGCACGCGGCGCGCAGATCTACAGCGAAATCCTTGGCTATGGCACCACGGCCGATGCGTTCCGTATTACCGACACCCATCCCGAAGGACGAGGCGCAACTAGCTGCATCAACATGGCTTTGGCCGATGCTAAGAAGAACACCGACGAGATCGACTATATCAACGCCCACGGCACAAGCACGGCAGTGAACGACAAAGTTGAAACTCTCGCCATCCGCCAAGCCTTTGGCGAGTTCGCCGACAAGATCCCTGTCTCTAGCACAAAGAGCATGACTGGGCATCTTATTGCGGCTGCTGGAGCGACCGAGTTGATCATCTCGTTGCAGGCAATGCGGAATAATGTCGTCCCTCCGACGATCAATTATGAGACGCCCGACCCCAACTGCGATCTCGACTATGTCCCCAATACGGCTCGCGACCATGAATGCAAAACCATTCTGTCCAACAGCTTCGGATTTGGCGGACAAAACATCACACTCATCGCAGGCCAAGTTTAGCGCAAGGCGCGAAGGTCAACATGCTTTCAAAGCGCTAGTTGCCAATTCTTAATAAACTCAAGCGGATAAACCAGCATCAGCACATTTAGCAGTAGGCTATCGCGTATCGCGAAGATCATCAGCACTTCGATCAAGACAAATAATACGCAAGTCCTACGCCACCCCAACTGTCGAGCAATCAGAAAGCCGGCTGTGCAAGACAGTAGGTCTCCCAGACTGTTAAGCACCGAGTCGCCCGTGTAACCCAGTGCGGCGGTCGCCTCGCGATAACGATCGATCACCATTGGCGTGTTCTCCAAGATCTCCCACCCTGCTTCGATCACAATCGTCAGCCACAGTTGCCACGGCCATTTCCAGCGTCGGGCCAACCAGCCGACCAGAAAAAACAGCACCAGCCCGTGCTGAACATGCGAAAAGCTATACGGGTCGAGCGAGTGCTGCGACGTATGGTTGCTCTGAGCGTCGGCAATCCAAACCCGAAATTGGCCGCATTCGCAAAACCAACGCCGCCCCTCGAATCGCAGCACCACGACCGTCAGCACGACTGTTGCGAAGATCGCCCACCATCCCCAGTTTTTTCTCTGCGGAAGTCGGATCATCATAGTCGTCCTGAAGGTCTTGTTGCTTTGTGAATTCACTCGCTACCGTAAGTAAATCGGCAAAAAATGGCTCGGCAGTCGCCATTTTTCCCGTGAATCCTCAACCCTGCAAAGGCAACCAGTGCTAGTGTTCCATGAGTCTTGCTAGCCTGAAACAGTGAACGGCCCTGAAAAGGCAGGCAGGATGATTGCAAAGTTACAATTGCACGAAATCTACCGCAAAAAACTGAACCACGGAGGACGCAGAGGAACACAGAGAAAAGCTGTTTTTCTGCCCCCTCTGCGCTACTCCGCGTCCTCTGTGGTGATTCTTTTTCCTAAATTTTGGTCGAACGCACCGACTGTGCAATCATCCTGAAAAGGCAGCAGCCACGCTTGGCCGATGGCCGATGATAAGGTAGGATTGTACCACGATTCACAGGTAGGTCGATTATTCTCCAAATCGCCCTGCCCTCCGACCTCTGACCCCCGACCTCTCATCCAATGGCCAAGAAAAAAGCCCCCCGAAAAAAGGTGCCCAAGCTGTTGGCGATTATCAATGCCGACAACTGCACTGGCTGCGAGTCGTGTATTGAGGTCTGCCCTGTCGACTGCATCGAGTTAAAACAGCTCGATCGCGACGTCAGACTCAACGGCACCCAACAGTGGTGCGAAATCGATCTCGAACGCTGCGTCGGCTGTGAAGTCTGCGTACACATCCCCGGCAAGAAATCGAACCCCTACGAGCTAACCGTTTGCCCGTGGGATGCCATCGAATTGGTCCCCACCGAAAACGCCGCCCAAGTGATGGCCCAAGTCGGCGGCCCGCCCGAGTACATCCTAGAAAACTGGGACCGCCTGGTCGGCACTGCCCAAAATCTTGCCGAGCTACGTGCCGCGACCTAAGCGTCAAACTTTTGCGGCAGACAATTGGCGAAGGGAATTACCAAGGACCCCACGATGGCACGCCAACCCAAGACGCTCAAAATCGGCAAGATTCACCAAGGCGACTGCATTAAGCTGATGCAGCGGATCGAAGACGGATCGGTCGATCTGGTTTTTGCCGACCCCCCGTTCAACATCGGCTACGAATACGACGAGTACGACGATCGCCAAGACGACCAGAAGTATCTCGACTGGTGCCAACAATGGATCGCCGAAGTCCACCGAGTACTCTCCCCCTCGGGCACCTTTTGGCTAGCCATCGGCGACGAATACGCTGCCGAACTCAAAGTCGCCGCCCAGCGCGAAATCGGTTTCTCCACCCGCAGTTGGGTCATCTGGTACTACACGTTTGGGGTGAACTGCAAGAAAAAGTTTAGCCGTTCGCACGCACACCTTTTCCATTTTGTAAAAGATAAAAAGAAATTTACCTTCAACGCCGACGACCCCGCCATCCGCATCCCCTCTGCCCGGGCATTGGTCTACGGCGACAAGCGAGCCAACCCCAAAGGTCGTCTGCCCGACGACACTTGGATTCTCCGTCCCCAGGATTTCCAAAGCGACAAGTACGGATTTACGCCCGAACAAGATACTTGGTTTTTTTCGCGCGTGGCTGGCACCTTCAAAGAACGCCAAGGCTTCCACGGCTGCCAGATGCCCGAGCAACTGTTGGGCCGGATCATCCGCGCGAGCAGCAACGAAGGCGACTTGGTTCTCGACCCCTTCAGCGGCAGCGGCACCACGCTGGCAGTCGCCAAAAAGCTCGCCCGCAACTACCTCGGCTGCGAACTATCTGAAGAATACGCCAAATACGCCAGCGATCGCCTGTTTGGAATCAACATCAACGACGCACTCGACGGCCCTGCCGATCCCGTCGCCAGCGCCCCCAGCACCAAAAACGGCACGACCCTAGAATCTAGAAAACGCCGAGAGAAAAAAGCCCAACGCCAAAAAACACTCCCCATGACCGACAACTAATACGCATTCTAATCTGAAGTAGCGCGATTGATGTAGGGGGCGGCGCAGACGGACTGGACTAAGGCCTCGTCCAGCACGGCTGTTTT
>JAADGV010000042.1 GCA_013152205.1 Planctomycetota bacterium
CGCCCCTGACCAGCCAAAGCTTAAACAATCATTGAACTCTCCCGGTACCTTGTTGGCAATCTCATCGTATAAGGCGCGAAGTCGCAAACAACGGGGAAAGCCAGCTCCCACAAGCTCTCGCATGCGACTCAGCAAGACAATCTCTTTTTTGTCTTTCCTTTGCGACTTAGCGCCTTTGCGAGAAATTCCTACCTGTTTGTTTGCGGCTCTGCCTCGCTAGGTTCTACCCGTCTTCACTTTGCTGAGGTATTAAGAAAATTCTAGGAAAAAGTATCAAACTTCGATTGCATAGCCCTTGCGTGATTCTCGTGCGAGCAAGGAATTGGCTTGGTCGTCGCCGACGATCTGCTCTTTTTCCGGATCCCATGTTAGTCTGCGGCCCAGACGCATGCTGATGTTTGCCAGATGGCAGGTCGAAAGCGTGCGATGGTGGCTAAAGGCGTCGGAGATAGGCTGATCTCGTGACCGCATGCACTCGAAAAAATTGCCCATGTGGTTGCCTGGCTGTTTTCCGTTGTACAGTTTGATAAGGGCGTCTTCGGGCAGCGGGTTGTTGGCGAGGTCTTCTACCGGTTTGCCAACCAATTTACCGCGATTGACGAAAATGCGTCCCTGGTCGCCTTCGAATTGGATGCCATTGTTCTTGCTGTGGATGATCATTTCTACGCCGTTGGCAAATTGGCAATTCACTTCAAACGCGACAGCTGTGTTGTAGGTGTCGTCGCGCGTTGGTCGGCCGTCCTTGAGTTCTTGTGGGAATGTTGCGGTTCCCGTCACGGTGGTGGGGCCTGTGTGTTGCATGTCGATGGCCCATTGGGCGATGTCGACATGATGGGCGCCCCAATCAGTGAGTTTGCCACCGGAATATTCGTACCACCAACGAAACGTCCAATGGCAGCGCTGTTTGATGTAGGGAACTTTGGGAGCCGGGCCGAGCCAAGCATCCCAATTGAGGTTTGGCGGCGGCGTCGTAACTTGAAATGGGCCGCCTGTTTCTCCCTGGTTGATGCCAACGCTTACTCGACGAACTTTGCCAATTCGTCCGTGTTGTATCAGTGCGATTGCAGTAAGAAAACGATTTTGTATTTCGCTTCGCTGTTGCGTGCCGACCTGAAAGACACGGCCAGTTTCTTGAACAACTCGGCAAATCTGCTTTCCTTCGTCGATGGTTAGCGTCATCGGTTTTTCACAGTAGACATCTTTGCCGGCATGCATGGCTTCGATAGCGATTTTCGTGTGCCAATGGTCGGGCGTGCCAATCAGCACCGCGTCGATGTCGTCGCGTGATAGCACGTCGCGATAGTCGCTGTAGAGGTCGGCCCGGTTGTCAGTCACATGATGTCGGGCATATTCTGCCGCGACGCGATCCACATCGCAAATAGCTGCCACATCCGCAAACTTTGTCGCGAGCCTGGCGATTTCGAATCCTCGTCCGACACGCTTAATATCCGGCCGCCACCCCGTTCCGATTGCGGCAACCTTCGGGCGATCGCTAGGGCTGCCGCCCAGAGCCGCAGGAGAGATAATCAACGGAGCAGCCAACCCACTGGCTGCTGTTTTCATGAATGTTCGGCGAGTTGAGGTTGTCTTTCTCATGTTCATTTCATCTCTTTGAGCCATAGATTTTGAAACTGCACACGATCGCCGTGGTGTTGCAGGCCGATGGGGCCGCTCTCTGGCAAATCGGGAAGGCCGACGGCGTCAATCACTTTTTCGTTGTTGAGTACCACCGTCATGCGGTCGTTCTCAAGGGTGATCAAAAACGTGTTCCACTCGCCGAAGGGGCGATCTGCTTGTTTGATGGGAATGCAGGCTCGTCGAACCTCAGGCGGCATCTTGCGGTCGGTGCGATAGCCGTTGATCTCGCCCGAGCCGAGTTCTTGGCTCCAAATGTTTGCTTGGCATTTTAGTGTGCCGCGTAGCAGGATGCCGCTGTCGCCCGCGTCGAGCTGTGGCCTTGTGATCCGTTTGCCGTTTTTGTCGAGAAGAAAATCGCCATTGAATAGTACGATGGGATGCGGTTTTGGTATCGGTTTGCTTGGCAGTCGCCATTCCACATAGAGAATAAAATCTCGATAGTTAGCCTTCGTCCAGAGCGAGTTTTTTTGAAAATTTTTGTGTTTTGCCTTGCCATCGTAATCGATGATGCCGTCACGCTCGATCCAGTGTCCTTGGTGCCATGGCTGAACGTCCCACGCATCAAGCGGCTTTCCGGGAGAAAGGGGAACGAATCCATGTTGTTTCAGGTCGGCGTTGGTGAATTGATCAGGTAACGTCTGGTCGGCTTGGCTCCTGTTACCGAACGAGGACGTTAAGAGAACGGTAGCGCCAATCGCTAACAACGCGGCAGCCCAGCGATTTTTCTTTGGAGAGTGCATTCGTCCTTGCGAGAGGGCGCGAACACGTGATGGCAGCAGGCGACGATTCAAGCCGACCTCCAATTGAATTTGTCGATTTCGATGGAACAGTGGCTCATCTTAGGAGAAGGCTCGCTGGCCGTCAATCATCTTTATTCCGATATCGTAATTTAATTCAGAGAGCACAAATTGCGAGAGCTAGGGGATTTCGCTTGAAAAGTCATATTTATCCTTATTAATAGCTTTTAGGTAGAAAATTGCCAGGAAGGCTTGACGCACTCTAGTTGTGTTTTCATAATACTATCTTGCCAAGTAGCACCGTCCGCGAGAGAATCTGTATGCACCCTCGACCCCGCGAAACCAAGCTAGCGGTCAAAAAAAATCGGATCCTCAATGAGGTATTTCGCAGCCAGACCTGTTCGCGGTTCGATCTGGCCCGCAGGCTGAACATCAACGCGACTATGGTCGGCAGCTATGTCGAAGAGTTTCTTGCCGAGGGCGTTTTAGTTGAAGATGCGCCTGCCTCGGGTCGTCGTGGCCGAATGCCTGTGCCCCTAAGGCCCAACGGAAAATATGGTTGTTTCTTGGGACTGGACTTCGAGGCCTTGCGAGCCAGGGCTGTCTTATGCGATTTCGCTGGCGAGGTGCTGCATAAAAGTCAGATTCCGTTTCACGCAGACATATCGCGCGAGGGTGTACTCAAGAAGATCGTTTCGCTTGCGCAGCGAGTGGCGAACAAGGCGGATCGGCCACTGCTGTCGGTAGGCATTGCCGCGCCGGGGCAGGTTGATTGTCTGGCAGGGCGCGTGCTGCACTATGGGCTGTTGCCTGATTTTAGTGAGGTGCCGCTTCGAGAGCGTTTTGAACAGGTGATCGACGCGCCGGTGTTTGTTGAAGACAATATCCGCGCATTGGCCTTTGGCGAATTGCTGCGGGGCAGCGGGCGCGGTAGTCAGAATTTTATATGCCTGGCCGTGAGGTCTGGGGTAGGGCTTGGAATTGTCATCGACGGAAAGCTGTTCAACGGCGTAGGCGCGATGGCCGGTGAGGTGGGCCATACCGTATTTCCTACCAGCGATGGCCCGCAAACCATGACAAACCTTGTCTCGGCCAAAGGATTTGTAGCATCCGTTCTGCGGCTTTTGCAGTCTTGGAAGAACACGCCCGCCCGGCAAAGCCTTCTTGATCAAGGCGAGGAATTGTCGCTGGCAGATATTGTCGCCGCTGTTGAATCTGGCGATGAACTGTTGCGAGCGCAACTAGAACAACTGGGAACGCATTTGGGGATGGTCGCTGCGAATCTTGCCAATTTATTTGCACCAGAAAAGATTGTGCTATCCGGCGAAGTTCCCGACTGTAGTCCGATCGTTCGGCAAACGATGGAGCGTGCGTTTCGACAACATACGCTCTCGCAGATACTGAAAACGGCCTACCTAGAAAACGGCACGTTGGGCACCTTTGCTGGGGCCCTTGGCGCGGCGTGGCAGGGGCTTGCCCGAATGTTTCCGGAGGATGAAGCAACGCTCGTGGCACTTGCGAAAGAACGGGCGCGGCAAGCGGGATAAATAATTGCAGCAGAGGCCAATCAGCAGGCACACAGGGAGTAGTTCACATGTCGAAGTCTTCAAAAAACAAAAAACAAAGCGAAACTGATTCCTGTCGAGAGTTCATCAAACCGGCTCATCTTCTCAAGGCGGATGCTTGGCAGTTTGAGTATCGGCAGAAGTCCAATCCGAAGACTTCGAATCTCGACCTGCTCACTTACGGTACCTATCGGATTGCACCCGGCGCGACTAGCGACGAATTGTTTCATCGGGGCGAGGAGGCCCTGTTGTTTTGCCTGGCAGGTGAGGTGTCGGTTGAGGTGGATGGCCAAACCCACGAGCTTTCGCATTACGACACCCTCTATGTCCCGCTTGCCACGCCCTATCGGATCGCCAACCACGCTGGCGAAATATCGCAGATAGCACTATGCCGAGCGCCGGCAGAGAATCAGCACGCTGTGTTTTACTCCTCCTGGGAGCATGCACGCCAAAACGAAGAACGGATTCGTCATCTGGACGGCAAAGACGTCTTTCTTATGTTCGACGTAAGCGAGTCGGCTGACCGATTGATGGCCGGCTATACCATCTATGAGCCGCATACGCGAGCTTGGCCGCCGCACAACCATACCGATCAAGAAGAGATTTACATTTTTTCGCAAGGCCGCGGCTCGATGGAGGTTTATGCAGACGAAAAGCACAAGACGTTTGTCCATAGCATGGAGACGTTCGACGCTGCAACGATCCCCTTGCTAAATTATCATCCGGTCTTTAGTCAAGATGAGCCGTTGCACTTCATTTGGTGTTTGGCTGGTAAGCGGTATTGGATCGGCGATAAACACCAAGAATTTATGGACGCGTCGGTCGACGATCTGACGACCTAAGAGCGGCAGAAGAGAATTTACCCATCTGAACTCGACTCGCTGATTTTACCGCAGAGAATGCAGAGGGAAAAATTACTATATTCTTCCCTATCTGAGTGTTCATTAGCGGTTTACCTTTTTTTGGGTTGCGGTCAAAGGCCGCGCTCAGCTCTCAGTGTGGTTCAAGTTATTGCGGTTTATTTCGCGTAATTGTGACTCTGCTGTTCATCTTGCAAGCACCGCATTTGCCGACAAATTGGTAGTGAAATCCCTATACTCATAGGGGGCTGTTCGGTAGCATGGTTTGTTTCGCATCGAGTCTTCGCGGCATTAAGCATACTAGGGGCAGATTGATGTTTAGGCAAAAAAAATCTTGGGGCGTATCACTTCTCGTGGCAATGGTACTTTTTGCCCATTCCCCTGGGGCAATAGCTGCCCCGCGTTCGATGGCCTATCTCGGGCAGCCTTTTGGCGTCGGTCGAGTCACTGTCGACGTTTTGCGTGGTGAGCCAGTGATTCCGTTGAGCGACGAGCGTTTCACGGTTCTCGACGATAGCAATCGGGTGATCTACCCAGTGCTCAAAGAAGAACCCGGTCGCCGGTTGCTTCGCCAATTGCTAGAAGTCGAAACTCCCCGTGCCGTGACAATCTATTATTTGTTTCGTGGGAACGACCCATTCGACCTGTTGCCGTTCACCCCTGTCGAGCAGGCTATTCGTGTTAAACCTCAGAACAACGAAAAGGCACACCGTCGGTTGCTTGACGAGTGGTGGAAGCAATACTCCAGCCGTTGGCAACGACTGCAGAAAGATCCGCAATATCCGCCCATCGCCGAAAATTTCCTGACCGCAACGCTCGCTCGTCGGTTGGGCAAGACGTTGCCTGAAAGCAAGCGAAGTATCTTGCCGTGGAACAAGCAAAAAAAGATCAGCGCCTTCGACGAGCTGTTCGTTAGCGAATCGCATCAACTGAGGCTTGATGTCGAGATGCTGCAACACTCGAGCCAACGGGCTGAAATGCAACCATTGCCTGCTCCCGTCGACTGGGCACAGCCAGAGATTCCGCTTCAGGGTTTAGACGAAGTGGTTGTTGAACCGATGGCTGCCCACGTACCCGAAGAATGTTTTTATCTTCGGTTTGGAAATTTCACCAATTACCTCTGGTTCCGCGATCTCAACAAAAAGTGGCAGGGTGACCTTGGCAACATGATTTCGCGCCGCGGGATCGACCGAGCAAGTTCGCAACGAATTCAGCAACAGCTTTCGCTACGAGAATCGGCATTGGCAAAGATTCTTGGCCCGCAAGTCATCGCCGATGCAGCGATTATCGGCCTCGACCCATACGTCTCGCAAGGCGCAGCGATTGGCATTCTGTTTCAAGCCAAGAACAATTTCCTGCTCTCGAAAGACTTAACGGGCCAACGCCGAGCCGCGTTAAAGAAATATGCCAACGCTGAGGAAACCAAGGTCACCATCGCCGGGCAAGAGGTTTCGCTCATCGCAACGCCTGATGGACAGGTGCGGTCTTACTATGCTCAGGCCGACGACTTTCATTTGGTCACTACCTCGCGTACTTTGGCTCAGCGGTTCTTGGAAGCAGGGCAGGGGACTCGATCGTTGGCCAAATTGCCTAGCTTTCGACATGCTCGTCGGCAAATGTCGGTCGAGCGAGATGATACGATTTTTGCATTTATCTCGCCAAAGTTTTTTCAAAATCTTTGCAGCCCACACTACCGCATCGAAGTCCGTCGCCGTGTTCAATCCTCGCGTGAGCCGCATCTACTCGAATTAGCTCGCCGATCGGCCGCCGCCGAAGGGTTTGCGGCCGTTGCTCGCGAGCAGCTTGTCGAGGCTGGCATTTTACCAACCGGTTTTGCCACGCGAATCGATGAGAGCCAGTTGCTTGATGCGGAAACAGGGTGGGTTGATTCGCTCCGTGGGGCACGTGGATTCTATGTCCCCGTGGGCGACATGCCCGTCAAGACGGCAACTACCGAAGAGCTTGTCGCCTATCAAAAATTCATTGACCGTTTTCAATCAGACATTGGCCAAATGCCCCCCATTGCCATCGGTGTAAAACGAGTACCCGGCGAAGGAGGCGAAACAATGATGGTAGATGCCTTGGCATCACCATTGGGTGGCCTCAAAATTGGCTCGCTCGCCGAGATGCTGGGAGAGCCTTCCAACCAGAAGTTGCAGAGGGTCGAAGGCGATGTAGCCTCGTTTCAAGCGGTGCTTGACGTGCCGGTTCCGCTCGTTGGTGGCGAAAGCCAACCGCACCATTTGTTTGGCGGTTTGCGTGACTTTCGATCGCCTCTGACAGTAAAACGTGGGGCGGTAGTTCCTGGTGCGATGCCAGCGGAACTCATTCGCGGCTACCTAGGTGCTTGGCCGAAGCCCGGTTTGCTCGCCATGTTTTCCGGCCCACAACGTCCGGCTAGCAATCAACCTGAGCGCGTTGGCGAAAAAATATGGCAAGCTGGCCAAGACGACTTTTTGCTTTTATCGTTTAAGCCAGAAGTGATCGAACAGGTTTTTCCGCAGATAAAAATGATTCCGGCCGAACGGCCTGCGCAAATTCGATTTCGCATCAACGATCTCACAGGCAAAGAAATTGCCAACACGGCGAACGCTTTCGGATACATGCGTGCGCGTGAAACCTCAGTCGCAGCTAGCCGACTGATGAACACGTTGGCCAATCAACTGCATGTGCCGAGGGACGAATGCCGTGAATTTGCCGAACGGCTAGTCGACGGAAAATTTGTCTGTCCACTGGGTGGTGAGTATCAACTCTATGCCCCTGAGCTTGGCCTAGAAGTATGGTCTTCGTCGGCATTTCCCGAACAGAATCGGTTTCTGCTATCCGCAGTTCCCGAAGATTTTAGCCTACCGCTGCTGACGTGGTTTCGAGGAATCCAGGGCGACCTAACCCTATCCGATCAGTCGCTCAGTGCGCACCTAGAATTAAAAATGACCGACGCGGCAACTCCTTGATATGTGCAACTTTTACTACTCAAAGTGAAAAGGGTTGAACCACGAATGACGCGAATTTACACGAATAGGGTCGGGATTTAGCTCGAAATCTTTCCGAGGTGCGTCTGAATTCGGTTGATTTACGGCCTGACTAGACCATAATTATTCGTGCTATTCGTATGATTCGTGGTTGGTTGTTTTCAGTTTGAGTGATTAGTGGTTTATTTCATATACCCTTCTGGAATAAGCAACACTAGCCTGGTTCTACTGCATAAGGTTGAACCACGACGTCACAACGGTCACAATGAAAGAAACGGTTTTCTAAATCGGCACAAAATTCCCAACCATCGTTCTTTTGAGGTACTCGTGTTTAGCACTATTTTTCGAGCGTTGTTAGTTGCCGTCTGTGTGAGTCAGACCGGCTTGGTTTTTGGGCAGTATATCATCGCCCACCGCGGGGCCTCTCACGATGCTCCTGAAAACACCTTGGCTGCTTTTCGGCTAGCCTGGGAGCGGGGAGCCGATGGGGTCGAAGGCGATTTTTACCTGACCTCCGATGGACACATTGTCTGTATCCACGATCGCGAGACGAAGCGAGTTGCTACCGAAAATTACATCGTCGCCGAGACAACGTTCGAAAAGCTGCGTACGTTGGACGTTGGTAGTTGGAAAGATCCAAAGTGGAAAGGTGAAAAAATTCCCAGTATCGAAGAGGTGTTAGCCCTAGTGCCTAAGGGAAAAAAAATCTTTATCGAACTGAAAATAGGCCCAGAGATCGTCGAGCCGCTAGAAAAGGCCCTCAAAGCTTCCAACCTTAGCCCCGAGCAAATCGTAATCATCAGCTTCGATGCGGCCGCGATCGAAGCTTGCGAAAAACGCATGCCCCACCTCCGCTCGCACTGGCTTGCCGGGTACAAAGAGCAAGAAGACGGTAGCTGGAAGCCGACCGCGAGCGAAGTAACCCAGACCGTCAACCGCATCGGCGCCGATGGCCTCGGTAGCCATGCCAATTTAGAATTCTTCGACAAAGATTTTCTCAAAAAATATCGGGCCACGGGCGTAGATGAATTTCACGTTTGGACTGTCAACAAACCGACCGTTGCCAAACATTATCAGCAGTTAGGCGCGTGGTCGATCACCACAGACCGACCCGGCTGGTTGCGCAAACAACTTGCCAAACCATTGGCGACGAAATAAGACACCCATCTTTTTTAAGAACTCAAACTAACGAAATCACGCGGCTACGCGACTGCTCGTCAATTTGGATTTTTTCTTCCCGCGCCAACCACCCGATGGCTTGCATCACGGTATCGCGAGGCGCATCAATCTGCTTGACCAACTGAGTGATTTTCATCGGGCCATCCTCATAAAGCAGATTCCAAACTTGGCCTGCGGTATCTCCAATTCGGTAGATCGTTGGAAGGGCTTCGAGAGTTGCCATTTTTTTCTTCCCTATTTACGAAGGACTGCGTACGGCAATTGGGTCAGCAAAGCCGGTTGGCCACCCGCCACAGGCTTGCATGTTTTGATTATACCGATCCCCTGCCTAACCATGAATGGCAATCGGTTTGCCTGCAAAAACACCGCGTTCGAGCCATTTTCAGTAGGCAGTCGTTGAACAAAGAGGCCGACTGTCCAGCTTGCTTTTGGGCGGTAAGCAGCCGATAATTTGCGTAGCAATTGGGGGCCGTTGCCTACGCTCCCATTGCTAACAACGTGCAGCCGCTGTGGTTCAATCTGCTACGGTCGATTTAGTGCCATTGAAACTTTGTAATCCTCCGGCACCTGTTAGGCCATTGCGAGTAAACATGTTCGATGGCCTCGACTTCTTGGGAATTTTTTTTTCGCGGCTTGCTGACTTTGCTTGGTCGGTCTTCCAAAGCAGAGACAGAGTCTTTCGAGTCTGGAAAGAATGTAATAGCGACGATCCTTACGGTCGGCGCTATTGCCTTGGCCTTGGTTGCAGTCATAGCCTATCTTGTCAGTAATTAAGGGCGAGTTGACACCCCTTAGCAGAAACTTGAATATGCACTGGCTCCGATTCTCATACTGGCGGCTTGCTTTGGGGGTGGGCATTGTTCTGATGGTGTGCGTCGCTGCTCTGATGCTTCTTCCGCGTAGTTTGAGTCCGACCGAGATGCGGTTGGTTGGTGCCTGGGAAAAAATTTCGCCCGAGCCGTCCACGGTCATGATTCTTGGGCCAAACCTGAGCTTCCGAATGACGGATTCTGATGGACAAATATGGACGGGGCATTGGAAGGCGGACGAGTCCAATTTCGTTTACACGTTAGACGCATCCAGAATGGCTGATTTTGTCATCGATAGCATCATGGGTTGGAGCAACTACGAGGACCAGATGCCGATTCTTGCGATCGAAGAGGGCGTATTGAAATTTGGCACCGAAACCGAACCATTTGTCTTTGTCAGGCGTAAGAAAGAAATATAACCCTTCACGGGAGTGACTTTGCAATTCTCTTGAAACTAGGGATTGAAACAACCCTTTTCCCTAGTCTCCAATTCCTAGCCCCTAACCCCTTTTTCAACTTCAAAACACGTTCTTAGTCGTCTCTGCGAGATCCAATTACCTTGCAGTCCGCGAGTGAGGGCAGCAGCATTTGAGCACCTGAAAATTCTGCCGAATTATTGTATAATTACGGGCATGTCTTCTATGTCTCTTTTTACCTACGGCACATTGACGTTCGCCAAGGTGTGGCAACGAATCGGCATCGGCCCGTTCGAGTCGCAGCCGGCCACGTTGCACGGCTACGCAGCCTACCGATTGCAGGATGCGGTTTTTCCCGGAATCGTACCCGCTAGCGACGAGGATTTTGTGGCCGGTGTGCTCTACCACGGCCTCGACGAAGAAACGCTCTTCGAGCTTGATGCCTATGAGAGCGATCTATACAGTCGCGCCCCAGTTCAAGTCGTCACCGACGATGGAACCCAAGTCGAATGCCAAGCCTTTGTGATCCCCGAATCGCACCGCAAAGCCCTAACCGACGAGCTTTGGGACGCTAAGCATTTTGCAGAAGTCGAGTTGGCAAAATACCTAAACGGGTAAAAAGGGCTGCGGGCCCTCTGGGTGAGTATGCTTGGCAAATCTGGTTGAGAGCTAACCCGTTTACTCAGCCCATTCTTCCAACGGCCCGATCACAACCGTCGAGTGTCGGGTCAACGGGTACTCTGCCAACACGCGGTGGACATCGTCCAGAGTCACAGCATCAACCGAAGCCAGGTCGTCGGCGACGCTTCGGTACTCGCGGCGTTGCATCCAGTTGCCGCCGACGTTGAATAGGCGGTTCCTAGGGCGTTCACTCCCTAAGACAACACGAGCTTTTACTTTGCTTTGCGCCTGACGCAATTCCTCAGCCGTAAAACCATCTTGCTCAGCTTGCTCTTGCAGTTGAGCAGCACGTTGATAGTTGGCAGCCGAAGCTCCTGGGTCGCAACTAATCCAGCTAAAGAACATGCCGGCGCCCAAGTATTCGTAATGCCCGACGCTGGCGCTTTCGGCAAGGCCCGGATCGACCATTTCCCAATACATCCGGCTGCCCGAGTCGTCGCCTAGCATCGTTGCCATAAGCTTTGCTGCAAAGCGATCTTTGTTTTCTGATGCCGGGGCGTCGGCCAGTTGCAGGATATACTGTTGCGAAGCCGACTCGCGATAGACGTGATGGAAAGTCGCTTTGGAATCGACCGGGGGGATATCGCGGCTGATTGGCTGCGATTCCCAGTCTCCGCAACACTCGGTAACTTGCTTCACCAGGGCGTCGAAATCCACTTTGCCCGCTGCTGACACAAAAACGTTGCCTGGGCTATAGCGAGAAGTAAAATACTGGTGCATCTGGTCCGTACTCAACGCGCTGACCGTATCCACCGTGCCCAGTACGCTCCGTGCCAGGGGATGGGTGCCGTAATGAATCTCCTTAATCTTGTCATCCATGCCAAACGGCGGCTGGTCGGCGTACATCTGAATTTCTTCGATGATAACTTTCTTTTCCATTTGAAAGTCGTCCTCGCGCAAACTCGGTCGCATGATGTCGGCCAGCAGATCAATGGTCGGATCCTGATATTCCGGCAACACAGCTGCGTAATAGACCGTGTTTTCTTCGCTAGTAAATGCGTTGTAGTGCGCGCCGAGTTCATCGAACTCGCGGTTCACATCCTCGGCAGACCGTCGAGGCGTGCCCTTGAAAACCATGTGTTCTAAAAAGTGACTCACCCCAGCAATTTCGTCGGTCTCGTCTCGCGCACCGGCACGGACAAAAAAACCAACGCCTAGCGAATGGGCAGCATCATTTTGTTCGGCAACAATCTCTAGGCCGTTATCCAACGTATGACTTAAAAACTTCACAAGCACTCCCGATTAGAAACGGCACCAAAAAAATCTTCTTGTTCTGGATTCAAACTGGCATCCAAAAAAACGACGCAAAACAATTATTCAACTTTGGGCAACTCTAGCTCCGCCGGCCCGAGTGTTACAAACGTAAAATCGCTCGGCGGGTGGGCTTGCAGAAACTCGTTGATGTCTTGACTCGTCATCGCATCGACTTGGCCGCCGACTTCTTCCAACGATCGAATACGGCCAAGGTGATACCAATCTCGTGCAATCGCACCACTCCGCGAGCTGGTCGACTCTTGTTGCATGATGAGTCCGCTCTTGATTCTCGCCTTCAAACGATCTAGCTCGCCCTGCTCAACTCCATCGCGAAGCTTGATTAGCTCGGCAAACGTCACATCGAGCGTCTCCTGGGCGCGCTCGGCAGTGGTGCCGGCGTAGCACAACACACGGGCCCGCTCTCGTTGCGTTTGCAACGAAGCATTGACCGTGTAGCACAAACCACGTTTTTCGCGAACTTCGGTAAACAATCGAGAACTCATCCCCCCGCTGAGTACCCCCACAGCAGCCCAAGCTCGCAGGTAGTCGGGGTCGCGATAGGGCACGCTAGGAAATGCAATTCCGATGTGGCATTGATTCGACTCTTGTAAAATATGCGTGGGCAGCTCTTCGTTGGGTAGCTCAACAGCCGGGGGGATGTCGGTAGATTCCCAATCGGCGAACAACTCTTCCACTCGCCCAACGAGCCGATCCCAATCAAAGTTGCCGGCCACTCCAAGGATTGCCCCCTGCGGACGAAAATGGCGCGACCAATAATCTCGAACATCGGTCGATGTGCTACCGGTAATTCCCGACTCATCTCCCAGACTCGAACGTCCCCACGGCTGCGCGTAAGTTCGACGGCGAAGCTCCAACATCAGCCGTTGGCTAGGCTCGTCGTCGACGCCATGCAGCTCTTGCAAACAAACAAGCTTGCCCGCTTCGAGTTGGTTTTCGGGCAAATGGGGTCGCCTGACAATATCGGCATAAACGCCCAACGCCTCTTCCAGATTCGTTGCGACCGTGGCCGCACTAAAAGTTGTCTGCGAAACTCCCACCGACTCGCCGCGCTCGACCCCCAGGACTTCCAGATCGTTGATCAGTGCCCGACTGTCGCGCTCGCCAGCACCGCGAAGTACCATGTCGCATAGCAGCGACGAAAGCCCCAAGCGATCCACGGGGTCGTTGCTATACCCACTCGGCACTAAAAGCGACAACGCAGCCGACTGCACGGCGTCGGTCGGTTCGCCGACAAGCACTAAGCCGTTAGCTAATTGGTGGGTTTGCGCATTGCGCTGTTGGACTTGAGTAGCTGGTACCATCGTGGCCGCTTCGGGGTGAGTGAAATCAAAATGGATGCCATCGGCACAACGAATGCCTGATTAAAGATTTGGACACCGATCTCGCAGGCAGCCTACCGGGACGGTTCGCTATGGGCAAGTTCAACCGTTTTATAGATCGTGCGTACTGTCTGGAACCCTAGGCGACGATAAAGACGCACCGCACCCTCATTCTCCGCGGTTACCTCAAGCCGAACGCATGGAACGGCTACATGCTGCATCCCAAGCAAGGCGGCCAAAATCAGGGCCGTACCGATACCTCGCCCCCGGTGGAATGGCGTAACCCCGATATTCTGGATACTGGCTCGGCTGCGATGAGCGCGTACCGCCTGAATTGTGCCGCAATACTCCGCCTTTGATGGATCAGCCCCAACATATTCGGTAAGCCACGTTGCTTCTGGCAAGAAGCCTTCCTTGGTTCCAATTTCCGACATCAATCGATGGCAGCCATCGTAATTCCCCAAACACGGGAAAACCTGCGCGTCGATTTCATCGCGAAAACTCGAATACTTTACCTCGGCATGGGCCGAAACCAACGAACCGTGCCAAGCGACTAAGCGATAATCCACCGGCAACTCGATCGGCGGCTGCTTCCAGCGGCGCATATCAAGTTCCATGCGATATCGCTTGACGTACTGATGGTTCACAAAGTTCATGGCAAAGCCGAGGACAAGGTCAAACAGCGCGACTACCCAAAGATACCACAATTGCTCCATAAACAAAGGAAATCGAAGGAACTCCCAGCCAAGCCACGGATGAAACTATTTGCCAAAAGCCCGGCCGCACCGCTGGTAACAGCTACACGGCCCGGGGTGGGCACTATTTGACGTATGTGTAACACACCAGCCCGACGCGCTAGCGAGAGAAAGCCAAGAAAATCCCTCGCCATCGCGTTGGGGCAGTGAATTCACGATGAATCTCATTGTGAAAAAGTGCATAAGAAGAAAAGGGCCATCTCCCTCGGGGTAGGCGGTTGTGACTTGAGTTATTGAAACTGAGTCTCAACTATTCGGACCATGCCCTTAAAACCACTTCAAATCTCTTGCAACAAGATAAGAGGAAATAGGCGAACGAGATCGTCATTCCCGCGATCCTCATGCTGACCGTACAGTCTGGCGGCATCACGGATATCGGCGAAGGTGCGTGTGTCCTGTTCGAGTTGGAATCGAACACCGAGAACCTGAAGGTCTTTCAAGCCGGTGGCTGGACGCTACTGACAGCCATCAACCTGATGCTCTTCTCGCTAATCCACAACCCATGCTCGACAACGATCTACACGATCTACAAAGAAACGGGCAGCAAAAAATGGACTTGGTTCGCCTCGCTGCTCCCAGTCGCCATGGGCCTAATCGTCACTTTCCTAGTAACCCAAGTCTGGCGACTCGTCGCGAATCTATAAACGCAAAAAACTCGTAGGGTGCGTGATCGTTGAAAAACGGTGCGTTCATTTCGCGACTTCAAGGCTAAACTGGCATTAACGCACTACTCCCTTGTAACGCACCAAATTAGGCTCGGTTCATGCCGTGAAATTACCCGCCATGGTGCGTTACGCTATCGCTGCACGCACCCTACGGACTATAAACGCGACCAAATTCTAAGCACCCTACTTACTGTTGATGAACCGCGACCGCTTTCTTCCCTGGGTGGCCGTGCGTAGCAAGGCTGGCCGAGGGGGCTTACTTGGGCGCGACCGGCTTGACTGGGGCGATGGCGACCGAAATTTCGTCGATCATCCAGCCGCCCTTCACGTGCTGGAAGATGAGATTGAACTGCACCGCCTGCGGCTGCGTTGGGAAATAGCCAATCAGTTGCAACCGGCCACGAAATTTATCTTCCGCCGGATGTTGCGTCAGCTGCGGCTCGGTCACCAAGATCGGGCTGAGGTCCATTTTCTTCTTCCGCAAATTGGTGAACGTCGCGGCTAGGTCGCTCGCCGTGTTCTTCTTCTGAAATCGCTCCGACGCCAAATCGCGCAGCACCGTGTAGTTGCCCGTGAGGTTGCCGTGGTTCACCGCTACGATCGTGTTTTTGATCAGCATCGACTGACCCAAAGAATCGGGCAGCGCCTGCGCGGATGCGTTGGCGTGCAACAGCAAAGAAGCCAATAGCGCTAGCAAGACGGCCGTTAGTGAGAAATTTTTGTCCATGCGATTGTTTCTTTGAGAAAATTTTTCAATTGTTATTTGTCAATAATCATCGATCATTTCACATCCGTCACATCCCTCGATGACCAATGATTCATGACCAATAACCGGGGATTACCAAGTAAAAGTAACACCAGCACGTCCGCCGCCGCTATTGCCACGTCCGCCGGTGCCAAAAGCGCCGCCGCCGTTGATGAAGATGTTGTCCGTTACGGCTGCGGTTCCGCCCAGGGCGATCGCGTTTTCTCCGCCATACGATCCCCAGTTTGCCGAAACGGCGTACGTCGCATCGGTCGGCAGAATGTTGGGAACACCTGTCAGAGCCATCGCCATCGCCACGCCTTCGGTGTTGCGATCGATGTCGCCTCTCAGCGCGCCGACGTCCCCCGCCGAGGCGAGCCCTAGGCTAGGGAGATCGACGGTTGCCAGGTTGCCGCTGGCGTCGGCAGTCACCAACTCCACAGGCCCCGTCTGCTCGGCAAGGCTGGCTGCCGACGTAATCCCAGGCGTGGTGTAGGTGTTCGTCGCGGTACCCAGCATAATTTGGTCGGCTCGTGTCGTGGTGGCGTCGATTCCAATTGCAGTCGAGTTGTCAAAAACAGCCGTCGAGCCTTGGCCGATTGCGGTCGAGCCGATTCCGTTCGCATTCGAGTCTTGGCCGAGTGCGGTCGAGTTCTCTCCGCTCGCATTCGAGGATACGCCGATTGCGGTCGAGTTGATTTCGCTCGCATTCGAGTTTTGGCCGATTGCGGTCGAGCGGAATCCGTCCGCCTCCGAGGTGGCGCCGAGTGCGGTCGAGAAGGATCCGTTCGCCATCGAGTTGTAGCCGATTGCGGTCGAGGAGGTTGCGATCGCCTCCGAGGCGGCGCCGAGTGCGGTTGAGAGGGATCCGCTCGCCTCCGAGTCGCGGCCGATTGCGGTCGAGGAGGCTTCGCTCGCATTCGCGGATGAGCCGATTGCGGTCGAGCGGAATCCGTCCGCCGTCGAGGATGAGCCGACCGCGACCGAGGCGTTTCCGCTCGCCTCCGAGTTAAAGCCGATTGCGGTTGTGGCGCCTTCTGTGGCCATGGCATCGGTGCCAACGGCAGTCGAGCTGGTGGTCGTGGCGACGGCCCCGTCGTTGTCGCCGGTTAGGAAGTTTGTGCCGGTGAACTGGGCATAAGCATTGCCACCCACGAAAACACTCAAGCCTGCTAGCAGTGCTACGCCTTGGATCGCGAAGCAGACGTTCCGCCCCGATCGTTGGAAGATCGTTTTCATCATGGTTCGTTGCTTCCTTGAAAAATAGTGAGTATTGAAGTCGTTTCGCCCTGGGCGCGAGCCCGTCGTTTAGCCGACAAGTCGAAAGCTCCTACAAAACGGGCACCCGGCACAATCGAACATCCCGTTCCTGGAGTATCGACCGGCAGCGCTAGAGCTTTCAGGATTGCTGGCAATGCCCGCAAAGTTTCGCTGTTTGTTACGACCAGCACCTTTGTTTACCTCGATGATCCGCGAGCCGAGTCTTGGGGTTCTCCAGAGCCTTCTTGGGCCATGCGAAGACGTTTCATTGGGCTCGTATTGCGTAGCAGCTTAGAATTCGGGTTGAGCAAATTAGCCGTTTTGGCGCTAGCCACGGTTCACGCAGCAAAAACCGTGGCTAGCGCCATGTGGCTAATTGAGGAACGCTGCACGAGGAGACTTTGAGAGAAACTGTGCAAGTCCGTGCTAGTATGTAGGGTGCGTGGTTGCAGAAAAAACGGTGCGTTCGACCTCGGCTTTAATGTTGATGTAGTGTAACACACTACTTCTTTGTAACGCACCAAATTTGGCTGCCGGTTACGATGCCTCAATCAATCCACGCAGCGTTTTCAAGTTGATCACGTCTAGGTCATTTTCGTTCTCGGTTCCCTTGGGGGTTTCTAGGTACATGGGCACCTTCCGAAACCTGCGGTCGTTCAACAGAAAACGGAACGGCTCTAGCCCCATCTCGCCGCGACCTATCCCTGCGTGCCGATCGACTCGCGAGCCAAACGCCTTTAGGCTGTCGTTTAGATGAAACGCCTTTACTTTTTTTGTGCCGACTGTTTGACTTAGCTTTCGCATGGTCGCTCGATAGCTCTTTTCGGTATCCATGGCGTAGCCTGCCGCAAAGACATGGCAAGTATCAAAGCAAATGCCCAGCCGATCGGGATCGCCGACCCCGTCGATAATCGTCGCCAACTGGTCAAATTTCCAACCAAGATTCGACCCTTGCCCAGCCGTCGTTTCCAGCAAACACTGCGCCGAGCAACCTTTCGTTTGACGATGTACTTCGTCGAGTGCTAGAACGATCCGCTTCAGCCCTTGCGTTTCGCTACTCGAGGTAAACGCCCCTGGGTGAGCCACAACATAAGGAATCCCCAAAAGCTCAGCCCGCTGCAACTCGACCACAAACGCCTCGATCGACTTTTTCCACAACTCATCCTTGGGACTCGCCATGTTGATAAGATACGAGTCATGCGAAATCGGATGAGAAATGCCATGTTCTGCGAGCGCCCCCCGGAACTTGGCTACATCTTCGTCCGAGATTTCCTTCGCTCGCCACTGATTGTTGTTCTTCGTAAACAACTGAACGCAATCGCACCCGGCCCGGTGCGCAGCCTCGACGGCCTTGAAATAACCGCCTGCGATCGACATGTGTGCGCCAAGAATTGCCATGCCAGAGAGCGTACCATATTTTGTACATCGGGTGAATCGTACACAGACTTCGCGTATCCTGCACCGCAATGTTTCGCTGCGTGAGATTTTGACGCATGGCGTGGCGACATCGCGAGAGAATCGCAGGCAGGGCGTGTCATTCGGAGGAGAACAAGTATGAGTTTAACATTACCAATATTTCGTGAGTTATTCCGATAATGGATATAGGCGGTCGATAGGCTGGCCCCCGAACGCAAGAATTTCCCACTTGTTTCGACCGTTCTTTTTTAACTTGGGAAACATCATCTCTGGAATGGTGATTGCTATGCGGTAAGTAGTTTCGGAGATGCCAAAAATTCGCAGACGCCAGCAACAATGGAATGAGAACAGAGCTAATGTCTCTCGTGCGATAAGCCCAAGAAACCGTTCTTGTGTACTTTTAGACTTAGTCATTTCTACCCGTAAGAAATCTAATCCTCCTCAAGCAAACGAAAAATCGATCGTAGCTCTTTCGAGCTTATCAATACCCTATCTTTTTGCCGACGTTTGCGGAACTACGGACTACTAATTTACATTAACTACTTGCCAGCAAAAGACTTGCGGGCCATTGCATTCTGTAAATGCAAAGATTTTTCTTTCTGTTTATCCAAAATCGGTCATTAACTAGTTAGCTGGGCTTCAGGTCCAAAACGTCCGACGGGGAGCTGTAGGTTGATCAACGAGAAGGCAAATCGCATGGGAGACAACGACGGTACAGACCAGCAGGGTACCAACCTGACTGGCGACCAGGACGCTCCGCAGGGAGATCCGCATGGGCCGCAGGAATTTGTGCGCCTCTTTCTTGCCAATCAACGTCGTATTTTTTCGTACGTGGTGGTCCTCGTCCCTAATTTTGCCACCGCCGAAGATATCGTGCAGGAATCCGCTGCGATGATGTGGGAGAAGTTCGACCAATTTACGCCGGGCACCAATTTCGCGGCCTGGGCCATCCGTATTGCAAAGTTCAAAGTCCTGGAACACCGCCGACGAGGCCAGCGAAAGCGGCTGTTGTTTAGCGACGATCTCGTGGTGCAGATTGCTGACGATGCGGCCGACATGGCAGACGAAGCTGCGGCCCGAGATCGTGCTCTGGCCCATTGTATCGAAGAACTCGGTGAACGAGAGCGTCAGCTTGTCAGCCTGCGTTACACGCAAGGTAGCACGCTTGAGAAGATGGGGCTTCAGATCGATCGGTCGGTGGTCACGGTTCGAAAGAGGTTGCGTAGCATACTAGCCGCACTCGAAAAGTGCATCTCTCGCCGAATTGCCGAGGAGGAGATTGCATGAAAAACGACGACTCCACCGCCGACCTAATCTCGCTGATCGACGCAGCCTGTTTCGACGCGTTGGATGCCGCGCAGGCAAGTCGCCTAGAGGGTCTTCTTGCCGAGGATCGCGAAGCACGTTGCTTATATATACAGCGAATGGCCCTCCACGCCGGCCTCCACTGCCGAATCGCCCATTTCGCGGAATCGAAGTCGTTGCTGCCGGGCGAATTAGAAGACTTCCCCGTATCTTCGACCCAAGACGTTGATTCGGAGAAGGAGTTGTCGGTCAGCACAGAAAATATTCTCTCGATGCTCGAGGGGGACGCGGAAGTAGAGCAGCGGAAAGCCGAGGAGCGGGCTCGCATCG
>JAADGV010000096.1 GCA_013152205.1 Planctomycetota bacterium
AATCGTCCGAGCTTGCTCAGCAATCTTCAAATCCCGAGGATCTGCTACGGAGTCAGGGAGGGGATTCGATGCATCGGACATACCCACCCAATAGCAAATTCAGACAAACTACGTAACACCAACACAAAATGGACAGCTACTTTTCAGTAACCAGGCAAGGATACGGGGAAATCGAAGTCGCGGGACTCCGCTTGCCCGCCCACTGGGCAGCGAGCGTCACCTTGGGCATTCCCACATGCTCGGGCGTTGCGTAGGGGATACGAGGAATGTTTGATGGCTCAACTTCATCCGCATCGACAAGCGTAAAAAATCCCTCCTCGGCGGCTCCCATTCCCAGCAGGGTTTGGAACAGATGAGCCCCGTTGCCCCCCATGCCCACGATACCAATTCGCTGTTGGGCCAGCCCTTGCTGATTCCATCCTGGAATTCTCACCTGCCGGTCGTATACAGCAAAATCACTTTTGGGGCCGTTGCGACGATCTCCCACGAGATACACATCCGAAGGACGGCCAAGCACTTCGATGCGTTGCAAGTTGTGAAACGACCCGAGGTCGCGATCCCACACAAGTGCATCGAACTTATCGAATCGATCATTTCCGACCACCATCACCAAGGTAACTGGGTCGGGTAGGTTTTCTGAAATATACTCAGCGTTAGGATACGCATAGGTCTCATCGATCCCACTGAAACACGGAACGCCGCTCCCAGGGTGAGTATGGAATTCGAGAATATCTTGCTTGGTCTGGAGAGCCCGAAAGTAGACATAGCTCAGGAACTCTCGTGTCGGGGTAACACCGCCTGCCGACTGGTGTGCCAGATCGGACGCACTGGGCAACAGAAGTTCACGGACTTGAAACACAGTCCCTCGGGCGGTCTGCTGGTGACAGCCGAGCCCAAAGGCCATTTGCTCATTTCGATCATCTTGTCGCATGTGCGTGAACAACACCTCCGCCTCACGTTGACGGAAGCGAAGTACGCGTTCAGGGCCAAAACCAACAGGCGTGTCATAGGTAGCTCTTTTCATTTTAGTTTCTCCTAGAGAGTTTCAGGATTAGTAAGATTTGCCCGTACCATCTCGACAAATGCAATCAGGTCGTCGCGTAATGGATTCCAAACAATTTTCTCATAACAAAGCCAAGCCCAGTCGTACCGTTCGGGCGTCTCGTAGCGAGGGGTGACGCCATCGTGGACATCTTCTAACCGAGAACCCCGATACTGGATGTCACCAGGGATAAAGATGCGATCCTTCCCCACCCCCGGTGCAAGACTGGGGTACACACTCGGCAACTCAATCAGCAAGGGAATCTCGGAGCGGTCGTACCCATAGGGCAACTGAATGCCTTCCACGATGACAAACCGCCTTTGTTCATCGATCCAAAGCGGAAAACCTGCCCGGGATAAATTCCGGAGATCCCGTTCAAGCCTGCTCATGGCTCAACCTCCCTCCGCCACGCACATGGTCTGGGATATCCCGAAAATAATCGCTCGGGTTGATCTTGATACGTTCTCCAGGGTTGACGATGAGGTTCTCCCCCGTGGCAAGTTGCTGAACCAAGGTTCGGTTCTTGGGGATTGAAGCAAGCTCACGCAGGGTGTCCGAGTCGATGGACCCGTCCCGTTCCATTGAGACGTCAACCATTTTTCCGTTAACCATTTGTTGCATGATGACTATCCAGCCTTTCAAATAAAAAGTAGTGGTGAAAACGAGTTGCTAGCGTTTGCCGTTCTGACTGCGGATCAGAATCTTCAGGACTGCGACTAGGACGACCATCAGCAGGCCAAATGCCATGAGGCCGTGGGTCCGATTCGCAATCGACGAGTCCGCCCCCAGGTGTTGCATCATGCCGAGGAAGGCACCGATGTCTTCGTGCATACTGACGGCGGTAAAAAAATGAAAAAATGAGCAGTGCAAACACCGCGACGTTGGGCCATTTGATTTCCATAGGTTTCTCCCGTGTTTTTGAGTTGATTTCCTGATTTCCTTGTTTTCCCCCTACGTAGGGCTTGCTGATTTATTACTTTGCCACACATGCCCCTAATTTCCGGGGCCGCTCCCGACACGGCCCCGTGTCGACAGCGCAACCTCAGACGCCGAAATCCTTGGTCAACCGGCGCTGCTTTTGGCGAAAACGCCCCCGCAGCAAGCATGCCACAGCAAAAAAAGCGATAAAAAGAGCTGTCGCAGGGCTCTTTCGAGATTCATCACCAGAAAACGGAGCGAAATCTGAGCCGCCGACGTGCTGGCCAGCTTCGTCATGATCCGTCCCAGGCTAAACCGCCGTTTGGCTTGGCCAAACTTTCCTTCGACCTGGTTACGAATCGCCTCGTCCACTGCCGCTTGTTTTTTGTCGGTCGCTGAAACGGTTTGAGCCTGTGTCGTCATGCGGAAGATACGGCGCCCCAAGGGCGAGCCACTCATGCGAATGCCATGCTTTTTGCAATAAGCACGGTTTTCTCGGGTGCGATAAATCTTGTCAACATGCACCGACTCGGGATAACAGCCAAACCGACGACGGTAGGTTTCGATCTGTTCAATGAGATCACTTCCTTCGTTGTAGCTGTCCCAACTGCGCCGATCGACAAACGAAAAACCGCGAACCACGCTAATCGATAGTTTTGCGCCAAACTCAGTGGGCCGGCCCGCTTTGCCGCGTACGATCGGACGGATGTGCGGCTGCGAGATGCTGACGATCCGATCATCGACACGATGGGAATTGTTTTCGTACATTTCCAACTGCTGACGAAACAGCTCGCGGGCGACCAACCTTTTTCCGGTACGTCCGAGGGCGTGGTGTTTTACCGACTAACGGTGCGTGCAACTCGTCGATGATTGCTTCGGTTTTCTCGCGTGCTTCGTTGAGCAAGCTAACGTCCGTCGGATAGCGCCAGTTTTATTGACAAAGGGCTGCCGGAGCGCACGTGGCGTCGGTGATCAGCTGGCCATCATTCGCGGGCGGCTCAGAATCGTCATCCGATTTGGATTCGGTTTCTGCTTCAGGCTCTGATTCTTTGAGCGAAGCCAAGGCAATCGCTTCTGCTATTCGCTGCATGCCCTCTTCACCAAACCGTTCCCTAAAGTCAACCATCAGTGACGCGTCGAACGGAGGTTCCTGCGTAAACTCTTCTATGCCGAGGAAGAACTGCATGTACGGATTCTCTTCGATCGTCTCGACCGTTTCACGGTCGGTCAGGCCTTGTCGCTCCTTGATCAACAGCGCGCCCAGCGCCACACGTGCAGGAACTATCGGCTGCCCGGAATTTTGGCACAGATCGGCATGATAAATTTCCTCCGCCAGTTCCCACGGAACCAGTTGGGCGAGAGCCACCCAGCGATTTCCGGATCCAAGTGGCCACTGAAGGGAAGATAAAAGTCGGGGAATTCCAACTGCTCACGATTCGTGCTGCGGTACATCCGGTCACCGGGGGGGGCTGAAAAATTGGAGGGGGCGGCGGGAACGCCGACGTCAGATCGTCAGCCGCAAGGGTTTTTGAACTTCCGAGCCAAAAACCGTGCGGCCCACGATCAAAGAATAGCTACTTTTTGCGGCTATGACAGCGTGGGTGACTAAATCAGCAAGCCCTACTGAAAGTCATAAAAAGAAGAAAATAACCGCCAAGGACGCCAAGAGCGCCAAGCAAAATTCCTGAAAAAGCAGGGGCTCTCATTTTTTCCTTGGCGCTCTTGGCGTCCTTGGCGGTTCAAAATACGACTTTGCAATCGTCCTGCAGGAGTTAACAGGGGCGGCTTACCGCGACCTGGCTTGTCCTGTAGGCCTTCGAGTCCCCCGGCATGATAACGTTGCACCCGCTGCGGACAGACGCGACGCGAACAATTCAGCGAGCGGGCAATCGCTGGGGCCGTGTAGCCTTCCAATGCCAGAGATATTGCAAGAACCTGTGGATGAGAAATTTGGAAAATCAGGCGGCGTCCTTGGTTTCTTTCACTCCGTCAATGAACTTGATGCCTTGA
>JAADGV010000103.1 GCA_013152205.1 Planctomycetota bacterium
CACAAATCCAAGCACAACGACCAAGGGTAAATGCAGAAAACGAGATTGCGTCATTTCGGTCCAGTCTCTGTTAGGAATGCACAAAAGAATCTTCAAACCAACTCGGGCAACTCGTAGCCTTTGCGTCGCGGCCGTCGGATGTATGACGACCCGTTGGCTTCGTCACAATTGGTAAACCGCTCGACTTCCGGATCCCAATGGAGCTTCTCACCTACCCGCCCAATTTCACGGACGATATTGACGAGGTAGCCCAACGTCGTCGACCGCAGACCGTATTCGATGTCGGCATTGCACCGATCACGGGTCTTGATGCAGCGCACCCAGTTTTCGATGTGATATTGTGTCTCGGGTTTGGTGATCGGGCCAGGGTTGTCAGGATCTTCGAGAAGTTCCTTAGGATTAGCCCCGATTTTGTTGCGGTTAATTTCTAATTTCCCCTCTTCCCCAATGAATATGGCGCCTAAACCGGGCCCCCAGTCTCCGTCCAAATGCAACCGAAGTTCGGTTCCGTCAGCATACCACATGCGGACTTTGGCCCGAGGCCCCGCGACTGGCTTGGCGAGCCGCAATAGATAATCTAAACGAGTCTCGTCGACTTCGGTTACGGTCTCGAATTTGCCACACGGCTCATCCTTAACGGCCTCCTCTAATACCATTGCCACCGGTCCAGTCTCGTCGGTACCCAAGGCACGCTGGATCTGATCGTAAGAATGCGTTCCCCAACCAGTCACGCCATAACATAGTCCGCCGCCGTCATACGCCCACCATTTTTCCCAACCGTGATGCAGTTCATGTCGATAGGGCCGCATCGGGGCCTGATTGGTCCACGTGTCCCACCATCCAGGGCTACCGCCCTGCGGCATCTCTTCGGCATTGCCTCCCGACCAGCGAACGGGGCCGACGAAGTTTGGCGCCAATACGGTTTTGATCTTCCCGATCGCTCCGTTCTTTACCAGATCGCTGGCCCAATTGTTGATCGGCATCGAGCGCTGCTGCGTGCCGACTTGTGTCACCCGGTCAAACTTGCGCGCGGCACTAACCATCTGGCGCCCCTCTTCGATGGTTAGACACATTGGCTTTTCGATGTAAGCGTCCATACCAGCCTGCATCGCATTGACCACAATCCATGAGCGCGCATGTACGGTTGTTTCAACCATAACGCCATCCAATTGCTCACGATCGATCATCTCACGAAAATCTTCGTAGGTGGACCAGTTTTGATCCTTACCAAGAATTTCAACAAACTTGTCCATGTCGGGTTTGAAGCAGTCGCAGACAGCAACTACTTTCATGTTAGAAATACGCTTGCAGCTTTCGACGATCGTTCGTGCACGACCTCCCAGGCCGATGATCCCGACGTTCACACGCTCGTTGGCACCAAACGCATGAGCGGGGACAAAATACGGGACAGTCAAGGCCGCAGCGCCAGCCTTCAAAACATCGCGGCGGGTTGGTTTGTTTTTCGTCATCGGTCAATGCTCCTGATCGGGGCCACATTTGCAGCGATTGTTGGGAGGATTCTCGAAAAGGCATAGTCAACAGCCCTGTAAGTATCTATAGTGGATTGTATATGTATTATTAAGAAGTTGCAATTACAGGTTGGCTACATTCCAGCTACGGGATATCCAAGCATGGAACACCGCTGTCTTCCACTGATCCTGGCTGTTGTGCTCCTATCCATTTCGGGGATATGCGCTCCTCTTGAAGCAGTCCCTAGCGACCGTCCGTCCGTCGGCAAGTCGTTCACCTCATTGTTCAATGGCAAAGATCTTACCGGCTGGAAAGCCGAGGGCGGTGCGCGATGGCAGGTGAAAGATGGGCTGATTGTTGGACGGCAAGGCCCCAATAACGAGGCAGGCGATCTCTTCTCGAAGAAGACGTTCAAAGATTTTGAGCTGAAGGTGACGTTCAAAGTCATTTGGCCAGCCAACACCGGTGTCTGGTATCGCTATCAGTCCGCCAAGCAGGCCTTTCAGGCTGATATTCTTGAATACCAAGACCCCTTCGCACTGACAGGTAGTTTGTACTGCACTGGCAAGATGTTTCTGGAAGTCAACACCGACGATGCCCTGGTGAACCGTGATGGCTGGAACAAATTTGTAATTCGTGTCGAAGGTGATCGACACCAAGTGTTTCTTAACGGTCGCCAAGTGGTTGATGTTCGAGATAGCACGAGTGGTCACGGCTGCATTGGCTTTCAGATACACGCGGGTGATCAATTCGAAAAGATGCGAATATTCATTCGGCAGGTTGGCATTCGCGAGCTTTGACAGCGCGCGAGAACTGCAGGTTCTACGGTAACCTTACGACGGAAAGAAATGGAGGACGAAACGATGATCATGCAAAAGTTCCGCTCTGAGTACGACGTGGTTGTGATCGGTGGTGGCCCTGCCGGTGCGGCCGTGGCCACGCTGCTTGAGCCCCAAGGGCATCGCTGTCTGGTGATTGAGAGTTCGACATTTCCACGATACCATGTCGGCGAGTCATTGATCCCGCATACCTACGGAACATTTGAACGACTCGGTCTACTCCCGCGGATGCGCGAATCGCACTTTCCCGTAAAACACTGTGTTCGCTTTGTGTCGTCGACGACAGCCGAAGCAGCACCGTTTTATTTTTCCGAAACGATCGAGGGCGAACGAAGCCACACCTGGCAAGTCGAACGGTCGGAGTTTGACGAAATCTGCCTCGACAATGCTCGCGCTGCTGGTGCCGAAGTGCGGATGCAGACCCAGGTCCGCCGCGTACTTTTCGAGGGCGAGCGCGCTGTGGGAGTTCGCATTGAGAACGCCGATAGCGAGACTGAAGATGTTGCCGCCCGGGTGGTGGTCGACGCGTCTGGCCGGGCAACAGTCCTGGGCAAGCAGCTTGGTCTGAAGACCGATGTGCCAGGGCTCGATAAAGCATCGATCTGGACCTACTATCGGGGTGGTCACCGCAATCCTGGTATTGATGCCGGCGAGACGACAATTTTTGTACTCCCCGACGGTGGCTGGTTCTGGTACATCCCGTTGCCAAACAATGAGGTGAGTGTGGGGATCGTTGCGGCACCGGAGTACTTGTTTAGCGAGGGACCGAAATTCGAAACCGCTTTTGCCCGCGAGCTCGAACTGTGCATACCTTTACGCGATTGGCTCAGCAGTGCTGAACAAATTGACGAACTACATGGCATCCGCAAGCTGGCATATCTGAATCGGCAAGTGGTCGGCGATGGCTGGGTAATGGTGGGCGACGCGGCCGGGTTTCTCGATCCCATCTATTCGTCTGGATTGTATTTAGCACTGGCGTCGGGCGAGTTAGCTGCCGGCTGCATTGACGACGCCCTCAAGGCCGACGACGTATCGGCCAAGCGGTTGGGCGCGTTTGTCGATCCGTTGTGGCGAGGGGTCGAAGTGATCCACCGGCTAATCCGTGCGTTCTACGATCCCGCTTTCAGTTTTGGCGAGTTTGCTAAGAGATACCCAGAGCAAAAGGCAGCGATCATCGATTGTCTGATTGGCGACGTGGTGGGCAAAAACATGAGTTCGCTACTCGATGCGCTAGCCGAGATGTCACCACCTCCGCCGCCGCTTCACGAATCGAGCATCTTATGATTGTGCTACGAAAACGTGAAAACGTTGCAGGTTTAAGTAGGCAAGGTAGTTCCAACGCAAACGCTACCTATGCTCAATGCGATGAGTATGGATTCATAGTCCAGTGACCGCAAGGTCGTGGGGGTTCAAGTCCCCCCTCCGGTACTCTACAAAACAAGGGGTTTTCGCGAATTTGCGAGAGCCCCTTTTTTCGTCGCATTACACGTGAGTCCCTTTTGCGACCCACCCTGGGCCGAGTCGCGGGTAATGCCTTCGCCATGCTGTTGTCGTGCAGTGGTCATGATGCCTTAATTCTAACGGCGGTTGTTGGGGAGTCCAC
>JAADGV010000093.1 GCA_013152205.1 Planctomycetota bacterium
GAGAGTAGCAATGAGAGAGGCTAAATCCTCAACCCGCAGATTGCCTTTTTCACTGAGCATACGCATCAGGCTTTATTTGCTATGTCAAACCTTTTGAAATTACAACGTGGCTTCCACGTGAATTTTCACGCCTTCCATCTCTCTTAGTGTTGAAAGCAGGGCGGCCATGTTCTTCATGGTTGGATTGCCCTTGCTGCTTAACATTCTCATAATGCTTTCGGGTTTTTTGCCTAGCTGTTTTGCCACCTCAACAAAACTCGTCGAAGCCAACACGTAGTTGCGGATGATGCTTTTGGCAGTTTCAACATCATTTTCGGCGATCAATTCCAACGCCTCGCCGATCAATGCCGCCCGAAATTCAGGTTCGCGTTTTGCTCTAGCGATTACCGTCTCGCTAAACGGTCTTGTAAGTCCCATTATCTGTTTTCCTTCTTTCTTGCCTTATAGTCTTTCCATCGAATTTTGGCCTTTTCGATATCGAATTGCTGGCGGCGTTTTGTCCCACCGCCGAGCAGTACAACCAATTTATCGCCATCGCGTCCGAAATAAACGCGATAACCTGGGCCGAAATCTAGACGTCTTTCGGTAACGCCTGCGCCGACCGTTTTATGATCTCCAAAATTACCGGCCTTCATGCGATCGATGGCCGTGGTGATCCGGGCCGCTGCGTTAAGATCAAGGTTGTCTTACCACTGTTGGATAGGGCAACTACCATCTTCCGTGACATATTGGACAATCTCAATCATCTACAACCCTAACATATATGTTACGCTTCGGCAAGCGTTTTTTGCTGTTTGGCTAGATTTCCTGGCAAGGGATAGCACGCTTATTCGGGTCGATCAACCAGCATATCTCGCATGTAACAAACCGTGATCGCGATAGCGACTGAGTTCTTCGGCTGGAATCTTCCAGCTTTTAGCTTCGCCTCGACCTGTCTCGCATTTCTCAGCATGGATGCGGGCGAATCGGCACCATTCCCGTACCGTATATTCGCTTCGCTCGACGAGAGTCGCAAACTCCTGCACCGAGTAGTATTCACGTTCTGCGGTTGGCGTTGGCGGGGGATCGGCGGAAGAGACGCTCTGCTCAAGGGCGCTGATTGTATTCTCCATGGCATCGATACGATCAAGTAAGCTCGCAAATCGGATATCGAACCAACTGTAATCGACCGAAGTCGAGAAACCACCTTGGTGAGTTTGTGCTGGTAGGTGGTTATGAAAATTGGATTGAGTGTTCATCACAATGCCTCTGCAAATTAAAAATGAGCATCCGCCGTGACACCATGCTGATCTCCATATCCGAAAAAATATATTCTGTCTTCCAGAACTTATATTATCACCCTAAGGGTGTTCTCCTCCTGCCCCTATATGACCCAACAACTCATTGAGCGTATTGCCTCTGGCGTATCTCGTTCTGTTGGTTCCCGTGTCCTCGCCCTCTTGACGAAGTTCGTAACGAAATCGTTCTACAGTCTTGTGCCTCAGATGATCGAAATCAGCTTCACTGTCTTTAAGTTCTTCGACTGCCTCAACACGAGCGAAAAACTTTTCATAGGCAATAGCCAACTTTTCCAATGCGGATTGATCACCATTAACATCGAGCACAAACTTTACCATTTTCAGCAAGTCGTCCTGCAACGCTTCATGCGGTTTCGTCTTCTCGATTGCAATACGCAGTTCTGAGCGTCGCAATCGCAACTCTTCATACCGGCTCCGTAACACCTCGATCCGTGAGGGTGTTGGGAACTTTTTATCTTCCAGGACATAAAATTTCCCGCATCCCGGCCACAGTTTTTTTGCAGCGGTGATGATCTCGAGTTTCGTTGACATATTGTTGCTCACACAGAATTTTTCGTAAGTATAATTATCACCCTAATCCGACCGGCTAAAATTGCTCGGTCTGCTCCTCGTCGCGATACGTGACTAAACCCATTCGCTCTTCCCAAAAACTGTACTTGCTCCAATAGGCATGAGCCTCTCGGCTGGATATACCAAACAAGGCCGCGAACCGTTGCCATTCACTCTGGTCGTTCATTCTCTGGGTAAGCCAAGGCAGCTCCTTCCGCAAACTGTCGATGCGGTCTTTCTCATGTATGGTCGTAATATCAACAGCGTCGAAGTAAAGTTCGTGAACTGCGACGAGTGTTGGCATTTGTTCTGGCAGTAGCCCAAAGACTTCGGTTTCGGCATCGCTTACCTGATACCAATCGGGGCCGCAGTATTTTTCACGGTCGAAGGGCCTTCGAAGCTCTTCTTCAAGCCGCGCTTGTTCTGAAGCAATGCTCATGGTCGTCTCTGCTGTCGAGTTAAGGGGATTTAGGCTGCACGTTGTGGGTCTCTGCCGATTCTGGCTCTTTCCCAAAATTCATGTCTAGCCAACGGAAAATGTAATCCACGATGGATGTCGCTTCGCGTATCTGTTCATTCTTGGTCCAGCCACTTGGCTCAAATCGTGTATGGCTCAACTTTTCGGCAAGTTTTTTAACCGGCACTCCATACTGCAAACAAAGTGAGGTCAGCGTGGCCACCGTGTCGGTGAGACCCGAAACGGTAGAGCCTTGTTTTGCCATCTTGATGAACACTTCACCCAGGCGACCATCTTCATAAAGTCCAGCGGTAATATATCCCTCATGGCCATTGACGCAGAACTTATGCGTCAGTGAAGACCTAGTGTCGGGCAGCCTCTCCCGACGAGGTCCAGCATTTTCGGCCTCACGTTCAGTGGTTTCAACATTTGATTCCATAGTTCTTACTACCAGCATTTCAAACTGTTTGTCCAGCTTTTCAACTATTTCAAAATCTCTACGGCAATAGGATCAAGAAGCAGGACCGGTCAGTGTTTCGATGGTGATTTTGTCGATCGAGGGGCAGGTCTCCGGGTGTTCAAAGGTTCGTGGGCCCAATTCGGTTAGCGACTTGATCTTGCCCATTCCGATTAGGTTCGCCAAGTCGGTCAAATGTCTACCCTCAATGGTGATGTGATACTTCTCCATTCCGAACAGGCAAAGTTTTAAGTAGCCTGCGGAAAGGAGGCGCGTTTCACGCAGATCACAGTAAGCAAAACTGACGATATTTCCGTTGGAGAGTCGCACCTGAAACATAATCGGAGGTGGGTCGCTCGGTTTGGCCAAGTCCCATGGCTCTTGAGTAGCCGCTTTCGCAATGCTTTTGCTCATAAGTGCGTTTTCGTTCGACGGAAATGGCATGTGGGTCATCACTCTTAACTCCTACCGAATTCGGGAGAGCAGTGGAAACTGGGGTTCTGCGACCGGGCTACGGAAAGCGAAGCCTTACGATGTGGGAAATGCGACTGCCACCAACCGCGAACACGATCCAGAAACGCTCGGTGCTCTTGAGTTTCCTGGGCAGCGACTTGGTTTTCCTGTGAACCTTGCCCCTGGACCAGCTCGGTGGCAGAAAGTTGCTCGCCCGCGTTTTGGATGGCCCGGCGAACCGCCGCCTTGTCATCGACATAGATGGCGACGTCGTCACGCCCTCTCGACACGGTGACGTAAAACTGCTTGGCGTTGACTGCTGGTAATGACTGGGACCCGATTGCGGCGATTGCCAGCTCACGATCCTTTCCTTGGGAGGCATGGCTAGTGACCACATAACCGAAGTCGACATGGCCGTAGTCGCGTGAGACAGTCATGCCGCTTTTGAGCTGGAGGTCTCCATTGCGATCAAAACCTTTGATTTCGTCCAGACGTCCATTGCTGATTTGTCGTTTCCCATCGGACGCTTTGCCGCCTAAGCTGAACCGAATTTTATCGCCCACGGCAAACTGGGCGGTTGTTTTGGCGTAGACTTCAAAACGATCCGCCGCATGGTGGGGAATCGCTTTCATCCGTCCGCCTGCCAAGGGTTTTAATCCGAGATTGCCGTTTGTGGCTCGACAAACCTCATAGCGTTCGCCCCGCTTGTACCCGCCCTTCACGTTTTGAAAGAACTGCACGACCATTTTCTCTTGCTGGAAAAAAGTCGAAGGCTCTGCTTTTTCCGCTTCGGATAAGTTCAAGGACAACAACTGACCGATTTCCCGAGTTTCTTTCCCTATCGCCCCCCGTTCACGAAGCTCATCACGGATGTATTCGGTGACTTGGTCCCCTTCTGCGTGCGAGGGGGCAATAATCAGAGGAGACTGCTTCCGATCGATGGAATCGAGATATTGCTTGGCTAAAACGATGTGCCTCTCTTCAGAGGAAATCTCTTTGATCTTGCCCATGCGATCCAGAAGATCAAAACCGGCCAACATGCCGGTAAGCCCTCTTCTGGTGTCGACAATCGTGTCACCCAGGCTGACTAGCTCGATCGCTCTCTTGTAGCGCCCTTTTTGGCGTTGGATGGTATCAATGCGGGCAATGTTCAGACCGGCTTCTTTTTCCAATATCCGCATCGCTTCACCACGACGGGGAGAAGCGTGTTGCCGAGTATCGCCAGAAAGAACCACGCGGGCGTTTTGCTCTTTGGCGATTGCGAAGACCCCGAGCATGGAGCGAACATCCATAAGCCCTGCTTCATCAATCCAAAAGACCTGGTCTTTCAGTTCTGGGTGGAGCTTTTCATTGCGAAGCAGGTGTTCGACGGTTTGGGCATTCCCAAAACCTTTTTCTTCCAGAACTTCGCGGGCTCCCGTGCTGGGGGCAAAAACAAAAACCTTTTTTCCGTTGGAGCGGATCGCCTCTGCCGCTTCTTCCATCAGGGACGATTTTCCTGTGCCCGCGCCACCGGTAACTGCGGTGACCGTATCTCGTGAGTTCAATACGTGATGTACCGCATCTTTTTGTTGCTCGTTCAACCAGTCACGAGCAAACACATGTTCTTTGCGGCCAATGGTCATCCGAGTTCCTCGTCCTTCTCTGGCAAACTCGATCATGCGGCTTTCTGCTTCCAGCACTTCGAGTGTTGTGATAAAGTTACGATCCGCCCCACGAACATTTTGGCTGCGGTGGATGATGTCGCCTGCTTCTAAAGCGGCTTCGATTTGTTCAGGCAATAGGGTAAGGCCATGTTCTAAAGCGGTGCCGACCACCACATGCTTTTCGACAGTCGATTGACGATAAAGATGATGTTCCAGGGCATACTGAACCGCAGCAGCAAGGTTAGCAGCCTCAGAGGCCCCACCCTCACTTCCTATCGCCCCCTTCCTAAGAGCCTCAAAGGCGGCCCGCTCTTCTGGAGTTAAGCGGCTATCCCATTGCTGACGCAACTGGTCGACAGTCGTCCCTTCGAGTTTCTTCTCACGAATTTTGACGCCCAGGCTCCCTTTGATGGCGGCATCCTTAATCCCGTGCTTCTCGGCAAACTCCTCAACCTGGGCAGTACGGCTACTAAACTTCTCGATGGTCGTGCGATCAAGGCCTTTGATTTCCCAACCTGTCTTCCAGCGCCTGCTTTGAAGAAAACGGGTTTTTTCAACCTCGTAGCCATGAGCATGTTTTAGTCGGCGAGCAAGCCGGGCTTCAAAAGCGGCTTGCAGATGAGGCCTTTGTCTCACAATCTCTTCCATGTCCGCCGCATAGTGCTTGTCGCCGTCCGCCGTGTAATTCATCACGAAAGCGTGAATATGCAAATGAGGGTCTACCACGCCATCGACGGGCCGGGAGGTCTTGTGCAAAAAGTCGGCGTAGACGAGATTGCCGGTCCGGGTTCGGTCGTTGGTAGCCGCTTTCTTGCCATGTCGCACTCGGCGACACATGAGCGGCTCGACGTCTTTGGTCATGGTTTTGTGAACCGCTTCCCGAAGGGCTTCGAGAATCTGTTCGTCTTTGTTGATTGCCCAGACCAAGGAAACCGATTTCGGGACACTTAGCGTCAAATCGACGCCTGGCCTGCGGTCTTTGCGAATTCTTTGGGCCAGCTTCTTGCTCGTGACCGGGTGGATTCCTCTGAGAAGTGCTTTGAACTGCTCTTTGGTGACCTCAGACCCTATTCCTAGCCCCAGACTATCGGCTGCTTTGCCGTTCCAGGTGCCATTTATTTCTGCACCTGTGTAATAGTCACCTTGGGTGAGAGAAGTATCGAAATACTTTTCTGCTCCTTCGATGCTAGTGACTTGAGTGGCAGTTAACATGGCGGGGTTACTCTGAGTTACGAATCCATAGTGCTGTAAGAACGGGTCAATGGATGGTGTTTTGGGAGGAAGTTAGGAAATGAAAATATGTAAAATTTAAGTGACAGGCTTGTCCCCTAACGGTAGTTAGGTGGTTTCAGCGTGCTTGATTCGCACTTCCCGAATCAACTCTCATTCTCGGATTCTGTCTAACTTTCCACAGGCAATTCTGTTTGAGGGTTTCGTGGTCCCTGCCCTATGGTGGCTTTGGGAGTTCTCGCGGCATCTTCTTTGGTGCCGCCTTCCTGTAGTCTCGCCGCAGCAATCGACACCGTTTCATCTGGAGCTACAGCAAAGATGTCCGAGGACAAGACTTCACCAAAGCGGAGGCCGAATCCTTTGAGGTCAAAACCGAGGTCGTCTTCGAGTTTGTGCTTTGCGAAATTTTCAAGATCAACTTTCGAGATGGCCGGATTTTCTTTGACCACCGCTAGGCAAACTTCACGAACATCCTTCTGCTTGACACTCGTTTTCTTTGGCTTGGTTGCTTTGTTCGCTTCGTCGCCCGCTTTGGACTTTTTCTTGCCGGGCTTTAGCTCGGCCAACGAGCTTTCCAATCGGGATTTGTCTGCTTCAAGCTCATCCACCTCTTTTTGTGCTTCGGCGACCACCTTTTTGGCCGCAGGGATTCGGCTGGCGATTGATTTGATCTGACCTAGAATGAATTTGCGTGTTTCATCAATGGTTTGCATGGTTTTGCTCTGGCGAGTCTTTAGGTTGGGCTATAGGAGGATGGAATGCTTTTTTTGCCGCTTAGGTCCAGCGGTTGCCAAAATGGGCCACGATGCACTGGAACGCTTCGTTGAAGGTGATGCTTTGGAGTTCGACTTCTTCTAGCGCAAAGCTGGCGATCTCCGCCGTGGAAATGCCTTCTACGACACTCAGGAAGTGAACATTGTCCCAGAACAGGGCGTCCATATGCACCAGTCTCCTGGAGCCATCGGGCATATCTACTTCGCGAGTGCCCTCACCGGAGAACGGGATCACATTTTTTTGGGTCATACTCGTCATACCTCCATACTGGCACGGATTGGATTTCAATTGCAAATGGAAAATGACTTGCCTCACATTCCCATTCCTTGTCCTTTGACTTTCTGCCGTTGTTGCTTTCGAACTGTTCTTTCTGCTTTGTCGATGGCAGTATCGATTCCCTCTAGCGAGGCCTTGCAGCCTTCCTGGGAACCATCCCAGTCACCACTGAGCAGCATTTCGAAATCTCGCTTCACGGTTTTCAGCGCCAGTAACATTTGTTCGTTGGTGTCCGTTAATTCAGCGTTGACTCTTCGTTGCTGTTCTAGCGAATCGTTGCTCTTGAAGTTTGTCATCAGTGTCACCTAGAGCAGTTGTTAGAGGTTGGGGGATGGTGTGACGCCACAGCACCCCGGTGTAATCCCCACGTCTTCTGGCGGTTTACATTCCCATGCCAAAGTCAAGCTTGGGAGCGGACCTCGACTGGGCTTGTTGCTTTGCCGTATCGTTGGCGACCTTGATGTTTTTCGAGGCCTTCGCCTCGGTCGATTGCACGGCGGAAGCGTAACCTGGCAGATGTTTGAATACGGTTTTGGCAATCTCCACCTTTGCCGCCCCTACGTCGTGGACTTCATAGGCAAAATCCATACTGCCCATCCCTGTCCCTGCCCCCTTGAACGTGCCCAGATTGTGATCAGACAGTTCGGCGATCACCGCGTTGCGGTTCTCCAGTTCTTTGTCGGTCGGCCAGTTGCCATCGACTTGGATGTTGACGGAAATCAAAGTTCTCATGCTATTGGTACTCCTAGACGAATGTTGCTCCGTGAAATGACAAATCTCAATACCGCAGCGCTACATCCCCTTCCCCTGGGAAGACTGATTGAACTGTTTCTTCAGTTCCCCTTTATTCGCAGCCAGTGCGAAGCGCTCTTTGAGGCCCTTTCTGGCGGCCAACTGGGCGGTCAAGGCGGTGATTGTCTCCATCAAGACGCGGTCTGCGTGGGGATTACGGACGTTGGTCACTGTGCCCAACGGACTCCGGTTGAAGGTCAATCTCGGTTGTGACAATTTTTTTTGTAGTGCTTCGATTTGTAGCTTCGAGGTCGGTTGACGGAGAACAGCATGTAAGTGTGGTTTCTTGGTTGCCGCGTTGAACTTCTCGGTCAGTGTCGGTTCACGCCGTGGTGTCCCTGCCGCTATGCGTGGGCGATTGGGTGGGATGCCGTTGAAGTCGTTGGCGATGGCCAACTGTTCCCAGGGCGTATGAAGGGATTTTTGATCTTTCATCGTGATAGTCCTTGTGAATCGGGATTAACGAAAACAATTCAACCCGCCTCGCGCTGAGCGAATTTTTCAAGTGCTACTTCTGTGGCGATATGGGAACGGGCAAAGTCCTGCGGTTTGCTGTCTATCAAACTCTTTAGATTGCTCCCCAACGAGTCGTGTAGATCGTATATGTCAAATATCCTCGGAGGCGAAACTGCTTCGGCTAGCAGATTTCGAATATGGTCTGGCCCCGCTGCCAAATCTTGACGAATGCTATCGAGAGTTGGATGCCGATCCTCATAAATTTCCTTACAAACTAGAAACATGCAGAGCACTATGGGGACTTTCGTTACAAAGACATCGCCTATTGGCAGACCCTTTAGCACGTGACCTAGAATCGGCCAAAGTTGCCAGCGAACGACTTCAGGGTGTGCATGGACGTCTAACGTTGCGAAAAGGTCTTCCTTAATCAAAACAGCTTGATTGTCTTCCATAGCTTCAGTCCTCCAATGGAAAGGGAAACGCGGTTTCTTGACTGCTCAGATCGATACAGTCGGCGATAGGAATAAACAGGATGTACGGGCAGCCTTCGTGGCCGTACTGGCTGCTGCGGACATGTTGCCAGCCTGTGACGCTCAGATACCATGCGTTGTACTTGCGACTGGCAGGGGGGAATTCATCGAGGCCTATGTGGCCGAGGTAGCTGTATTCGCCTATTTGCAGATGTGGGACACCCACTACGTACACGAGCGTCGCCAGCACCAGCAGTACTAGGCCGTAGATGCACAACTTACGAAAGTACAGGCGATAGGAGCGAGCAATCGGGTCGGTTTCGTCGGTCTCGAAAAACCAAAACATAATTAACCTCGATAGTAGGGGGAGCGTCCGGCGATCTTGAGCCAGGCTTTTCGTGTCCAGTACGGAACTTTTGTGAGGATCAAGGGAGGAGCGTTTTCGGCAATCACGAGCATTTGATCGTGGCTCATGGTGCGGATATCTTCCGGTCGTATTAAAGGAACGTCGCGATGGTTCAATCCCGGCGCTAAATCGGGCATCGCATCGGCCATGTTCGCTCGATCATTCAGCGACATATCATCGATCGCCTGGGTGCCACAGAGTTTGGAAAATAACTCCAAGGTCTCCGGCTCTTGCAATCCCATCACAACCTTAATTTGGCTCGCGCCCATGATCTGACGCACGACCGCTTTGCCATAGTTTTTTTCAGCTTGACCCGCCAAATCTTGCCAAATCATGACGCAACGAAGCCCTGCTTTACGATAAAAATTTAGCGAGTCGGCCAGTTTTGGCATGTTCAGCGCCCCGCACTCGTCGATGATCGCCGTGCACTGCCCCAGTTGAGGGTCCGCAGCGACCATGTCGAACAAATGCGTGAGTGTCATCGCCAATTGCACCGCATGGGAATCGAGGTACTGGAGCGGGTACGACACAAAGCACGCGATTTTTTGGTTGGGGTCTTTCAGGCACCCTGGATCGATACCCGGACGCGATGTGTGTTGCCCCATGGACGACTGCTCGTCAAAGAGTTCCAGATGTTCCTCTGCCACTCCGTAGCTTCCGCTGAATTGAGGCCCTGCAGCTTGCAACACACCGCCAAACGATTGGGCCATCTCTGCCAACAGCCCCCCAAACTCGGTCGAATCTTCGTCTTCGGAAAATGTTTCACTCAAATAGACCGGCCCGAGCATTAGTTGTCGTCGGATGCTGACGAGGCTCGGTTTGCGACCGTTGATAATATCTCTGATGGCGAAGTAAATACAAAGATTGCGGGCACCGCGAAAAAAGAATTTCGCATCGGCGTCCATGTTCGGTACATCCGGGATCACCCGCTTAAAAATCGCTTTGAGTTCCTCCCGAATTTGGCTGCGGGGCATGTCGGGGTGCAGCGATGCAAACATATCGAGCCCGACATCTTGGATGTCGGTAAAACCAGTCAGCTCTTTTACTTGATGGGCGAATGGCGAAATCAGAACGATCTTGTATTTCATGCTTTCCAAGGCCGCTCGGCAGATCGACAGCGCCTCTGACGCCGGATCATTGCAAATAAAACTATGCCCCAAATCGGCCAGCAACGTCGGAACTACGATGCTCATCGTCTTGTTGGCACCCGGCGGAGCGATCACGCTGACGTTCACATCTCCTGCCCCAAACACGTCGACCGAAGAACGTCTTCCCGTAGAAAACGACCCAAAAAAGACCCCCTGTTGGTCGGACAAGCTTTTGGCGTTTTCGATATCTTCTAAGGTGGCAAAGCGTGACTGCCCATGCTTCTTGGTCCCCGCCTTAAAACGTTTCACTCTGCGCCGAAGGGCTTTGACTTTGAATCGATCGCCCACGGCCTTGGCTAACTGCCCTATTGCCATCCCGCCGGTGGCGAAGGCCGCGAGCGTCCCCCACTCCCAGCCGCCTTGTCCGAGGAAATAAAGCTCGTGTGTCGCAAATGACCAGACCCCGCTGTAGAGCAGACTCACCGCCGGTGGGCGGAAAGTGCCTTCTTGTGCTCGTGATTGGGGTGCGGCTGGCATGGGATTAGTTTTGGTTGGGGCGATAGGAAAAAAGGTTGAGTGGACCGGAATAGTAAAATAGATTTCGCTACTTCTTTGTTGCAGGCCTCCTGGCATGATTGTTGTTAGCCGTGGGCACGACTGCTCCTAGTTCGTGGAGTTCCTCTTCGATCTTTTGGATCACCTGATCGGTGGCAATCGCCGCAGCCTTCATGTTTTTCGATGCCGCCAACTGCTCCCGACGCACGAATACGTGGTTCTGGTGCAGTCGTAGGAGGTGAGTGATGATTTCGCTAATAGTTTGGTTCATGGGTTAGCCCCGCGTTCAGGAAACCACGACGAAAGGTTTGCTCGTATTACTTATTGCTCCGGGGAAAAACTAACGACGCATAGTCACTTTGTACCAAGCGTCACTCAGCTCACGGTCTTCTGATCGGCCTCCATCTCCTGGTCCGTTGATTTGGATATTTCGCTCGTAGCGTCTTCCTTTACTGACGCCGATAATACGTACCTGTGCTGGCTCTGCCGTTCTATACGCATTGAGCCATATCGTTAGGTCCTCCAATCGACCGTGATCAATGCGGACCCATTCCCAGTTTTGATAATTTGCACTGTCGCCATTGATCGAGCCGCTACTTTGCACGTCCCGGAAGAACTTGCCAAAGGGTGTTTCCGTGTTGCCAAAGAAAAGAACTTCTGGACAGCCCGCCGATCGAACATGCACGTCGATGTCACAGCTTGGGTCTTCGGAAACCCAATTGATTGCGAAGGCCATCTCGTGGTTCGCCTCTTCCGCTGCGGCGAGCACTTGCTCTGCCTCTTCCAGAACCGGCTTATTGGATTGCCTAGGCTGCCGTTCTGATATCTGGAGCCGCACGGTGCGCATCAACTCGGCATTCTGTTGAGGCGATAGGGTGTCGGAGAATTGGCTGGCGCTACCATCAAGAGCGATGGCAATATTGCTCGTAAGGCGAGTTAACTTTGCCTTGTGTTTTTGGAAAAATAGGCGGTAATATCGAGTGATTGCTTCCTCGTGAACATGGTCGACTCCGAATCTAGAAGTTGGCGGAAACCACTCGGCGATCGTGCCTCCAGGGAAGTCGACGACTCCCATATGAAAAGGACAGTTGGGAGCTTCCAATGAGGCGTCCGTGGGGACTTTGCCATCAGCCATACTCCAATAACCCTGTTGAGGGTCATCGTAAATCGGTGTGCCCACAATAATGACGCGGGCCGGAAATTGAGTCCGGCGCAGCGACCGCACGGTTGCCGGAACTGCTGGCAAGTTGATTTGCTGCGAGCCGGTCGCCGTTTCGGTGGTGAAGTAAGGAATCAGCTTTCGCAGCTCACCGTTTATCTCCTGGCTACGCAGCCGCCGATTGCGACTACCGGCGGGAACCGTCATCGAGGCGAGCGGTTTCTGGCTGGGTGCCAAAATAAAATGCACCACGTCGTTTTCGACACACGTTGTGCCCACCAGTTCTTGCAACTGCTGACCGACCTCGTGGCGAGTTTCTGCGTCCAGCCCTTCGGCAACGATAAAGAACCACTCCTGATTTTGGGCCGGTTGTAGTGCCTCGCCACAGCCGTAGAGTGTGATCGTCAGTGCTACTGCCAGAGTTTTTAGTCGTAGGGATTCCATCGTCTTAGGCTCCTTGTGCATCGGGGGTGTAAATATGAAAGTCACTGGAATACTTGGCGTAGAGCGTAGCCTTAGCGGCTCTACTTTCGCTGTCGATTTTGGCCTCCTCGGCTTTGTACGTCCGCTGCTTCTGTTGCCGCTGTCGCTCTTCTTCTCGCTGTTGCTGCTTCCGTTTTTCCTCCTGTTCAAACTGTTCCGCCTCTCTCTTTGTCTTCACATCGAACGACAAACTGCGAAATGCGGAGAGCAATTCGATGACGAACGTACACCGGTCGCCAGCCAACTGGTTGAGAACCCCAAGAGCGTCGAGCCGAAGTGCTGTCGTCTCGCGGATGGCATTCTTGAATTTGACAATTGCGACCTCGATACCCGCACGGGCCGGGTGTGGCGAGGACTTTGTGCGTTGTAACCCCGAGCAGATTTCGGCGATCGTCACCTTGGTAGCGAGTAACGTAGTCGCGAGCAGAGTCATACCGAATCCAGAAAGGAACCAGTAGAAATTTTGCGATTCCTCTTGGCCACTAACAATGTCGACGTCACCCTGTTGACCGCCCATGATGACGGCAAAAATCCAAATGCCGAGAAGTGATGTCACTGTCGCTACGACCCCCAACTTGTTGACGATCCATTGTCGAGATTCGTCGCTTGCATGGGTGTAAGCAAACTGGAACAAGATCAGTGGACCACCAAGATATATGCCGCAGAAACAAAAGGCACTCCATGGGCTCTCGCCAACGGAATAGCCGCTGTCGCGGACGAGGTTCATCATCGTGGTCAGGTCCATGGCGGCCAGGATGAGGCAGAGTCCGCCGAACAACGTCACTTTGGTCGATTCTTCGATCGTGTCGCGGGAAAAAAGAGTCCGCCGTTTGCCGACCGGTTCGCTGATAGTTTTGGGCAAGCTGTCCAACTCGGCTTCGCGGTCGAAGATTTTCTCACGGCAATCATTCACCACCTCATCGCAGCCCGAGACAGTCGCCTCCGCAATGGCGGTTTTCTTGGCTCGCACCCGCTCCATATCCAGAAAACCGTTAGCGGCCTGTTCAACATCACTTTCTGAATCAGACCTTTGGCTGTCGGCTAACTTTTTCAGGATTGTCTCCAGCGGCAACTCGATCGGAGGGAGGGCTTCGTCCAGCGTGTCTTTGCTGGACGCTGTTAGGCGCAACGCGAGGTCGTCGGAGTCTGGATCGATGGGCTTGAAATAGTTGTGCCCGTAGGGCAATTGCTTTTCAGTTTTAGTATCCATTGCTAGATTCCGTTGGTCGATATGTTGGTGACATTAGATAGTCGTTTGTTAAGCATCATGGGCTCTTCTCTAACGTGCGATGGGATAGTGAAGGTAGAGGTGAGACTGACAGGTTAGTTCCGACTGGGTTCCAGGATTCGGTTGCATGTTGGGCAGGTATGAATGGCCTGCTGTGAATAAACACCGGTGAACAGATTCAACCGCTCGCGGATGCCATCACGCAGTAAGTTTTCGGTGTCATGCGACGTGACACGTGTAACGGCGTTCCAAACGTCAAACATAGTCGTCGTGCTCTCATCAACCGGGCCTAATTCATCTTCTTGGAGGGCCGACAATAGACGATCTCTGACCGTCTTGCGTACTCGGTACTTGAGAGCAATTTGTTTGAGGACTTCTACGGCATTGACCTTTTTTTTTGCTAGGCCAGCGACGGCTTTCAGTTTGACATCGAGTTCACGCACGCCTTGGTCAACTACCAGTCGGAGTTTTTCAATTACATCTTGATCCGCGAATTGATACTCTCGTCGACGGCGAATTCTCAATTGCTTGTTGTCCACACAGATTGGTACTGTAGAGCCATTGCTGCATACCAACCGATGTAAGAAGTTCCGCACCTGTGTGCCGTGTAGTCCGGCTGCCGAGTGCTTGATGATTAGACCACCGCGAATGATATCTCCAGGTCGAGACTCTATTTCCACGGACTGAAACGGAAAAATCACATTAAGATGCCAAGAAGCCGCCTTGATGTCGCCGCTCAGCGTCACCTCCGCTTTATGTAAAGGAAGTTGTGAGGTGGCTTCTTCAATCGCTTCGACAACCTGCGCGTTACTTAGTGTCACGAGACCCGCATCGACAAATCCGACTACTCGACCATCTAGGATTGAGACCTTTAATTGTCCCGGAAGGCATCGCGACTCTTGTGGTTGTTTGGTTTCGTGCTGTACTCGCGCTTGCCACAGTGTCTGCACGACTTCAGAAGGTAGGTTCTTCTCCAAGTTTTCAAGTATGCCGTATCTTTGTCGTATTTGTTTCGCTGCTAGCACGGACCATGTGTAATCCTGACCTTCAATTTGTATTTGCTCTCCCCCTTGGGGTATAATTACAGAACTGGGGATGAGTTGCTGTTCGAGAGTAGTATCGAAGCCTCGGAGTTCTGCAAATACATCGTTGATTGTCTTCATTGCGACTCCTATTATTTTTCTAAAAACTAAGTTGGTTGGTTTCTTTTCCTTACTAGCCGCAAATGCCATTTGTTTCGTTAAAGAGCGATTGTCAGCTAGGCGCCAAGCACGTGTAGTGCCTTAGGCCGCATGAAAATTTTACGAACGTGTCCAGTGCGGAAAATTGGCAATCTGGACAATCTCATGGGTGCCTGAGAGACGCTAGCAACAACGAGATGTAAACTTCAATCGCTAATTTCACGACACCAACAATTTCAGCGTTGTGAAATTGAATTGCGACTGAGCGTTACTGAAGAAAAAGTTGCCCCATCGTAACTTTGGCTTGATAATAGGTAGGGAAACTAATTTCATGGCAAGGAGTAAGCGATGGTCCGCAAAGGTTGTCTTCTAGTTGACTACGAAACTCTCGACAGTGCACGCAAAGCAAAAGGCCTAAGCAAGCAAAAGCTGGCTCGACTTGCTGATGTTGCCGTGGGGAACCTGGACCATTGGAAAAAAGGAGGTGGGGCAAAACCGGACAATTTAGAGGCAGTCGCCAAAGTGTTGGGGTTCAGGAGTTATCGACCTTTGGTCGCCAATGACCCGCCTCCTAGTCATGTTGGCGAACCGCTGTCGCACCAGACCCGTTTTCGCAAACTGCTCCGCGACGCTTTCATGTCGCAAGGGTTTGCACATTGGGCTGCTTCAGAAGGTGGCTTTGACGTAGCGGACTTCTACTACTTCGTTCGGTTCAAGTGTCATGAGGAACTGTATACGATCAGTTTGTCGGACGCCGAACGCAATAAGATACTCGAAGAGTTTTGCCGTGCAGGTCTATTGGAACGTATCCAGATTGAGAAAGGCCCCAAAAAAGGTCTTGAAATTATTAGGCAGCGACCGTGGACGCCTCGACAACTTGCGGATGCTTTGGAACTGCGTATCCTCCTCGAACAGGCCGCAGCTCGTCGAGTCGTGATGTTGCGAGCCGACCCGACGAATCTACAGTGCCGGGAGGAATATAATAAAATACGCGATAAGTTCGACGAACTATTAGGAAAAATGGCGTTAGCCAACGAAGACCACCGCCTTGACCACTCCGATCAAGCGGCTCACAGTTTGATTGACCTCGACTCCGAGTTTCACCTCGCATGGGCCGGAACCAATACCTGCTACATTCTCTGCTTGCAGGACGTGATGCAGGAAATTCGACAGGCAGTCGATCTGTTCGTATGTGCGTTGCGTCTTGCTCAAGAGAACCTAGCTCCCCTGCCACCCAACGTGCCAACACTTCAAGAATTGACAGGCGACTTCTACAAAGAAGTTTCCGCGCTCTACAAAGCATTCCTCAATGCCTCGCCCGACGACCCAGAATCGATGCAGACCCTGGACCTCGCCATTAGCGACCATGCCCATGCTGGGTGCGACGTGCTAGAGCAAGCGGAAACGCTTCTGAAACATATCAGAGGCTACTAGGTATCACACCGGATTGAAATTAATATTCAGTGTGCTGAAGGCAAGTTGGTCTTCCGGTGGTCGGAAAACGTTGTGGTGGGAAACGTGGCGCAGAAATGCCGTTCGTAAGTTTTCTGGCGTTTGATCTATCTCCGATAGCTTTTCAACGTCATTGCAAGCCCCAAATACTTCCCACCACCATGAGTTCAACTCTCGATTTAACGCTTTCGCTTCCGTTGCTTCGACTCGCTCGGCAGCAGTGAGTGTCTCCCCTCCGTACCCTAACTCATGAATATCTTCAAATTGAAAATCGGCACCATACACAGGCCGACCCGTTGTTACTTTGTCGTAAAGCATGGTCATTTCTTTTACGTTTTGAACGTCCCCTTCACGATTCAAGATGGCAACAATCGTTGAGATCATCGCTCCTGCTAACAAAAGTGCATCCTCAACTGAAAGTGAGTGCGGCCCCCGAAGCGCTCGCTCCAACCCGTCCGTCAAGTATGCCTGAAAGTGGACTGTTAATCCGTCAACATAATCCATGACAGGGTGTATACACAATTTTAGAAGCATTTGTCAAATCTTCCTGGGGTGAAATCAGTTTTCAATGAACTTGGGACGCCCTAGCACCGTCATAAGTCATTTTGCAGGCAATAAAGATTTTGCCAAGAGAGTATTTTGAAATTGCTGAAATTGTTGCTAGCTGACTCTACCTGAACGTCATCGTGCAGCGAGTTGGATAGGCCATCTCTAAATTTTCTCAAAAGATTCGTGCATTCATCAATTTTTCGCTGCTTTTAACCGACTTTTAGGCCTAGAGCGGCGTTGCCCCGACTCCTCCACGCTATCGCCCAAAATGTATTTCTAACGATTGAATAGGGCCTTGCTTGCGCGCGTTATCCATTAACACTTTATTCCAATCCGCCCCCCTCGCCAGCGGGCGCCCATCACAAAAGACCAAATCTTTCCTGCCTACTTCCTTCACCAATGCGGCCAACTCTTCCGCCAAAGCATCACCGCCTGCGTCGTTGTCAAACGCGGCAATGATCTCCGACCCCTGCCCCATCCGTTCGATCGCCGATTTTAGTAGCAGCGGCTGTTGCGAATTCATCTTGCCTGAAATCGATGCCACACGAAGTCCCTGCTCACCGTGGACAGCCATGTACGACAGAGCGTCGAGCCCGCTTTCGGCTACTGCGAGCTTCTGGTCGCCTTTCATTCCCACAGACATCCAGAGTGCTTTCACTCCCCCTTTAGAGTACATCTTGAGCCTCTGGCCTATAAGCTCATACCCAACCAAGCCCCTCCTCTCACTCCCCTCGCCGTCAGGACAACCCCAATGCGGAAAAACCACACTGCCTCTTCGTGGGTCATGTCTTATGCGTCCCAAAATCCTTGGGCTTTGTAGTAGCTCAGCGGGGATGCCGCGCGCGTCGCATAGATATGAGTGAGGTTCGGCGATAGGAACAAAGCATGAATATCGCTTTGCGACTGCTTGGAAGTCGGTTACGTTGGGTTTGATCTCGGTGGCATAGCGCCCGACGTACTTTTGTTCCACATTCGACATGTAACCGCCCCCTAAGAACGGTCGGAGTACTTGTCGAACTTGGCCCATATTGGAGACTGGTTCTACCTGCTGGATAAAATCGATCACCGTACCCTGTGATGCCGGATCGTGAACGCTAAAGTAGATGTAGTGCTGGCCCTTCTGCGAAACGACAATCTTGTCTGCGCCATTGCTCATCACGACTGAACTTTTGGTCGACTTTTTCTTCACGATTTCATAACCGTAAGAACTGGCGATCACAGTCAGGTTCAGCTTTTTGAATGCGTCCAGCTCAGATTTCCGATCTAACATAATTACCCTTTCCTACTGCCCTATTTCTGGACGGTTTTCAGCCAAACAGCTTTTGCCAAAACGACTTGTTCCGTTCTTTGTACAACGCACGCTTTAGCTTGCTGAGTTCGCTGTCATGCCGCTCCTGGAGAACGGAAATCTGCTTTTCGGTCTGGTTGGCAATCTTTTCGCTCATCGCGTCGAGAGAGGCTTGCCAAGCAGTCGTATCCGAGGAGCGTTGTTCCAGCAGTAGGGTCACCCGGTTCTGGCCGTCCTGGGCTTTCTCCAGCGCCAGTTGAAGATGATCGATTTGGGCAACATATTGGCCGGTGAGCCGCTCCTGCATTGCTTTCATCGCGGCAATACTACTGTCTGGCTCTGCTTCGCTACGCTTCGTTTCGGTAGTCTGCCCCCTCTTCTCCTCGCGATCAAACTTACACGCATCCCCATAGACGCGGACCAACTCAGAGGCTTCGATCGTTTTGTTGCCATCGTCGTCGAGTTCAAACGAAAGTTTGCCTGACGCCATGTGTCGAGAAACAGTCGCCCTACTCTTTGAAATAATACGACTGGCACTTGAAATGGAATACTTAGTTTTCGTCATGTTGTTAGATTGCAAGTGGTTGAACCAGAGTTCACCCTAATACGAATCCCATGCAAATGCCAAACGCTTTGCGAGCCTCCCATTCGACTTATCCCAAGGTAAATTGCACATGCGAGTGCATGAACAAGTCCAGTTCCCTGCCCGTCACCGCAGCCTCAACCATGAACATGTTCACCGTTCATGTTGCACGATGGACACTTCGTCGAGGACGGCTGAACCCATTGACTACGTGGGATATTTGGAGAATGTTGCAGCGGGTGGTCAGCGAGCTGTACGGTGTCCATGTTGCACCATGGGCACCTTCTGGCCACTGCCTACAGTTAGCGGCCATGGTGGACATGCGCGCGGCCACTTTCCGTGTTGCACCACGCACATCTCCCCTGCCCGCTTCTGACAGGCTTTCCTAAAGCGGCTTTCGAATCTTTAGTAAACATTCCGGACAGTGGGCGGCACACCGAACATGTTGCATCGCGGGCACCCTGCTGCACACTGTACGTTTTGGTTTTATGTTGTGGAAAAGTGCTGTACAGTGGTATTTGTCGTTGGCCGAATCGTGGCCAGCT
>JAADGV010000072.1 GCA_013152205.1 Planctomycetota bacterium
CGCCCGTGTAGACGGTGCCATCTTCGAGAGCCAATTTTGCCGTTTGTTCCATTTGGAGCACTTGTTGGGTTGGGGGGCGTCGGACTGAAGGTGGCCGGTTCGGCGCGTCGATAGGGGAGTTAGGCTGTGGGTCTCCGGCTAAGCAATTAGCGGGTCAGCCTAGAAATCCAGAGGGCTCTTGTTCCGGCGAGCGAGAGCCCTCTTTTTATGCGCTGAGACCAATATAGCGGGGCGAGGGGCCGAGCTGTAGGGGTGGTTAACCGTCTGCAGAAGAAATTGCACGCACGGCCCTGGCAGCTGTGGGAGAAAGGGGAACAGAAACAAACCAGTCGGCTGGGTAAAGGTAGTCTTCGCCCGAATCATCAAGTATGCGCACATGGCCCTGTGCAGCAGAATCCCGATCCGCCTTCACAGGATAAATTTTCTGTAGTTGCAGATCAGCATAATCGCCGGTCTCCACGCACACAGCGAACCTCGCCTTGATGGCGTTCGATGCCCGTCGTTGCAAGGAGCGACTAGTCGAGGAATTTTTTGATCTTGAAGTCTTGTTTACCGATGCCATGACATTCATACCAGTGGATTTCAACGTAGCGAGATTGTCCCGTCTCGAGCCGTACTTCCGCCGTGCCCTTCATTTTGCGCCACCGACCGGAACCATACTTCTTACTCAAAATCTTTCGCGATCGTACGCCCCGGCCTTTAGCAACTATGCGAACGTGTTCAATTTCGCTGATGATCTCGAAGTACATCCGCTTGCCCAAACATTAACGATTTTTCCCATAGCTTGCATTCTACCAACGCAACTCGGAGGTGGCTACTCCGGCGATCTGTCAGATCGCGGCTACTCTGCTGTCAGATCGCGGCTATTTGCCAGTTGCGCTTTACTGCTTGCCAGGCGAGAACGGTCGCAGCGACTTGGCTCAGCAGCAGTAGCACCAAGGCGGTTTGCCATGACAACAACGAGTCGCCGAAGAAATCGTGGCAAATCCATAGGAAGGCAATCCACCCGCCCATGAGCAGCCCAATCGTGAGAACCGCTGCGTAAAGGGGCTGCCGGAGGACGCAGTAGGTTGCCATCGACAGCGTGTAGATCAGCAAAAAGACAAGGCCGAAGAATCCCGCAGTTAAAATGGGGTGCATCGCATTGCGAAGGAAACTTCTGTCTATCAACCAATGGGCAAGCAACATCAGCAAACCAAAAGTTGTGATAAGAATGACCGCCCCGACGACAAACTTGACTCCAAACCAAAGCAGGTAGTTCACCGGCCGCGAACGCCAAAAATCGTCGACTCGCGGTTTCAGGTCTTCCAAAAACACGCCAATACCGGCCACGAGCGCAACGAAGAAACCGACGCTCATCGTGATGCCGCTCAGGGTCTGGCCAACTTCGTGAATACTCACGCGCCGATCATTGAATAGGTAGGCTAACGTAGTCATCAAAAAGATACTCCCGATGGCCATCAGTACAAGCGGGCCCGTTTCTCGAACTTGCTTCCAAGCGATTGCGGTCAACCGACTACGCATGGGCGGGGCCAGGTGTTGATATTTGGCGCCAGCAAGCGCGAGCGTCTTACCATCGCTACGGGAAGAGCCTGGGACGACTTTGCCAAAACGGCGTAGGTACCATGCCAGCAGGCAACCGTGGCCGAGGGTTGCTGCTAAAAAGTGGGGCCACCAGACAAAATGGTTTTCGAGTTGTTTGTCGATCCCGACAAAAGCCACTCCCCCTGGCGCTGCGGCAAACAGAACTTTCACGCCATATTTTAATGTTGGGAGATGCCATTTTTCGGCCAGTTCGAGGCCAGATGCCAAGACAAACCAGACCATACAAATGATTAAAAAACCAATCGCACCCGAGCGGACTTCGTCGGAACGGTTCGAGCCCATCGCCGCCATCCAGAGCAAGAGGCTTGATACGCCCAGGGCACTTCCTGCTGCGGTGGCAGCTAACCAGTTGGGAATTCCCCAGGGATGGTAGTGGAATCTATGTATGCCGGCCTGAGATATGTCGATGCTGAAAAACCAGAGAAAAGTCCACCAAACCCAGAAAACAACAATGAATACCAATAACGGAAGGATTGCCGTAACGGCTGCCATCGACAACTTCACCGCGCCCGGCTGCCACATGGGTATCGGGAGCGATTGTAAAAATGGAAGCGTCTTGCGGCCACTCTCGCCACCTGCGGTGCTCATGCCTAAAAAGGTTCCTGCAAGAATGCAAAAAGCAGTGGGGATACCGATCAATGCGCTCAACAAAGAGTCCGGTGCAACGAGATCGAACGCAATCAAGGCCCCAACACTCACTGCCGTCAGCGCCGCCAGCTTCCACTTATGCTCGTGCCACTCTTTCCAAAGCAGGCTATGCCAGACCGATCGCATTGGTTGGGGTAGGTCATTCATGTTTCGTCTCGCTCTAGGAATTTTTTTGAAACGCAGAGACGCGGAGGTCGCAGAGGATGTGAGATTGTTGGAAATACGATTTTCTCTGCGACCTCCGCGTCTCTGCGTTTCCCCCTGTTTTTGTTACCTCGGTGACGCGACAGGTTCTGCTGCCGCGGTAGACTCCTCATCGCCTTGCCCCACCACATACGCCTCAAAAATTTCGTCGAGATTCAGATCAATCACGCGATGCTCAACTCCTTCGCTCTGAAATTTTGCGATTGCCGCTTCGGCCCCTTCGACGACGATTGCCATCTCTTGCCCGTTAGGACGCTTATCAAGAATCGATTTGCCGTCGAGCACCGCTACCGCCTCGCGAGCAAGCATGATCTGTTTGACATCCTGCCGCAGCTCTTCGGTGCTGCATTGCCGAATGATACTTCCCTGGTCGAGAATCGCCACCTCGTCGGCCACCGGCTCGACTTCGTAAAGCAAGTGCGAACTATAAAACACCGTTCGGCCCTCGCCCTGCAGATGCGTTATGAGGTCGCGATTAAATTGTTTGCGCATGATCGGATCGAGCCCCAAGGCCGGATCGTCAAGAATCACCAGCTCAGGTCGATGGGCTAGTGCCAACACGAGCCCGAGCCGCACATTTTGCCCCTTCGAAAGATGTTTTATTTTGGTTTGCAGGGGGACTTCGAATTCGCGGGCATATTTTTGGGCCAGGTCATGGTCCCAGGTCGGATAGAACGGCGCGATAAAACTCAACATCTCTGCCGCACGCATCCAGCCATACATCGTTTGGTCTTCGGCCAAGTAACCCACACGAGCGCGCAATTCGAGAGGTTGCCTAGTTGGATCAAGTCCCAAAACGCTTATCTCTCCAGCATCTCGGTCGAGCAATCCCAGCAACATGCGGATCGCAGTCGTCTTGCCCGCTCCGTTGCGGCCCAAGAACGCAAACGTATGGCCCCGTTCCACCTGCAAAGACATCTCGCGCAACACCTGATTGCGGCGAAACGATTTTGATACTGCCTCGAACTCGATGACCGGATCGCTCATGACGGGGTCTCCGTTTGGGGGGAAGCGTTTTGTTGAAGTTGATCGAGTGCCTCAGAAAGCAGCTCGTGTATTTGCTCGTGGCTAAGACCCAACGCGACGCCCTGCCGAGCAATCTGTCGAAGCTCTTCAAGCAAACGGCTTCGATGCGCAGCCAAACTGCCATCTTGCGCATGGGAAGAAACAAAAGTCCCCTGGCCGTGGCGCATCTCAAGCAGACCCTCGCTGACGAGCCGCTCGTAGACACGCAAAATCGTGTTTTGATTAACCGCCAATTCCCGAGCCAGCTCGCGAACCGACGGCAGCCGCTCCTCGCCCGGCCGCAGCTTGCCTGACGCACACAGCATGGCAATCTGGCTGCCAATCTGCCGCGAGATGGGCACCGCCGAGCCTTTTTCGATGCGAAGAATCATAGGAAACCACTGCTATCTAGCCATAACCACACCAAGTGACTACAGAACTATAACAGTTGTCTGATGGAGTGTCAAGCATTCTGGAAATGCATGAGGGAACTTTTTACAGCCGCGAGCGGTCTGTTGCAGCTTAGTGCGTTCTTCATTTAGCAGTAGCGGTAGCCACAGTGTTTGAAGTAGTTTCGGCATTCGTGCTCGCTGAATAGGTCGAGCACTTGGCC
>JAADGV010000008.1 GCA_013152205.1 Planctomycetota bacterium
TGGGAGTACTCACGATTGTCAGCCGAGGAGATTCTGGCCCGTGAAGAGTTTGATCGACCTATTGCTGGGACCGCTATTCAGGCCAAGTGCCTGAAAGCGCAGCGCGGACTTGGTGATGGGCACGAAAGCATCGTTCGTTGCTTGGAGCAGACGCTCTTGAGCGAACTGAACCCCGTATCATTGGCGGCTAAAGTCTTGCCTGCGATGGGATTGGTGGGGACTTGCCTGGGCATGATGGGAACGCTCCGTGTGATCGGTGTGGGTGCCGCTAACGGGGCAGATGTCGAAGCTATTTCACAAGCGGTAAGTGGTTCGCTTCCGTCCATGGCCGTCGCGATCTCGACTACGCTTGCCGCCGCATTCTGTGGTTCAGTCGTACTGATGGGATTGGTGCATCTTGCCAAGTCCAAAGTCCATAACTTCGTTGACGAGCTAAACGCGCAGCTAGACATGTTTTCCATTCGCAAAAACACCTAAAGGAGAGAGTAACGATGACACAGCGACGTGAAGAAGAGCATGAAGATGGCGGGCAGGGAATGGCAGACCTGTTTATCAATAGCTTTTTGGTAATCCTGATCGTGATGTTCGTTTTCATGCTCAACCAAGGAGTGAAAACGGTTAGCTCGCAGGTAGATGACCAGTTACTTGCTCAGTTGATGGAGAGTCAGCAGCAAGCAATGGACGATGCGGCGGCTCAAGCCAATGCAGTCGCCGCATCAGCAACAAGCAGATCGCGAAAAAACGCTTACGGAAAAGAGGGCGATGATGGCCACCAACAAACAAACAGAAGCGGCGGGAGAAGCACGTGAAGAGATCATGCGAGGCGAAATTGAAAACCTCCAAGAAGCAATGTCCAAATCTCGGGCGGCGAAGTCTTTGAGAATCGACATTTCTCACGACAGCACAGGTAGCATGTCGAGCGTTATTGAGAACACCAAAAATACAACGGCTACCTTGACTCGCTTGCTGCCTAAGCTCCTGAGAGAGGTAGAAATTGGGCTGATTGCCTACCGGGATGGCCAGTTGTCGGAAATTCCTATCCTGCCAGTGAAGCAACCCAAGGACGACGGAGGGGCCTCTATGATGCAGCTCAATGCAATGCTTGGCCAGCTTCAGGCCATTGGAGGCGTTGCAAACATCGAGCAATCAATTCGAGCTTCCATGTTGCGGATGGATGCGATGCCTGGCTCGCCGCGTGAATGTTTGGTTGTGATCGGCGATATGGGAACTGAAGAAGCATCTCCAGGCAACCCCGCAGTGGCCGATCAGCTGATTGCAGATGTTAAAGCTTGGTGTGGACGTCCAGGCAAAAACCGCCGAGTGCTGGCCCTCTACACCGGTGGATCAGGCAATAGCCCTGATTCCTTCTTTCAGCGTCTGGGCAGTGTGAACACAGAATCGATGTTTTCCACCAACCCCTCGCAAATGTTTGAGCTAATTCTTAGCGCGGCCTTTGCACCCAAGGAACTAACCCCATGAACAATTATCGAGACGAACCGTTGCCTTTGCGATTTTCGACATCGAACCGCCCTGCGGGATCGCCGCCGGAAACCTACCGCAAGTATGAAGCTGATCCGCTCACCACGATGTACTCCAACGATTCATCCTCACCACCTCATAAGCAGGGCACTGTAGAGATCGTCTTTTGGACCATCCTCTTTACTTCGCTAGCGTATGGAATTTACCTCAATTTTCTCACTTTTTAGATACCGCAAGGCAAAAAACCATGAATACCGCAGCTCAGCCCCAATCAACCTCCCAAAAATTCCGTCCTCCCTTGATTAGCCTCCTCTATGCCGGCGGTTGGTCATTCGCAACCCACGAATTGTACTTCGCAGGACTCCAGGGCATGGAGTGGGGCACTTTTGCCAGTTGCGTGACCGGCGGGATAGCCATCGGACAGCTTGTCAAAGCGAATAAAGACTGGGCAATGATAAAAGCCCTCCGCCGTAAAGCAAAGCGATTTCAAGTCACCGCCAAAGAGTACGGAAGGGCTTGCTTTGCGACTCTGCAGGACATCAACAACGCCGAGATTTTGTCCGATCATCAAGGGATTTTCCTAGGGACGTTCCCTACGGGCAAACGAACGTCTCGTGACGTGTATTACGATGGCGAAGCGAGTCTCAGCGTGATTGCCCCGGCGGGTGAAAGCAAGACGATGAGTATCGTGGTGCCAACGCTACTGGCGAACCCTGGGCAGAACCTGATCGTTAACGACCCTTCGGGAGAGTGCTATTCGATTTGCCAAGCAGCGCTCACAAAAGCGGGTTATGAGTGCATCGTGATTACGCCCTTTCCCGACAAAGTGAGCAAACTCTTGGGCCAAGAAGTGACCGACGCGGGGATCGATGTCTTCTCGTCGCTCGACCCCGACATGGACCCGGCAACAGTCCGTAGTCAGCTCGAAGTCATCTTGCGATGGGTGTTGCCGGGCAAGGCGAACATGGATGAAAAAAGTGTCTTCTTCTACCGATCGGCACGGATGATTTGTTGCTTTTTGGCCATGAAAGAGTTGACCGAAGGTCGGAAGCCGACCTTGTCGGCGATTCGCAAGCATTTGATGAATGGTCCTGCCAACATTCAAGATCTCTTTGCAGAGGCCGAAGGTTCCTCCGCTTTTGGGGGAGTTTATGCCGAACTGGCCGATTCGTTACAAGGCGTGCTGACCGCTGCTTCCCAGCAGTTTGCTGGAGGCTATGGGATTGCCGAACAAGCGCTCGATTGTTTTGATCATTTTTCGTCGATGGGAAAGCATGTCTCAGAATCGACGTTTGATCCCCGTTCACTCAAAGACCCGAACCAGAAAATTGCGGTCTTCATCATCTACACGCTCGACAAGATGGAAACCTACGCAGCTTCGATCGCTATGACTTTGACCTATTTGTTTGACACGCTTGCCTATGACAACCAGCTAGGGCAAGTCACCGCCGTGATTGATGAGTGTGGGGCACTAAACATGCCCAAACTGGCCGACTCCCTGAATTTCTATCGCAAGGCGGGGCTCCGTTGTCTGATGATCTGGCAGGATTTGGCTGGACAAGCAGAAAAGACCTACGGCAAAGCCACCATGAAACAGATCATGGCAGGCAGCAAGCTCAAAATCGGCATGGGACTACAAGAACCTGAAACCTTAGAAATGTTCAGCAAACTTTGTGGCACCCAAACCGCGACCGGTATGACACTCAATGACCGCTCGGTAGCGACCGACGCACTGCCAACGCTTATCGACGGCCTCAACCACCATAGCGTACCTCTGATGCGTCCGGAGGAAGTTCGCACGATGAGCAGCCGTGAAATTCTTGTCGTCGCGGGAAACCTCCCTGCGATGAAGCTAAACAAAGTTCGCTACTGGGAACGTGCCCGTTGGCGCAAGATCGCAGGTCCTTCACCCTTCCATCGAGAATAGCATGTCTATAGAAATCGAAATCAACGACACAGAACTGTTACGTCGTGCTTACCGCAACTACTTGCTAAAAGTCCGCAACTGGTGCGTGGTGCTGTTAGGACTCCTCGTGTTTGCCCTTGTAGCTGGCATTCCCCACGTCCAAACCACCTACACCTACCAGGGAGAACGTCCTCGCGGTGGCAGCCCAGCAGCGTCTCAAAAGCTTGATGCGTGGTATTTCAGCGTCACGGGCTGGCAGCATGTTCAAAGCGGGCAGTACGGCCATCGCGGCTGTCCGGTGTTCCTGTTCATTCCAATCGGCGATTGCATCGACTGGACCGAGATTCAAGCCAAGTTTCCGTT
>JAADGV010000115.1 GCA_013152205.1 Planctomycetota bacterium
TCAGGTTACCTCCTCGTGAGTGAAGGACTTTAGTCCGAAGCTCACGAAATTTCCGAACCTACCGGCTTCTAGCCGGTAGTAGTTGAGTTACATATTTGTGCCTGCCAACGAGTAAGTAGCGTGCGAGGTCGTTGGAAAACAGTACGGTCATTTCAGATCGTTAGAGTTGAACTGGTGCTAACGCATTGTTCGCTTGTAACGCACCAAGGAGACGCCCCCCACAGCGACTTTGCAATCCTTTTGAGTACGAACCCCCCAAGGCTTGCTCACCCGGCCCTCCTATCACTCTAGCAACTCAAACCGATAGCCCACGTCGCGTACTGTGTGGATAAATGTTGGCTGCCGGGGGTCGGGCTCTATCTTGCTACGCAGGGTGGCGATGCAGCGGTCGACGCTTCGGCCGCTTACGATAATCGAGCGTCCCCAGACATGGTTCATGATTTCATTGCGTGTGAGTGCCCGATTGGGCCGCGACAGAAAAAACGAAAGCATTCGATATTCCTTGGTCGTCAGCGGAACCTCTACGCCGCCCCGCGTTAGCTTGTGCCCCGCGACGTCGAACGTCGCATCCCCAATTGCGTACACTCCGTTTCCGGCAGGCGTTGCGCGGCGCAAAAGGGCCTTCACTCGCGCCAGCAATTCGTGAATGCTAAATGGCTTGGTGACGTAATCGTCGGCGCCCCATTCCAATCCCTCCACAATCTCGCTTTCCTGGCCCTTGGCAGTAAGCATGATGATCGACACGTCAAGCTGCTGTTGCCGAAGCTGGCGGCAGACCTCGTACCCATTCATTTTGGGAAGCATGATATCGAGCAGGATCAAATCGGGCGGATGTTCTAGCGCTTCCATCAGCCCCGACTTGCCATCGGTGGCCGAACGCACTTCGTAACCCTTCTGGCGAAAATTATCCACAAGACCTCGCATCAGCGTAGGGTCATCCTCCACAATCAAAATCGTTTTGCCCTCAGCCATTTTTTTGGTTTCCCAGCCTTAGCACTGCTGCATTAAGTAAAAAACCACAACGACACAACGAAAGTGTAAAAACATGGAACCGTTCATGGAATGAAAAAGGTTGAACTACGAAGGACACGAAGAGCACTAAGGGGTTGGAGGACAAACCGCTTGTTCATACTTGCACCTTTGGCTTTGTCAGAAGGGCTATCGAATTCTGTAACACTCCACTCGAGTGAAGAAGAATAGAACACAGATGAACGCTGATTTAGCAGATTGTCGCAGATTAAAGACGATTTTAGGCAACCGTCTGTTTCGATCTTTAGCCCCTAGGACTTCAATAATCTTCTTTTTTGTATCCGTGAAAATCCGTCTAATCTGTGTTCATCCGCGTTCTATTACTTCAGATGGCTGAAATGTTACCGAATTCTATTCTTCGTACCCTTAGTGATCTTCGTGGTTTAATCCCGTCCATTCCCGTAAATCCTGTCAAAAAATAGGTCACCTGCTCACAGCCAAACCCTACTGATTTCTTTGTGGCTATACACTCTCATCCAGAGGAAGCGAAATCGAAAAAATGCTACCCACACCGGGCTGGCTCTCGACCGCAACTTCGCCCCCATGCGCTTCCACCAGATATTTCACAATGCTCAACCCCAACCCGCAACCTCCTTGCGTTCGCGAAAGCCGCTGATCGACCTGATAGAACCTGCCGAACACTTTTTCTGTTGCAGTTGCTGGCAAGCCGATGCCGTTGTCTTGTACTGAAATCAGCACGCGTCCATCTTGGCGCTTGCACGAAAGTACCACCCGCTTGTCCTCGCTCGTATATTTCCAAGCATTGTCCAGAAGGTTGACGACCGAAGTTACCAGCAAGTCGATATCGCCACGCACAGGAGCCGGTTCGTTGGCCTCAACCACGAGTTCAGCATTGTCGGCGGCATCAAATCGCTCCTGCATCGCATCGACTGCCTGTGCGATCACCTCACGAGCGTCGAGGGGTTGCAACTCAAGGTGGCGCTTGCCACGTTCCATACGCGAGAAGGTAAGAAAATTGTCGATGAGTCGGGTAAGCCGGGCGTTTTCGTGCGAGATGAGTTCCAAGTATTCCCGAGTCCGGCCAGGCGCATCTTCATCCTCATCAAGCAAGGTGTCGACCAACAGCCGAATGGAACTCAAGGGCGTTTTCAGTTCGTGCGAAACTGTGGCCACCAGATCGTTCTTCAGCCGTGCCACCCGCATCTGTTGCCACCACGATCGAACAACCAGCCAGGTGAGAAAAAGCGTGGCACCAATCACAGCCAAAGCGGTCCAAGCAAACAGGGCCACGCGCTCGCTGCTATTGCGATTTCCTAACTGCTGATCGTTGGCCAGTATTGCCAGTCGCCAACCGGGTAGCGCCGGCGCTAGAGAAACCATTTGCATTGCCTCCGAAGAACCCGAGGCCATCGAATCCAAAGTCTCGCCCGGCTCCAATGGCTGCAAGACGATTCCTGTGGGCAATGGTTGGTCAGCCAGAAAATTGCTCACCAGTCGCCGGAGTGTCGAGGTACGAAAAAGGGCCGTTACCTGCTCCGCGGACGAATGAAGACTCCAAACCCCCTCGACCGGCGTCGGTTGGAGGCCAGCCGTAGGTGGTTTTCCATCCGACTTGGCCAAAAACTCCGCCGCCAACAATTCGCCTTCCAATGTGGCGAAATGAAACTTACTGGGCCATTGCTCGATAAGTCTACGCATCAAAAAACGGCGTTGCGGGGCAGAGAGCCGTTGCGAATCATAGCGATTCAATCGACCTCGCAGCTTGTCCGCAACGTCGATCCACTCCTGCGACTGAGGTTCCAAGAGTTCCAGTTGCCGCAGCTCCGCATTGGCCGGCAGACTTCGCGGCAGCCGATCAGGATACTGCACTTCGCCGGCAACGCCCCACACGATCGCGCTGTCGGCCAGGCCTTCGGCGATAAACTTAGCAAACAAAATGCTGGCCGGTTCGCCCACGGCCTTTTCGCTCATCTCCGTCAGCCGCTCTTGCCAACGCTGGTCGACGCGCTGCTGGGCCGATTCTAACTGCAATTGATAAATGTCGGCCAGCCGTTGCCGCACCGCCAGCCGTTCGTTCTCCATCGCTTGGCGCATCATCCAAAGCACGCCCCCCGAGGGCACAAGCACCGCCAACAGCAGCAAAAGCACAGACCGCATTACCAAAACTCATTGGGCCGAAAGGTCAATGTAAACACAGCAGAGCCCTATTTCGCTCGCAACGTGCGAACCACCTCATCGAATTCGCCGCGTGACGCTTCAAATTGATCTGACGGCACTGTGAACCGCAAAGCGATGGCTGATTGCGTTCCAAACAACGCCACGTTATAGCCGGTCATCGCCTTTTTTCCCTTCTCAAAATCGAACACCACCGTGGCGGCTTCCTGCTCTCCTAACTTGACTTTGCCGATACCCTCGTCTCGAACCTTAAAACTCTTCGATCGTTTGGCGCTCTTTTTCAGGGCCAACTCGATCCAGGCCTCCGGCGAAACCTGCTCGTCCTCATCGAGCGAATCTTTAGCAACTACCACCAACTCGACCATCGCAATCGCCCGACGATCAAGCAAATGCACAACCCGCTTGTCGTCGCCATCGTCCTCTCGCTTCGGCTCATACGAAAACCACCCACCCGGCAGCGTGAGGGCAAACTGGTCGTCAGTCAACTCGACGCTTTCGTCCTGCTTGCGCTGCTCAACGCGAGTCAAGTCGACAACGATTCCGCCGGCTTCGAAGTGAACCAAATAGCGATCCGCGTCATCGGAAATCCAAAACGTCTGACCGATGTTCAGCTCCAGCCGGTAGCACTCGAACTGGCCCGCAGCGGTCGTAATCGTTTCCTTTTTCGGAACGTCCAGCTCCAATGGTATCGCGTTCCCACCTAGAGTGGTGATTACTGTCAATTTAGTGTGAAAGCCGACTTTCAGCGGCAATCGACGAAACACTTGGGCGGCCTGTTCGTTGTCATAACCGGGAACCGTGAAATCGAGTAGCAGCGGATCGTCGCGGCCGACGATGTTAATCGACGCCTTGCCAGCGGCGTACTTTGCGCTGGCCTCGCCCAACATGGATTGTTTCCAATGGCTTGCGAGCGGCGCGAATGTCTGCTTATCGCAAAACACCTCGCTATAACTATTTCCGCCGTTGAGCGTCACCAATCCACGAGTGGAGCAAAGCCACGCCGGTTGGCCGTCGTACTCGGAAGCGTCGATGCAGTACACAAATTTCCCTGCTGCCATACCCGTCGGCAGCGTCATCTCCATATGCAACTGCTGGCCATCTTTCCAGGGAACCGGCAGCAGCTTGATGGCACCCGGCAGACGTTTCTTGGCCAGCGACACGAACTTGGCTTCTTTCGGAAAGTCATCCACCACCGCCTGAAACGCTTCGCGGGCCTTCTTCGTCTCGTCCTGTTTTTCAAAACAGAGCCCCAGGCGATACTGCGCTTCGGCCCCGATGCTGCTGGCCACCTTGGCTTCGGCAATCACCTGCCCGTAGAGGTCGATGGCTTCGTCCAAGTTGCCGACCGTTTCCTCGGCGTACACCGCCTTTTCCAACAGATCGCTCGAAGTCTGGGCAGACGCCCAAGCCGGCATTGCAACTACCAACAGGACTACCGCAGCCAGTCGCCATTTCGTCATTTGCGGATGGGCAAAAAAATAAAACATGATGGGTCTCTCCTAAGCGTTAGTGTAATCGAACTGTACTATGGCCACGCAGGAAAGAATACCCAACGCATGTTACCGGCGTGTTACGCCCAGGTCTCCCGTTTGTCCTTTTTCAGTGGTAACTCGAACGGTAAAGAAAAGGGGTCCGCGAATCATGCGAACAGACGCGAAAAGGCTCATTTTTAGTATTTGCAGAAAGCGGTAAACCTGCCTCCCACAACGGCAAATTGCTGACTTTGCAGCTCCCCTGAACCAGAGCCACCAAGGCTTGTTCGCAGGATATCCCGGCAGTATCATATTTTTTACACTTGAATACCCACTTCAAAGACACTCGCGCGAGCGAAGGAGCAACCACCTATGCGTATTCATTCTGCGGCTCGAATCATTGCCATCGTGACGGCCTTTGGTTGTTGCCCCGCCTTTGGTGCTGATAGCCAAGCCGAAGGGGCGGCTTCCGAAGCTTATAACGTCAAAACCTACGGCGCCACGGGCGACGGCACCACGAAAGACACGCAATCGCTCCAGAAGGCCATCGACGCAGCAAACCAAGCGGGCGGCGGCACAGTTTACTTCCCGGCAGGCTCCTATCTGACGGGTACCCTTCGCATGAAAGACCATGTGACGTTGCATCTCGGCGCCGGCGCAACATTGCTGGGCAGCACCGATCTCGACGACTACCCGATCATCTGGCCTGCCTTCAAGTCGTTCACCGACAAGTACGTCTGCCAAAGCCTCATCTATGGCGAGGATCTCCACGACATCGCCGTCGTCGGGCGGGGTACGATCGATGGTCAAGGCGATGCCGATGTGTTCAAGCCCAGGGGAGCGGTCCCGGAGTATGGCCTGAGACACGGACTGCGCCCCTATTTGATACGCTTGGTCACTTGTCGCAAGGTTCTGGTTCGGGGCATCACCCTGCGCGACTCGCCCATGTGGACGCAACATTATCTTGCCTGCGACGACCTCACCGTAGACGATATCCATGTCTACGCTCATGTCCACCACAACAACGACATGATCGACATCGACTGCTGCCGTAATGTTCGGATCTCCAACTGCACCTCAGACACCACCGACGATGGTATCACACTCAAAAGTACGGCCGGCCGCGTCTGCGAAAACGTAACGATCACCAATTGCGTTGTGAGTAGTCGTTGCAATGCGATTAAATGCGGCACCGAATCGAGTGGCGGCTTTCGAAACATTACCATCACCAATTGCGCCGTGCGCCCATCACAAATCGACTCGGGCATCTCGGGAAGGCCCCGAGGATTGGCCGGCTTGGCGTTGGAAATTGTCGACGGCGGCACCCTCGATCGCATTACGGTCTCGAATCTTGTGATCGAAGGCACCTTGGCACCGATCTTCCTGCGGCTAGGGAATCGGGCACGCTTGTACAAAGACGGTATCCCAAAACCGGGCATCGGGACGTTCCGCAACGTCACGATCAGCAACGTCGTCGCCACTGGCGCAAGCATGATCGGCTGCACCATCGCCGGACTTCCCGACCACCCAATCGAGAACGTCACGCTCAGCAACATCCGAGTTACGGTTGCCGGTGGCGGAACTCGCGAAGATGCGTTACGAGAGATCCCTGAAGAGCCCCGCAATTATCCCGAAATCATGATGTTCGGTACCCCGCCTGCTTATGGGTTATACGCACGCCATGTGAACAATCTTACGCTCGAGAACGTCGAGGTTCGCTGGGCCGAACCAGATCTGCGTCCGTTACTCGTATGCGACGACGTCCAAAACCTCCGCGTCAACGGACTGGCTGGCCGAGGCATTGAAAATAGCGAACCGACAATTTTCATGAACGATGTTAGGACTGCCCTGGTCCAGGGTTGCGTCGCCCCAAACGGCATGGAATCGTTCCTCCGCTTGAGTGGGCAGAGCAGCCGAGTCAGTGTGATTGGAAATGACCTAAGTGGCGCAAAGACGCCCTTTGGGTTCGCAGAAGGAACGCCCGCAAGCATCCTCTATCAGACCGCGAATCGAATGCCGGACTAGAGAGCAACGCATCAATTTTCTTTCACACAAGACACGCCACCACGAGCAGCCATCGTTAGCGCTGGCGGCCACGCCACCACGAATGGGGCACGGACGATTTCAAGGTCACTGTTGCAAGGTCACTGTGGGAGGCGTCTCTGACGCCGATCGTGAGTCAAAACAAGCACTTTCGGCGTCTGCTCTGAATCCGGCTCGCGACAGCGCGCCATCGAATCGACATCAATACCCACTTCTCTTTGTCTTTACTTTGAGCAGTCGTGGAAGCTAGAACACGGCCTTATCAGCTGTTTTCTCCGGTATACGGGGGTTTGGCACGGAAGATGCCTATAGGTAGTCCGTTGCCTGACAAAGCTCCCTAAGCTTTGGTCCCGAAAGGCGAGTCCCGTAAATTGATACGATCGTAAGGAGATCAACCATGAAACGCTTCGCACTGATTCTTACCACGGTTACCGCGTTGTTCGTGTTTGTGACCCCTTCGGCAGACGCGGCCGATAACTCTTACTGGCGCCCCCATCGCAGCTATGCCGTCCATGCGTACACGGTGCCAGTACACAGGCCAGTACACCGAGTCGTTCATCATAACTACGTGGCACCTGTTTACGGCGGCTACGGCTACAATCGCTCTTACGACCACGGCGGTGGCTTCCGAATTTCGACGCCTCACTTCAGGCTACGAATCGGTCATTGAGGCGCCCACTGCAACATTGATCGCGACAATCGGCCCGGGCAGCCCCTCAGAGGGCTAGTCCGGGCTTCCTCGCGTGCGAATAATTATACGAGTAGCGACTTCAAGCGATTCAGAGCCAATCCGGTGATGCCCAAAATTTTTACCAAATGAAAAAAGGTGTGATCATGACTCGCAAACTCATTGTTCGATCGTTTGTTGGAACAGCCTTCCTGTTGGCCGTGACATCGTTTGCTTTCGCGCAACACGGTGGTGGACATGGCGGCGGTGGCCACGGCGGTGGTGGGCATGGTGGAGGTGGGCATGGTGGAGGTGGGCATGGTGGAGGTGGGCATGGCTTCGGCGGAGGTCACGGCGGTGGCGGGCATGGCTTTGGCGGAGGTCATGGCGGCGGTGGACATGGCTACGGTGGCGGGCACGGTTACGGCGGAGGGCACGGCTTCGGCGGTGGGCACGGTTTCAGTGGTGGGCATGGCTTCGGTGGTGGGCATGGTTTCGGCGGCCACGGCTTCGGTCACTTTGACGGTCATTTCGGAGGTCACTATGGCCACGGATATCCGTTCTTTGCTTTTTCAGTCAATCCCTGGTACGGCGGCTATTCGCCAGCCTACTATTCCGGTTCGTACACCACAGCCTATCGCGCGGTAGAAAGCTCGCCCGTTCTCGTTGAGCAAACACTGCCCGACGCAACGCCGCAAAAAACATCAGCGGGCGAAGCTTATCAAAAGAAGGCAGAAGAGGCCTTTCGTAAGGGAGAATTTCAGCAAGCGGCGAGAATGGCCAATCATGCACTGGTCGAAATGCCGCGAAACGGAAAGCTTCTCTTGTTCACCGCCCAAACGCTATTCGCCGTAGGCGACTACGGCAACGCGGCCGCAGTGATTCACCAAGCCACCTCGCAGCTCGATTCGCAGCAGTGGGGCTACGTGGTAGAAAACTATCAGAAATACTACCGTGGACGCGCTTTCGTCGACCAAATGGACAAACTAAACGAGTACCTCAAAAAGAACCCCAACGCCGCTCATGCCCATTTCCTCCGCGGCTACCAGCACGGATTTCTCGGCCATAAAAGGTCGGCCCTACGAGACCTGAACAAAGCGTTCGAGTTAGAAAGCCGCGACAAACTAGCCGTGCAGTTGATCGAGCGCTTCGGCGGAACGCCGCCTGCGGCCACTGACCAACCGGTCCTAGAACTGACCCCAGAGACCGCCCCACTCCCCAGTCCAACGGAGCTGGACAACGGCGACGAGCCATTGCCCGAGGCCATCAAGAAGAAAGAACACGCGGGCGATCACGACCACTAAAAAGTTACCCAAACTGGATTCGTTAGCGGTGTCGGCCACGACATCCTCCCGTAGTTCCAAATTTGGTGTGCAAACAGCCCAGGCCGTAAGTCCTTACGCCGAAGGCGTTTCACATCGTAGCCCAGGGTCGCCGCACAACGGCGCACCCTGGGTTGCGAGCCTCCCAAATACCTCAACCCTGAAAGGGTTGCACAATCCTCGTGCTATGTAGAACCCTTTCAGGGTTCTCTTGTTCTCAATCCATGGTTACCCAGGGTGGCGCGGCTTCGCCGCTTACCCTGGGCTACGATGTGAAACCCCTTCGGGGTACTCCCGGGTGGCACCCAACGCCGTTAACCCTTTTCGTAACTTGTTGCACAACCACGGTTTCTGTAAAGCACTTACTCAACGCTAACTTTAACCTGGTATTCCAGATGGAAACGCTAGCAGCCATCATGGGTTTCCATTAGTTCTTCCCGATGACGGAGAACAAAAGATCTACATCGGCCCGTTGCCGAGTTGTAAATACGCTGGAAAACAAGCGGTTTGAAAAGGGTTAACGGCGTTGGGTGCCACCCGCGTGAAAGACCAAGAGTTCATGTCCGTCTGGTTCTTGTTGTTCTACACCAAGATTTGGTTTATCGCGTTCACCAATGTTTCCAACCCACCCGTAAACGGGAATAATCAATCTTAGTTTCCCCCTCACTTCATACCTAGCTCAAGTGGATAGCTATCGGATGGACGAAAATAGAAACGAAAGTCTCGCGCCTGACGACACTTGCGAAATGAAACGGATCCTCAAGTTACTTGCTCGCTCTGAGCAGATACTTCAAGCTGGAGGAAACATGGATAGTGTCTACACTGAGCTGAAAGTAAGCAAAAAGAAATTTGAGAAGTACTTCGACCAATATGCACCACCACCAAACTCGGCGGAATCTCTTTCAGCGACGAAACTATGTCGAGCAGTATTCCCAATATTCAGAGAAAATGCCGCAGAAGAAAAGGAACATGAGGGGTCGGGTGTTTTGCTGGAGATTGGAGACGAGCTATTTGTACTGTCTGCTGCGCACGTATTTGACCATGCCGAAGGCAGCCCTTTGTACATGCCCGCTGCCGATCAGTTAGATCAAATGCACGGATCAATATCGCAAGGCGTTATGCCAGAATGCGGTAGTCGAAAAGATGACAGAGTTGACATGGCCTATTATCGTCTAGCAACAGAGTGGAAACATAAGCTTCATCCAGACATTACTCCGGCTTCAATATTCGACTTACTCCTTACCGATGTAGTAGAAACAGGAAACGTACACACCTTCTGCGGATACCCTTGGAGGAAAACTAAGCGACGTGGAACTACATTCATGGGTGAGCAAATCACTTACACAGGCCACCTTCAGCCTTCGGACGTCTATCGTAAGTTTGGGTATAGTCGCAAGAGCCATATCGTCATCCGCTTTCGTCGTAATAAGGCTCATAGTAATGTTCATGGCCCGAACTCACCCGCTGTACGACCAGAGGGCGTTAGCGGTGGAGCCGTCTTCTCATGGCCAACTACCTTCAAAGAGCGGGTCTCCTCTCCAACTCTCAAGATAGCAGCAATCGCTCACTCGTATCATGAACGTGATCATTGCTTAGCTTCAACTCGAGTGATCTCTGCAATGATGGCAATCGTGCGCAACAACCCACACTTAGCTTCGCACTTCTTGTACTTAGATGACATGGCCGATGAACTGCGGCTCTTTCTGCACGAAATAATTACAGCCCAAAATAAGCCTTTCATGCCACCTATAGTCGGCATTGCCTGGTACACCGAAAGCACATATCGTCGTTGCCTTGACATTTTCGACGACGCTTCCGGTTTCCCTGACACTTTCGCTGAATGGCTAAAATTGGCTGAATCGACGGAGAATCAGTTGGCAATTGATGGAGTCGAGTCTATTCGTGCAGAGATTGATCCGGAGACGTTTCCAGATTGGTGCTCAATACGCGGCATTGATAAGCTCGACAGTGATGCAAGGATGGCGTTTGGAAACGAAAAGGCATTCGAGTCTATTCAACATCTCAAATAGACAACCTCGAAAATGACAAGCATAGGTCCGTCACCCCATTGCATTTCGGCGACACGAAAACCCGCGTAGGTTGCATCAGACCGCCAGTGCGAGGGAATCATCGTTCGGCGCAGCGGTGTTTTCCACCGACCGCAGCTCAAGGCAGTGAAATGCGTAGTCATACTTGTGGCGCTGGGTAACGCTTGGCGGTCTGCAGAGAGCTGCGTTTGTGACCAAGGACGAACCGTCCTTGTGCAGTTGGGAAATTGCCCGAAATGACACATGCGTGACCCTCCTTGGGCAGAAACGATAGTGCCGAAGCTGCGTAGGATTTATCGACCGAAGCACCTCTGGAACGCGCGTCTGTCCGGTCCGTTTGCTCGGTGAAAGTTGAAGATCCAAAAAATAGTCTTTTCGCGTCTATTCGCGTAATTCGCGGGCTCCCTTCTTTGCAGTGCCCTTTCTTTTCCGTGGCTGATGCTTAGTCTCCTTTCACCCGGCTGCGTCTGACGACCGCTACAGAAAAAATCGAAGTGGCCAAAAATGATGGTGGAATTTAACTTGCCATTCCACGATAATCACCACTGCACTTCGATGCCCCTCGATCTTTGACAATTGAAAGCCAATGAAGAATCCATTCCCGAAGAAGGGGTCGGATAGGTCACCAGGCGATCCAGGCTGACGCTAAAATGATGGTATCAAACCAGCAATTCAAAAGATTTCCTCCGCTGTCTCTGCGCCTCAGCGAGACAATCCCTTTTTTGTCTTTCCTTTGCGACTTAGCGCCTTTGCAAGAAATTCCTACCTGTTTGGTTACGGCTTTGCTGCGCTGTGCCCTTGGTGGTGAGAAATTCAGGCTAGCCACACACCAGAAACTAGAGCAGGAAAAGCCAAAACTCCCCTCGCTCTGTTTTTGTATACCTGAGCAAACCCCTTGAAACGTAGCCCAAGACGCACCACCCAAATCGAAAGAGCACCGAGTTTTGTCCAGTTCACGGCGTTTTCATGATTTTTGGACAATACTAACCGCCACAAACGGGCTCTCGCCCCTGCAATAGCAGAGTCAACGACGGCAGCGGCAAAGAGTTTTGGCAAATTTGCGCGGTCAAAACTTCCCAACACCCGAAGCAGTGACCCGTTAGCGGTGGCGGCCACGCCATCACGAATGGGGAACGCCTCAAAGCACAGAAAAAAGTAAAACGCTCCAGCAGAAAGCTACTTCCCCGCGCTGGCCAATTTGTCCGCTCGGCTTTGCTTTTGGGCTTGTTCTTTTTCTGAGGGGGCGGCCTTACCAGGTTCGTTTTCTTGGTAGAAACTGATGAGGCTGTTGAGATTGCACTGGATGTATGGTTCGTCGCAGGCAGGCGTAAACTTACCGGCGTTGGCAAACCACATATCGAGTGTTTCAGGAGCGAAAACTGCATTGTGCAGATTCGACTTCATCGCCACGGGACGTTTGATAATGTCGATCATAACCTGAGCATCGATTTTGCCGTAATTTTCTTGAATGCGTTGGCTAAGCTTCTTGGCACGACTGCCTGCAGAAAACATCACCGTATCTTCAGGCACTAGCGGCAGCATCTCGCTTTGCTCTCCAGGGGCCAACACCAACACGTCGTCTGGAGTGCAGTAAAGCCCAGCCATGTTGCCCGACCGATCGCTAAAGACGTAATAGTATTCGCAGGTCCGCGGGGTTTCGCGGACGATTTTTACGGCCTCTTCGACCGTGGAAGCTCGCTCCATGACATCACGCAACAGGAAGCTCATCGGCATACCATCCCAGAGGCCTTCGCCTTTGCCGCCCATCTCGCCAATGGCCAGCCCATGTTCGTTCATGGCAGTTACCGTGCCAATGAAACCGGCATAGCCCAGGCTCATCCAATGGTGGTGCTTCTCAGGCATAAACACTACGACCGCAGACATGCCCTGTAGGTTGATGTCTCGCATGTAGTCGAGCACCCGAGCATGGTAAACACGCCCATCAAGGCTTGCCTTACCTCGAACGGCAACGCCGCTGCAATGGAACCGTTCAGGAAAGAGATTCGCATAGCGGACGTCGCGCTGAGACATACCCGCCGCTAGGGCAAGGGCATCGCATTCTTCGAGGAATCGCTCAGGCATGTGGGGCAACGTGCGACGCTGGATTTCTTCCATCCGGTTAAGAAACCACTTGTTTCCTTGGAGCGATTCGACGCCGCCCACCATGTAAAGCACCCTCTCGGTGAGCCGGTTCGCTTCTTTGGTCAACAACTCGCCTTGAGCCGTTCCCATTTGGGTCGGTGTTCCCTCGACCAACAGGAAGGGAATCGGATTGCCTTCCAAACGGCAAAGCAAGCCGTGGCCGTTGGGGGCCTGCTTAACAATGGTTAGGTTGGACGCCTCGGCGTAGGCAGAATTCGAAACGGCAATTAGGGTCAGGGCGGCTACACTAAAAACTCTCAGGATGTAGCGAATTGGTTGAGGAGAAGTCATTCGGTAAACTCCATCGCGAAGTTGAATAGGGAAGCGTAGATCCGTAACAAGTCTGCCTTGTCGACATCTTCGACAGGGATATCTGGCGGAGGTTGGAATAAGGAGGGGAAGGCAACTGAATTGGATTGCCAACTACGAAAGGTTAGCGTTCCTTGCATGCCCTCGATATCAAAAGAAATCGACTTAGGTGTTTTCTGGTCTTGCTGGAACGTAATTTGGATTGAGACTCCATCGCTCTTCTTGCGAGGCGAGACATGGAGGACAAGGGTGCCATCGTCCAAGGTTTCGCTTTCAACCTGAACTAGTTGCTCGAGGAGTGCCGGAGCAAGCGGCAAAGTTGCCATCATGCCGGTAACCATTTTCACCTTCCCAAGATATCCAGCGTCGGCAAACGTAAGCGGGTCGCGAGATTCAACGCTCCCAGCGGTACTTCCAAGAAAAACGGCCTTATCGGTTGCCATCCAAGGATAAGTATCTTGGCCGAAATAGGCTTTCCCTAACATCGGCACATCGAGTTGAATTCGGAAACGATGGTCGGTACCACGAGCAAATTGCAGTTTGCCCTCATACGTTTTGCCACCTTTTTCAGCGACTGAGACATCAATATCAGCCAGATGGCAGCGGCCTTCAGCGGGGGTAACCGTGAAAAGGCCTGCCGCTTGCGAAATAAGGTTGGCTATCTGCTCGACGGGGTCTTTGGGTGCTGTGGCGTCGATCGTCGGGACTTGAATCCCGGGCGGCAGGTCTTGGGCAAAGAAGTCGACCGTGCGACGCATGATTTCCGGGAGTCTGGCCACAGCGGTGTAATGGCCTAAGCCTTCGAGCCAGAAAACCTGATCCGAAATCCCCAGGGCCTCGGCTAGTTTTTTAGTCGCCGCAGGTGGGACCACTTTGTCCTGGTCGCCGTTGATCATTAACACACGGCCATCCAGGGCCCGTTCGCGCAAGCCCGCCGCGTAGGTTAGCGGATCGACCGAAGCGATCGCCTGTTTGATTTCTTCTTGTTCAGCCGCCGGCAAAGACATGAGGTGCTCGTTGAGCGAACTGGTCTCATCGCTTTCTTGGATAATGCTAAGGAGATCGCCTCCAGACAACAGCAGACCCGTACGATAAAAGCGGTCGTCGCTGCCTGCCGTCGCAGCACTGACAAAGCTGCCAAGACTAATCCCCGAAATGCCGATCCGCTTGGAATCTATCCCAGGCAAGGCGGCAAGCACATCGAAGGTTCGCTGCGAGTCGAGCATCCCTTGCGGGAGCGATTCGATAAAGAGTCGACTATTACGCGCAAGTTCACCACGCCCGCCCGGCAAGGCACGTTCGCCGTAGTAGGGCAACTTAAACATGATCGCGGGCACACCACGTTGGGCGAGTGACGAGCAAAGCATACGCACCAATTCGTAGTTGCCATTGAGAATATGCAGGCAGATTACCGCAGGGCGACCTGGATCGTCGGGCTCAACCCCATCTGGCAGATAGTAATCGGCTGGCACCGTATTGTTAGGCTCGTGCGCAGTTACAACCGGCGAGGGATAGGTCAGCCGAAAAATACGGTAGCCACGCTTGGTGGCGGTTTTTCTTATTTGGACGCTAAACGGATCGTTGTTAAACGTCTTTTTAACGAGTATCTCTTTAACCTTCTCCTTAGAGCCAGCCGCTTTGGTGCCGCTTGCTGATACTTGTCCGGAGGTTTGCTGCACAGCGAGCGTTAAGCAGCAAAGAGATACAACCGCTCCCAAAAAACTTTGCCGAAGGGTTGGCCAGCCTAGTCTCGAGGTAGTCATCCGATTTCGCCTTATTTGAAACAGCAGGGCAGGGGAGCTGCAAAGTTGCAAGTCTCGTTGTAGCAATATCTGGCCAAAAAAATCATCCCAATTTTGTTTGATTTGAAGCGAAGGGGTTTTCATCCTCCGGATTTGCCAGCTTTCCAGCAAACAGCCTTGCCCAAACAACGCAGAACTACAAACCTGCGTTCAGGTGGTAAGTAAACCCATCACATCCTTTGCTTTTTAGCCAGGCCGTCATGCTCTTAGCTTGCTTTCGAAGCAGCGATTGTGGTAGCCAGTGCAGCTCAAGAGTCAGTCCTTTTCGGGAGACTTTCCCCCACTTCTCAGGCGGAGGCGTTTTGAGGGTTGGCCATTTGCCGATAGCCCAAGGTGGTGCTTTTTCTGCTGTTGGCGGTTTGTTGAAAAACGCAGCCGCTTCTTTTTCGATCGCGAGAGCGTCTTCCTCGTTGGCTGCCGTGCAAGTGATCGAAACCGTTGCTGGCTTCGAGACGTCTCGATCAGCAAACGGCAGCGTGTCGGGAAGAACACGTACAGCTGTAGTGAACTTCAACGAGGTGGGTCCTCCAACGTCATAGGTCAATTCAACGAAGGCCGCCGTCCAGCCTTCCTGGGGCTCCTCCACTTTGGCCACGTAGACACCATTGCCTTGGTCTTCTAATGGCTGGCTGGTGTATTTTGGGCCAAGCGACTCAAGGCGGAAATCACGTGCCTCGGGGTTGGTCGCTTGCCAAAGCAAAACTTGAACGGGAGTGTCGACCGTTTTTACGCGAATCGAACCATCGTCTTCAAACGACCAAGAGAACTCGGGGCGTTCCTTGTCGTTGATAACCATCCAGAAAAAAGTGGCGATGCTTTCCAACGCATCGGAATTGTCTAATCCATGGTCTGCATTGGGGACATATCGCAAATGTTTTTCACCCTGCAATTCGTCGAAGTAGAAACGCGAAGAGTCGGGAAGGAAAAACTGATCGCCCGAGCCACAGACGATAAACTTCGGTAACTTCAGGCGATGGCGATAGGAGTAAGGGTCGACCAACTTGTAGAGTTCGGCCATCCGCGGATGGTCCATTCGCTCGGTGATCCGATGCGCTACGTAGTCTCCGATCGCAGGAGCCCAGAAACCGTAGGCCGCATGGTGGTGAAGCATCGAAGCTTTGACATTCAAGACATCAATAACGATCGGTACAATCGCAACGACACGGTCGTCCACCGCACCCGTCAGCCAAGTGGTCCAGCCTCGCTTCGAGCCGCCAGCGACCACAAACTTGTCAACGGTTTTTTTCGATTCCGATTGGATGAGAGCGGTAATCGTATCCATCGCCCGCACAGCACTCTTCACCATCGGGTTGCGGGCAGGCCAATTGTCGTCACCTGTTTTTAGATATTGAGCCCACGTGTAGCCTACCAAGTCGTCTTCGGCGCGTTTCTGGCCATCCTGATGAAAAATGAGGGGCTGGTTAGGTACCATTTTTAGTTCGGCAACCACCGCGCCAGTCGCTTTCGCGATGCGGAGCGTAATATCCGACGGCTTATTCGGAGGGGTCCCGCCGTTTTTGCCGCCGCCGATGAACAGAAAACCCGTATCAGAACTCACATTGTCGGGAACAACCACCGTCAGCCAATGTTGCCATTCAGTGCGATCAACTTCTTCGCTACTTCGCCATGTTTGAGAGATCATGTCGACAACATAAGCCTTGCCACCAGGCAGCGAGACGGTCTCGACGATTTTCCAAGAATAACTCGAATCGGGTTTGGCGATGTAGCGGTCCAGAGCAGTTTGCTTTGGGAGAGCTTCTTCGGCGCTGGCTAAGGGCAGGCCAAGCAGGGAAACGAAAATGGCAGCAACGAACAAACTGAAATGTTTAATGCCCACGTTGTTCCAGAACCGCACTTTGTGAATAGTCATGTCGTATTTGGCTTTCTTCATCGAGTAGAAATTGTAAAGGGCCGGTTAGATATGCTAGCGTGTTATTTCGATAACGTACCAGACGATTCTTTGCTTAGGTGTTTTTCAAAAAATGCACTCATTACCTTGAAGCAGTATTCATTGACCGGAGCGGCGACGTCCATCGTGTGTGGCCAGCCTTCGAGGCGATGGTACTCATGAGGCACATTGTTGTCGGTCAGTTGTTGGTCGAGTTGATCCGACTGAGCAATCGGCACAATTTTATCGATTGTGCCGTGCAGAATAAGCGTGGGCGGATCATCCGATGAAATATGCGAGAAAGGCGAGGCCAGTCGGTACACCTCGGGCGATTCTTCAATCGACCTGCCATCAAGAAATTCGACAACCGATTCTCTCACCGAGGCTTCGGGAGTAGTCAGATCGCTAGGGCCATAAAGATTAACAACAGCTCGGACGCGGCTGCTGACGTCTTGGTGGCCGCCGTTTCCTTCTAGCTCGGGCTTGTCAGACGAATAGCCCACCATCATAGAAAGATGCCCGCCGGCTGACCCTCCGAGGATGGCAATGCGGTCTGGGTCGACGCCAATTTCCTTCGCGCTACTGCGCATCCAACGAACTGCGCACTTGGCGTCCTCGACTGCCGCAGGAAACGGAGCTACATCACGCAGTCGATAGCTGATTGTCGCTACGACATAACCTTGCTCGGCGAATTTAATGCAGTAGTAACGATAATCATTCCGATGGCCTTTCTTCCAGCCACCGCCATGAACAAAGATCAAGCCGGGAACGTCTTTCGTAAGTTCCTTCGGCGAATAAAGATCTAGCTGTAGTGAGACGTCTTGCCCGCGGCCATATTCGATGTCTTTCTCTACGGTCACCGACTCGGGAACGGCCAGTTCACGATCCACCGATTTTAGTTGCCCCGTGAACCAGGCGAGCTTGATCATCTCGAGTGAGGGATAGCCCGCCGGAGGTTTGAGAGTCTGGTTTTCACTGCTCTCTTCACCATGGCTGGCGACAGTTAGAAGTACAACAATGCACAAACCGTACAGGCACTTCGAAAGGAAAAAACTAGCCGAGAAACGAAGGCTTCGAATCGTCATGTCGTAGTCCAACCAAAAATCAGGTGGGGGCCGCTAAGTGGCAGCGGCAGCGAAGGCGGGGAAAGTAATTCGTCATTTACTTTCACTGCATTGTATGCCGGGCAAGGTAGCTCTGCCACTGCTTCGTAAGAAAAACGCGAGAGATCCGTAGGGCGAAACAAGCTTGCAGTTCCGGCGATGCGTGGCCGACACCTTCGGCCAAACGATACTGCAAACCAAAAAATAGGGGGCATTCCGACTTTCTTTTCAGAAAGCAGAATGCCCCCATTTTCTTCAAGTTAAAAGCTACTTGCTTTCAAACTACCGCTAGCGGACACGCCTACGACGGCGAACCGAAGCAAATGCTGGAATACCCAAAACGGCTAGCAGTAAGCTAGAGGGTTCAGGGACGGCAAAGGCAGCCCCACTCAGCTCACCCGTGACGAGGATGTTGTCAACGGCCCAGTAGTCAGTACGCTCAGAGCGGAACTGCCAAGCGAAATAGACGTTGCTTACTCCCGCCGCAGAAGCGGTGACGTCAATCCGACGGCGTTCGAAGATCGGATCGTCACCCCCCGCAAATGCACCGCCAGCGAATTGATCGTAGGGTAGATACGGATCGTAGGTACCGGCAAGCTTGTCGGGCTCGTTGAGTATGGTATCCCCATTGGAAGGACCGGGGGTAAGATCGTCGTCCAGCATCACCACGACACTCGCGACCGAGCCCGCGAACGGAGTACCATCAAAGATCGTCTCATCTTCCCACTCCAGGATGACCGTGTCATAGGCGGTCAAATCAAACACTGGCGTGTACATCCGCTCGCTTTGCCTCGAGCCGCCACCGCCCGGTACTTGTATCTCAGACTGAGGGTCGATAATCGCAAAAGGAACCTCGCCATTTGGTCCTTCCGCCACGGGGTGACCAAGATTGTTGACGTTCTTGTTTCCCACCACGCCCACGTCATAACGACCGGTGGTGTTGAGGACTGGTGGGCCTTGGAGCGGGTCAATGGACCCGTCGCTTCCTTCATCCGAGTAAGAGATGGTTGTTCGATCCTGGGCACCCCAGGAAAATCCTGATCTCGATCCACCGCCACCGAGATCATTCCCGAAGAGGAAAGTGGTAGGGTCAGTGAATTCATAAACCCCCATTTGGCCAAGGCCAAAACCTGCCGACCCTAAGGTGAGCAAGTCGTTAAAGTCTTCCGAGAAAATCGTCACGCTCGCGCTACCCGGTGGTGCAACCTCGCTGACCACGACGTTGTCGATAGCGATAAACTCGTCGTCCCTCGATTCAAACTGCCGGAAACGAACCCTTACGTCAGTCGCTCCACCCAAGTTTCCTAGATCCAAGCCAAGCTCACCGTGGAGGCCACCGGCGTTCTTAGCAGCAGTCGTAGCCACGACTGGCGTGTAGACGCCTTGAAATGCCTTTTCCCAGTCTGAGAATCGTTGATCCGTAGGTCGTCGATTGGAATCAAGGTCATGTGGATCTACACTTGCACTTCCACCTGGCCCGCAGGTCAAGCAATCGGCAAAATTCATAAGTCGCTGTTGGCTGAGGAAATCAGCTCCATCAACATCCAGATCCGAGTCGAAGTCGCCGTTTGCAATATCGCGGCCAGATCCTGGAGCGATACGGCGAAGCCTGTTCACCCATGTCACGCCACCATCGGTGCTGACATCAATGTCAAAGATGGCCTGCCCGCCATCGTTCAGGTTTGCAGAAATAGAAGCACTCAGCCAGACATTGCCCGTGGCACCAGCCGTCGAGAAACTCGGGGTAATAATATCGTTGGAAGCGCCGGTATAGGTGCCATTGTCGATTCTGTTTTCATATTCGGTACCGCCGGGTAGCTGGGGGTCCAGGGGCACGGAGCCTCCGGGGAGTGTAGGAAACCCGGAACCTGGAAGTACGACAGGTGGAATCCCGTCGGCTCGCGATATCATGAAACGCCCGCCGGGCGCCGCACCGGTTGGGTCATAGCCAGGGGTGGTCGTGCCTCCGACAGTTGCCGGGCCGAAGTTCACCTCTGAAGGCAGGCCGAAGGCGGTAGCCGTACTCTTGGTATCGACCAGGTACCACTGGCCCTCTGTTTCGACCGTTGCAGCCGTGTTACTGATCGTCCACGGGGTACCTGTTCCGGGATTAAATGTGCCTGCAACATCGGGGTCCAACGCGTACGACTCAAAATCTTCAGAAAAGAATACTGTTGATCCGCCTGCGGCAAAGGTCACGGCTGACGGCAAGAGTGCCACCAATGCGATTGCCAGTAAAAATCGATAGTTCACTTGGTTTCTCCTTCAACTCGAAAAAAAGACCCTCTAGACACGACACCTCCCGCTGGGGCAAGAGAACGGCTATCAGGAAAAGCTTGACGCTACCTTTTGGCCATCTCACCCAGGTCGTGTTAGAGCTAAAAAGCTCATCTCATGAGCAACAAATCCAGCCCAACTAGGGCAGATTCCCACCAGTATAAACGGAATAATCCCACTAACTGCGGCAGCTAGTGCCTACCACTACTGTAACCGGTTCAGAAGAGATTGCCAGCGTTTGGTAATGGGAAAAGGGGAAATAAGTAAATATTTATTTATAAATTGGGGGTAGCCGAAAGATGGCTCGTCTTGCGGCGCATGCAATGACCATCCACCGATCTTTATTTACTCATTTACTCTGTGGGAAATAGCAATTTCAGCGACGGTCACTAGCCAAGATTTCTCCTCACTAGAGCAGTTCCTTCAATTGTGTAGCCACAGAGTTCACAGAGAACACTGAGATAAGGTTACTTGCTTCAGTATTTTCTCTGAGACCTCCGGTGTGCTCTGTGGCTATGCTTTTATAGGAAATGCTCTAACGTGTTTGCGATGGCCAATCTAATGTCATGGTTCGCTTTGTGAACCACTACTACACGACATTTATTCTTGTGCCCTGGTCCTAAGAGCAACAAAGAACCCAGCGTGGCAAAGCCGCAACCAAGCAGGTGAAATTTGACAGGATAGTCAGGATAAACCAGATGAGCGACATTTCGTCTATCACAAGAATCGATTGAAACAACGCTAATTGGCGCTGATCTTCGCTAATCAGATCAGCGAAGATTAGCGTTCCAACTCAAATTGACAACTGTTGCAATTCCTCTGCGCCTTATACGATGAGATTGCCAACTTGGTACCGGGAGAGTTCAATGAATCTACCTCCTCGAACCAGGACGATTGCAAAGTCGCATAGTTCAAAAAATAGATAAGCCACGGAGAATCCCGTAATTTCAGTACTCGGTGTTCTCTGTGGCTAGATCCTTATCGGGCCGAATTTATGACTTTGCAATCCTCCGGCTTCCTCGAACTTGCTACAAGTCGAAAGTCGAATATCCTGAAATCAAGTTTTTCGCGTTTATTCGCGTAATTCGCGGGCGTCGTTCTTTCTTTTCAGTTTGAGTAGTTCCAAATTCGAGCCGTGGCAGACTTGGGGGGGCCGGGTTAGATTGCCGAAGTTACCCCGGCCTTTTCGCCAACACGCGACCGGCAACTACCCCCAGGATGTGGCAACTACTAAGGTGGACCCCATTGTGTCTGACAGCTGACAGCCAGTAGATTGCAATTTTTTTGAAAATAAGTAAATAATTGTTTATTTAACCGTTGCGGTTTTGGCAATTTAGCTGACAATGGTTGGGAGACGAGTATAATTTGGTCGATGCGTGGCTGTGCTGCGCCGACTACTTGATAGAACACTAATCACTGCTCTGGTATAGGCAACTTTTCCGAGACGGGCCGACTGGAGGTTGAGGTTTGATGCGGAATCTCATGGGACGTTTTATTTTTTTTCGTAAAGGTTATCGCATTATTTCGATAACCGATCTTTTTCATGTACCGTTTTTTTCGCCGCCGAGGTAATTACATGTTCACCAACTGTTCTGCACACGGGTTGCAATCCGACAGATGCGATGCCGGCGTTTTCCGGCTGGTCCAGGGGAGAAGGAACCATGCTCGACCGCACTCCCCCGCTCGACGGAGCTTCGGTGCGATTCGTGGTTTCACACTGGTCGAGTTGCTGGTTGTCATTGCCATTATTGGCGTGTTGGTAGCCCTTTTGCTTCCTGCCATTCAGGCAGCCCGCGAGGCGGCTCGCCGGTCGCAGTGCGTCAATAATATGAGGCAGATAGGCCTCGGGCAGCAAAACTTTTATTCGGCACAGCAAACATTTCCCGCAGGGACGACCGTTGTGGTTGGGTCCGGCACCGATATCGGTGTTTTCCAAAATGCCCTGGTCGACACGCTGCCTTATTTAGAGCAGGCGAATGTGCAGGATCTCTACAATTTCTCAGTGCAATGGCCAGACCAGGGAGCGGTCGTCACGGCGACTCCGATTCCAGTTTTCGATTGCCCCTCCTCTCAGGAAGATAACCCCAAAGTTGACCCGATCTTAGGCGGTCTTGTCGCCAACAGCACCTACGGAACGACCGATTATGCCTTGTCGAAAGGGCGCACCAACCAGATTTGTGTTGCAACGGGGTTTCAGGGGGGAGGGCCTAGTACCCTCATTGCCGATGTGGATCGAGGCCTGTTTGGTTACAATTGGGGCAGCGAGGTCAGGCAGATCACCGATGGCACAAGCAATACTTTCGCGATGGGCGAATCGGCCACCTCGACGAACTGGCCTGTGTGCCAGGGGCTCGGGTGTGCCGAACCAGTGGACACCCAAGAAGGTATAGCCACCGCATGGATAGGCTGGATCATTTCTACCCCGAACTTCTCTGGGGTTCCTGGCCTGATAGTTACCAACATCTATTGCTCCACGGTTGAACCGATAAACAAATACCCAGTGACAGAAACAAAACTCTCGATCGCGGAGGTGTTCGTATGCAATCTCGTTGGATCGACTACGGTGAGCAACTTCCATAGCGACCACCCCGGCGGCTGCAATTTTCTGTACGCCGATGGTTCGGTTCACTACCTCAACGATAGCCTGGACCTCATCACTTACCAAGCTTTATCGACAATCCGAGGAGAGGAAGTCGTTGGAGGCACTCCTTAAAGGATTTGCTTCGTTCCGCGCAGAAGTTTAGGAGTGTATTGGTTGCGATGCACGGCTGACGCGTACTGTAGAATTTTCTATAAGATAACTATGTCGAAACTGCTCTTTGGATTATTGATGATTTTGGTTTTCGCTGGTTGCGACAAAGGACCAGTGCCGGCTGAGCGATCGCCGGAAACAACCCCTTGGTTTTATCCTGAACCGCAAATCGAGCTCCTAACGGCACCCGATTTTAAGACGAGGGCAGTGGCGGCAAGGAACTTGGGGAAAATGGGCGCCAAGGCTGAGGCCGCGATCCCCGAATTGGAAAAGCTGCTAGAGGACAAGAATGAAAAGGTGAGGGAAATCGCCAAGGAGGCACTGGAAAAGATCCGTGCTGAAACCGGCGGCTAGTCGGGGCAAATTGAGTAATTTTTCTACCCCATTGCGCTAGCGAGGTACCCCTTCGCTGGATATTCCCTCGCTGGCGAATCGGCTTGGCCTTATGTCCGATTTCTTTGGATGCGGCTAATAAGCCGCCGGAGAAAAAGTAGAGAAAATAGTCAGGTTAGATACAAAAAACTTGCAATCTGGGTAAGGCCGGTTATGCTAATTGATACGGATGAACTGTGGCTGACGGAAAGTAAGTAAACGATTACTTCCCCCAGCATTTGTTTTTTTGCCTCTTATTTCGTTGTTTTTTTGAAAGGTAAGCTAATGTGTAGATCAAAAGTGTCCCTTGCCATCGGCGCTATTGCCATGGCCTCACTCGTCTTGGGCGTAGCAACGTCCGCATCTGCGACGCCGTTGCCAACTTTCTCGTACACTTCTAACAACTTTCAGGGCGCTGGCGCTGATCCGGCTATTCCGTTCGGTGTTTCGACTAGTGTCGCTGGCTCTGATGTGACGGTTGATTCGTCGGTGGTTGTAAGTACACCCTACCCGTCCCCCATACCAGGTGACCCCAATCCGTTTTTAGTGGTGGGTGGTTTGGAATTTGTTTCGTTCTCGATCAGTTCGGATGATAGTGGATACATCAATGCCAGCGCTCCTGCCCACAGTCAGTGGATTATCTCGGGTTGGGCAGATCCTACTGCGGTCGCTACTCGTATCGTTTGGCTTTCCTTTACTGCCGATGGCGTTGGTGTACCTTTGGACGGGACGGTGCTAGGTCTTCCAGTTTTTCCCCATCCGACTACCGGGATAGATGCGTTTCCAATCGATATCACTGGCGATCCGGCGGAAACTGGCACTTTCTTCGATACCCTGTCGTTAACAGGCCAGACGTTGCTCGTTACTTTGCAGCTCGCCGGCTTGACTTTAGGGGAGGCTGCTGCAGTTGACAGCATGCAGGTTGGACTTGAGGTAGCACATATTCCTGAGCCAGCCACGATGGCCCTCATGGGATTTGGCCTCTGCTCAACGTTGTTGATCCGTCGTAGAAAGCGGTAGTTTCCAACTTGAACTGAAGTTTAACAAACGATGCCGCCGGTCTATCCACTAGACCGGCGGCTTTTTGTTTGCGCCAAGCGTCCTCTTCAAGCTAGGCAAAGTGCATGCAAAACTAGCCCGACGCGCTAGCGAGGGATTCCCTCGCTAGCGCGTCGGGCTAGTGAATTCACGATGCTTCGTACGGTGAGAAAGTAAACGGCCTGTGCCTAGCCTGCTAAGGCATGCAGAAATAGGTGACGGCAACCTTCTTGATATGCTTCAGCCATACTTCTGCGAACTCAGGGTCGCCCAGCTTTGCCCCGAGGGCATGACCTGTGGAGCCTTGGTTGGAGAAGAAGTGCCCACACAAGGTAACGCAAGTAAGAACAACCATCAGGCCCTCGTCGAAACTAGCCGGCTTGCCTTGCTGTTGGCTGAGTGCATGACAGGCCGCCCCAACGTAGCGATTGCGGAAGTCGTCTAGATCGAGCTGGCGAATACCCTTCGCGCCAGAGGCATTTTCCCAACGAAGAATAGCAACAAACTCTGGGTTTGCCAGTAGAAAGCGAAAATAGAGTTCAATGATCGTCTCGATGTACTCAGCCAGAGATCGCGACTCGGCGTCGGCTGTCAACGCAATTTCGCTGATACGGCCGTAGACGTTCTCTAAAACGGCCATATATAGGCCGTCCTTACTTCCAAAGTAATGATAGATCATCCGGCAGTTAACGCCCGATGCTTGGCAAATATCACCAACGCTCGTCCCGTCACGCCCTTTTTCCGCAAACAGCTTTTCAGATGCTTTCATCAAGCGCCGGCGCGTTAGTTCTGGGTTACGCTTTGTTACGGTTAATACTTCCGCCGATTCTGATTTCATATCGAGTAATTCCGCGATGTGCAACTAGGGCTAGGGTCAGATCGGTTTGAAGTCAAAACTTTTTTTCTAAATCGTTGCAGAAACCTAGTTTAAGCCAGTTCTGCAACGACCGCAAGCTTGTAAACTGAATAGTTGTGGTGCAGTTTTTCTTAAATAGTGATATCTCGACCCTAGTGCTGGGCAATTCCTCGAATTGAGATGTGTCAAAGCACTAGTGGGTTGCCGTGTTCCCCTGGAATTGCAACAAAACCGGTTGGATTAGGTTCCAAACAACGTCTATGATGACCTTAGACTCGCCTTGGTACGACATGGCCTCTAGGTACGTATTCCTATGAAAATCACCGCTGTTATCCTTGGTTTCGTCTTAGCATTACAAATCTTTGGGATATCTCCAACTTTTTCGGCTGAAGAGCCTACTGGCATCGAAATCGGTGTTGGTAAGCGGAGCATTGTTCCCAGCAAATTACTGCCTATCTCTGGCGGGGTAGGCGAACCGAGCCCTGCAAAAGGGAAACGTGGGGAGATTGACGCACGAGCCATGGTGCTGCGACGGGGGAGCACAACGGTAGCAATCGTAAGTCTCGATCTACTTGGGTTCCCCATGGTTCTTGGTGATCGGGTACGCAAACAAGTTCCAGGGCTCGCTGCCGAGAATATTCTCATTGGTGCGTCGCATACCCACAGTGCCCCCGATTGCTACGGAATGCCTGACGGCAAGGGGGGCTACACGGGCGATTTGGAGTATATGGACTTCGTCTGCAAACAAGCTGCCGAGGCAATCCAAGAAGCAATAAGCAATTTGAAACCCGCTTGGCTCAAAGTGGCAACCGACGAAGCAAAAGGGAAAATCGCTTACAACTACTACGCGCCCGACCTGTACGACCGTCGAATGAGTGTCGTTCAAGCGATTGATCACCATGGGGCAACGATTGCCACCTTGGTGAATTATGCCACTCACCCAGAGGTTCTTGGCACCGGTGCTGGCTTTATCAGCCCCGATGTCATCGGTCCGATGCGTGACCAAATCGAATCGCAAACGGGCGGCATGGCGATATTTATGAATGGTGCCCAGGGCGGGATGATCACCGCCGACAACCGCAATCTCGACCAGCCGAAAGAGGGGGGCCGAGGCTATTGGCAAGATTCGCGATCGTGGGACGAATGCCTACGTATCGGCAAAACCATGGCGGACGAAAGTTTGCGTATAATTGAGCCGGCACCTACGCAAAAGAACCCAGCATTGTTTTGCGATGCAATCGAGGTTCGATTCCCTGTGGAGTCGGACTTGATGTGGGCGATCATCGCCGGTTCTCCCTTAAAATATCCTCGCAACAACGACCAAACCATCACGGCAAGAATCAACCTGGTAAATCTTGGGGATGCACAGATACTGACCATCCCCGGCGAAGCGCTGCCGAATATTGGCTTCTATTTGAAGCGAAAGATGAAAGGAAAACACAACCTGCTGTTTGGGCTGACAAACGATGCCTTTGGCTACATTCTCACAAAGGTCGATTTTAAGAGTTTCCCGCGATACGACTACATATCGCGGACGTCGTTGGGCGAAATGACGGGTGAAATTCTAATCGAGGAGTCTTTGAAATTGGTCGAAAAGAGTCCTGTCCCTGAGTGACATCAAGTAGTTGCAACGGGATCGGGTAGTTTTAGGTATTCAAGGTGAAAATGCGGGCTCCTTTCTTTTCAGTAGGAGTTAGGTACTCAAAGTGAAAAGAGAATAACCACCGAGTCACGGAGGACACTGAGAAAACAGCCACAAAGTCCAATTTGAAGTAGAGTATATTTCGACATTTTTTGATTCAAAATACTCGGTGTCCCCCGTGGCTCCGTGGTGAAATTCCTTCTTGTTTTCAGTTTGAGTTAGGTAGTATTTGGGGTCGTGCAGAAGTTAGTAAAGTACGAGGGGTTGGTGTTTGGTTGAAAAAGTGTTTTACGTTTTGCTTTAGCATAGAGGTGAAAAACATGTCGTACCGAATGATCCTTCCCCTGCTAGGTTGCTTGTCCGTTTGTGGGTGTGCCGAACGCCAAGATCGTTCTTCGGACCAAATTCCCGACTTAAACCAGTCGTCCCAAGTGGCTCCTGATCATTCAGGCGACAGCTTCATCCGCTTAGTAAGTACGGCACCGCCCGCAAAAGATGCGGTGCCTATTGGCCGAAAAGTAGAAGATTTCAGCCTGCTTGATTTTCGAGGCAAAGAACACTCGCTGGCGGACTATAAGAAGTTCCCGATTCTAGTGGTCGCCTATTTAGGGACTGAGTGCCCCTTGGCTAAATTGTACGGCCCGCGACTTGCCGCCATGGCGACTCAGTATGCGTCCAAGGGGGTCGGGTTCCTGGGGATCTACGCGAATAGCCAAGACTCCATGACCGAGATTGCCAATTTCTCTCGGCGGCATGAGATAGGTTTTCCATTGTTGAAGGATGTTGGAAATCGAGTTGCCGACCAGATGGGAGCGCTTCGAACGCCCGAAATCTTTGTTCTTGATAAGGATCGTATTGTCCGCTACTGGGGGCGTGTTGACGACCAGTATGGCGTCGGTTACTTACGGTCGGAAGCAGAAACACACGATCTGCAAATTGCACTCGACGAGTTACTCAAAGGCAAAGAAGTTAGCACGCCCGTTACTCCAGCAGTTGGTTGCATCATCGGCAGAATACGAAAACCAGACGAGACTGCCACGGTGACCTACTCGAATCAAATCGCCCGCGTGTTGCAAAAGCACTGCGTCGAATGCCATCGCGAAGGGGAAATCGCACCGTTTGAACTGGCCGAATACGATGAAGTTTCTGGATGGGCAGGCATGATCGAAGAAGTGGTTCGCCAGGAACGCATGCCACCTTGGTTTGCTAGTAAAGAGTATGGCCATTTCAAAAACGATCGCCGGATGAGCGACAAAGATAAACAGCTGATCTACGATTGGGTCGAAGCAGGAGCCCCCGAGGGAGATCCAAGCGAACTGCCCGAACCGCAAACCTGGGTCACAGGCTGGCAGTTGCCGAAAGAGCCTGACTTTGTCGCACCAATCTGCGAAGAACCGTTTACGGTACCTGCAGAAGGAGTCGTCGAATATCAATACTTCACGATCGATCCTGGGTTCAAAGAAGATAAATGGATTCAAGCGATGGAGATTCAACCCGGTAACCGAGCCGTGGTTCACCATGTGCTAATGTTTAGCGCTTCGCCCGACAATCCAAGGAGAGATATCGGCAGAAAGTTTCGCGGAGGGTTGGGGGGCTACGACGGCCTTTATGTTCCCGGATATCGCCTGAAGCCTTACCCGCCAGGAACCGCCAAACGTATTTCTGCTGGTACACAGTTAATTTTCCAGGTTCACTACACCCCCATTGGCTCGGAACAACTGGACCAGAGTCGGATCGGCATGGTGTTTGCCGATCCAGAAGAAGTTCAATACGAGGTGCGTACTGCGAGTGCCGCCAACACTGCACTTAGAATCCCGCCTCACGCAAAAAATCATCGCAGCGAAGCTGGGAGCCCGCGACTGCCAGAGTCGGCTCGCCTTCTCTCCTTTTTGCCACACCTACACCTGCGCGGTAAATCGTTTTTCTATGAGCTTGTTTATCCCGGCGGGAAAAGAAAACCGCTGCTCGACATTCCGCAGTACGACTTCAACTGGCAGTTGGCCTACGTGCTGGAGGAGCCAATGGAAGTACCCGTTGGGACCCGTGTCCACTGCGTGGCCCACTTCGACAATTCCGCAGAGAATCCGGTCAACCCAGATCCCACCAGAACGGTTCGTTGGGGCGATCAAACCTGGGAGGAAATGCTAATCGGCTACTTTAATTATGTAGTGCCCGTGAAAGCGAGCAATCCGGCCGAAGGCAAAAATCGCTCGCAAGATCGCATCACCGAACTTTTCGATCATTTAGATAGGAATTTTGACGAGTATCTTACCAAAGAAGAAGTCCCAAAGAAATTTCGGTTTATGTTTGATCAAATCGACGCAAACGACGACGACAAAATCGACTTTGAAGAAATGAAATCCTTGAAGCCTTTCTTCAAGGCCATGTCTCCGCAATAGGGCACTTTCTAATTTATGCGCCAAGTCGCAATCGTTAGAGATGGTGGCCACGCCACTGCGAGAGCAATTACCTTACGGAACTGCGAGAGCCCAAGTTTGCCACGATTCAAATTTGCAACTGCTTAACCTATTTTTACGTCTGCGATTACTCATCAGCGTGTATTTGCACTGATTAGAGAAAAGCATAGCCACAGAGCACACCGAGGTCTCAGAGGAAATACTGAAGTGAGTAACCTTATCTCAGTGTTCTCTGTGAACTCTGTGGCTACATAATTGAAGGAACTGCTCTAGCGTAGCAATCGCCGATGGCCAACTCGAACTGCTGTCAGTCGATGCGCTCGGCCAACACGTAGAGCGGATGATCGGGGTTGAGCATCTCGCTCAACTGAAAGCCAAAGAGTTCTCGCTGCGGAATACGACTTTTCGGTTTCATTTTTTGCCAGCTTTCGGAACCAAAGGAATCAAAACTTGGCAAATTATAGCGCCCGTGAATAAATTATGCACCCGCTATTTGTAGCACCTCGAAGATTTGGCAGGGACGATGAGATATACTCAGGAGCCATATCCGCACCACTTGGCCAAGTAATCGTTTTCAGTTCTTTATCCACGATGAGGGCTGGAAATTCTGACTTATTTCTTAACGGTTCAAACATTGGCCCCTTCAGGGCATCGGCGAGATCGGCCACGCCTTCTCGGCCATTATCAAATGACACGGCTACTTTGTAATCTTCCAAATACCTAGCATTCGTAATATGAAGAAACATGATAATTTACTCCAGTGGCTCTATGGGTATTAGTGTTTTCTTCCTTTGACATAATTCCCAATTCTTGGCTAGCTCATCTTTGTGCAACTCATACCATTCCAGCACATGCCGTAGCGATCGTTTTGGGAATTTCCCCTCAACTACACCAGTGAGAATATTCACAGTAATCTCATACTCTGCATATTTTGCATGAAAATGCGGCGGAGCATGATCCTCCCAATACATGGCGATGATGATCCCAAAAAATCTACTTTAGGACGGGCATTTAGCTTCTTACCTCTGGCGGGTCGAAAACAAAACCGCGGCTTTGGCTGAAAAACTTGATTGGGTTGTCGTAGACCACTCGGCGGATAGCTTGTTCGGTGTGGCCGCGGCGGCGCATTTCTAAAATGAAGTCGGGCACGGCGGTTGGTTTCGAAGGGCCCCAATCGCCAGCGGAGTTTACCAAAAGGCGTTCGGCGCCGTACATTTCGATCATGTCGACCGCTCGAGCAGGCGTACATTTGCTGACGGGGTAGAGGGTCATGCCGGCCCAAAAACCTTCGTTTAGCACAAGCTCGACCGTGTGTTCTTCGACATGGTCGACGAGAACTCGCGACCGGTCGATGCGGCTATCGTTAGTGAGCATGTCGAGAATCATCCGTGTGCCCTGAAATTTATCTTCCAGGTGCGGCGTGTGAATGAGAATCTGCTCGCCCGTCTTCATGGCGAGGTCGAGATGTTCGAGAAACACGATCGATTCGTTGCGAGTGTTTTTGTTGAGGCCGATCTCACCAATGCCGAGTACGCCGGGGCGATCTAGGAACTCAGGAATCATTGCGATCACTTCGCGCGAAAGCTCGACATTCTCGGCCTCCTTTGCGTTGATGCAAAGCCATGTGAAATGCTGGATCCCGTAGTCGCTGGCCCGTTTCGGCTCGAATGCGGTTAGCTGCTCGAAATAGTCGCGAAAACCCTCGACGCTACCGCGGTCGTAGCCTGCCCAAAAGGCCGGTTCGCTCATCGCGACGCAGCCCATCTTGGCCAGTGTCTCGTAGTCGTCGGTCGTACGCGACACCATGTGAATATGAGGATCGATGTAATACATGGGTTAGGGGCGGTCTCTCTTTTTCAAAGCGGTCGGACGATCTCCAACGATCATCGGGTAATATCTAATGCGTCTCGCCATTGCTGCTGGTAGGGGCGGCTAAACAAAAGTTGAATCTGCTCCGCCCGATCGGAATCCTCAGCCAAGAGTTTATTGATTGCCGTATGCAACTGCTGCAAACGCGGATCCCCGGCAACGTCGTCCGGGGCACGTTGCATTCGATCCAACGAAGCGGCGATTTCTAGTATTTTAGCCCGAACGGGCAAGAATTCTCGGTCGAGGATTTCGTGGCTCGACAATTCGGTCGACATTTCAAACTCTTTCTTACAAATCTAAGTGGCTCCCCCCCAACCGGTTCGCAGCGAGCGGAACTGTTCAGGTTGTACGACTTATGCCAGTTTCGCCGCCAGCTAGCCCGATGGCAAGCATATCTAAGCGGATAGCCAGCTATTTTGCCCAAGAATAAGCTGTCGAAACAGACCCAACATGGTGCTTTTACGACCTAGTATTGATTCTAGAGGACCAAAACTAGTACAAGTGGCATACCCATCGAGGTCATAATTTGCCATTTTGCAATAGTTTCTTGAGATAGCTCAATCACACATTTTCAGAAAAGTTGCTCTAACACAAGGTGCAGTAAGTTGGCAGCCGCTCTAGAGAAAACCTATGAAGTGCTAATTGGTAGTCGGAACGAATCGGCTGGGCCAGTGCTTATGGCCGCCTTAGAGAGCGACGATAGCGTTGTCTTCGAAGGGGCCCTCAAAGCCATTGTGGCAAGGCGAAGCAAAGCAGGCCATTTGGCCGTTCTCGAACGTTGGCATCAACTTTCGCCAGACCAACGCAAACTGGTACACGAAGGTCGCGGCAGACTGTCTGGCGCGATCCGCGACTCCGTACTCTCAGACGATACCCAACTGTTCGAGAATGCCTGCGAGTTGGTCCGCGAGTTCTCTGAATTCGATTTGGTGCCGACACTCGTCACACTCGCCGAAAACCAGAAAAGCAACCATGCCCAGGCTGCCACAGAATTGGTACTGCAACAAGTTGATCGGTTGAGCGAAATGGTTCGCGGACCGCGTGACTACAGCGATCGCCGCGACCCGGAATCAATCCGCCGCTATGTTCTCGAAAGTTTGGAGCGTAGTGTCGAGCGTTTCCGTAGCCACAAGCGTCCGGAACTTATCGAGGCGTTTGTGGTGCTAGGTGGTCCTTCCTGCGGCTTACTACGGGATATCCTAGAAGATACTCGCCACGCTTGCTATAAAACGGTGACAAATACTTTGGAGACCAGTGAGAGCGCTGGGGTTATCGATCTTTTGCTTAGCTTCTTGAAAACAAATGGCACTTCGCTAAATGTGTTGAATATCATCAGCCGTCGTGCGGATAAGCCATTTGTTACCCAGCTACTGGAATGCACCGAAGACGACGTCTTTTCGAAAATCACAAAAAATTTGGGCCGAATGCGTTCGCTTGCATGGTTGACGCCAGAAGAGTCGGTTGCTGCCCGCTTCGACGAGCAGGACCAAGCTCGCTGTGTCAAGCTAGCGGTCGCTTTGGGAACAAAGCAGGGCGATCTGATCGAGCTACTGAAAATTTTCTTAGAGCTGGGTGAGCCAGCCTCAAGACTTGCCGTGTGCGAAGCACTCATCTCGATCCCTGGCGATCAAGCGAATCGCATGGTTTTAGATTCGATTCGAGACAACGACCCGCTCGTACAAGCGTCGGCAACTCGACAGTTGCGAGATCGTCATGTGCCTGGGGCGATGGCGATTCTTCTTAAACAACTTGATAGCACCCACGGGGCAGTTCAGAAATCTGCGAGAGAAGCACTCTCGGAATTCTCATTCAAGAACTTTCTGATTAGCTTTGACTCGCTTCCTGAAGACGCTCGCCAAAGCACCGGCCGTCTGGTTTGCAAGGTCGACCCAGAAACGGTTCCCGGCTTAGCTAGCGAAATGGAATCGAAATCTCGAAAGTGCCGGATGCGTGCTATCGAAATGATCGAGGTCATGGGTTTAATTTCAGCTATGAGCAAAAACCTTGTCGAATTGCTGGATGACGAAGATCACCTGGTTCGGGTGGCATCGGCAGATGCGTTGCAGTTTAGTCCAACGGCGGAAGTCCAGGAGGCTTTGCAGCACGCTCTCACCGATCGCAGCGGCGCGGTTCAGAATGCGGCTCGTGCCAGCTTAGCTAGTATTGAAGAACAGTTAACAGGCCTACCAACTGGCGGGCAATAAGCCCTAGGGATGCCGAACGATGAATTCCACACTCTACGCCCAAAATTTATTGGCACAATTTTCCAATTGGGAGCGCCTAGGCGATGGTCTACATGGCTCTCGGGGACGTGCTAATCTTGTCGAGGTACTGCCCTATCTGATTGGCCTTGCGCTGGTCGCCGCCATTATTTTTGCGGTGGTGAAGTACATTAAGTACAACGATCTAAGCAAGCCGTGCGACGATCCCCAAAAGCTATTTCGAGAAATTAGCAAAGCACACGGGCTTGATCGCAGCAGTCAGCGGCTGCTGCGGCAGCTGGCAGACGCGTTGGGATATGTCCAGCCAGCTGAGGTGTTCGTTACGCCTTCGGCATTTGAGGCAAATCAGTTGCCCGAAGAGTTGCGCGATGAAGAAGCAAGGATTCGCGAACTTCGAGAGCGACTGTTCTAGTGCGAGGTGCTGGAAGTCAGTGTATCGTTTGAAGGTGGTCGACGAGAGTCGCTTCCTGGCAGACACCCCAGCATCATGATGAGGATTTGGCTCACGGCGAACACGATGAGCCAAAATGCCATGCCTGCCCGAAACCCATAGGCATGCAACCCGACACCCATCTGGTTCACTCCGAACCAAGACCAGGCGGTGATGACACAGCCAAAGGTGGCAAGCACGGCAATTCCCGTTTGGCGGATCATCCCACCCCAACGGGCATGTAGCACGAGTACGTTCCAGAGCACAATCATCAAGGCGCCGTTTTCTTTTGGATCCCACCCCCAAAATCTTCCCCACGAATCGTCTGCCCATAGTCCCCCCAGCACAGTGCCAACAAAGCTGAAAAACGTGGCAAAGCAGATGGTGCCATAGGCCATTCGAATTAGCTGCTTTTGTTGAAGTTCGTCAAGGCGTTTGGTGAATCGAGTCATCAGCAAGTACGCTGCTCCCAATGCGCCAGCCAGCAGTGTGGTCGAGTAGCCCAGGGTAATGCAGACCACATGGGTTGCTAGCCAAAACTGCGTGTCGAGCACCGCTTGCAGCACGCTAAAAGTATCTCCGTCGCCCGCCAGATTATAAGCAATAAACAGCGTCGGAAATCCAACCACGGCGGCAAGCAAATTGCCGATACCAAAGCGGTAGATTCGTTCTGAAACCAAGGCAAACAGCACAGCCCCCCAACCGATGAACACAGCCGACGAATAAAGGTTTGTCACTGGGGGCCGACCGGAAATGTAGATCCGAGCAACCAGCGCAAAGGTGTGCAGCACAAAGGTGAAGCAGAGTAACCAGTTTGCAGACCGATTGAGAGTCGCCGTCCAACCCAACCATGCCCCAGCCGCCAAAACAAAGGCGACCAAATAGAGTGCCATGGCCAGCACAAACGGGTTGAAGTGGTTGAAAAAGGCCTCGAATTGCACCCGTGCTAGCCGCAACCGCTCCGATTCTTTTCGTTCGCCTAGCTGACCAGCAGCTAGAAGCTCTGCGGCGTGTTCGATGTCCGCAGCAGATCGCTTTTCAACAATTTTTCGATAAGCGATAAGCTCGCCGTTAAATTTTGGTACGTCGCCCGACCGATAGGCATCGAGCAATGTTCGCATAGCCACAGTCGCTTCGTCGATTTCCATCTTCTGGACACGTTGGAGGATCAGATGTAGCTCGGCTTCAAGCATCGTTCTCCATTGGCCTGACTCGGCATCGGTCGGCGGAATGGCACGAGGTCCACTTTGGTTGAGCCTCTGAATCTGTTGGGCTACGATCTGAAATCCTTCTTTCAACGTCTCCATCGATTTCGTGTCGATCGCAGGCGACATAAACGAGGCTTGCAGGACTTGCATTAGAATGATCTTGTCGCCCAATTCCTTGAACTTCTGCTGAACCAAGGTTCGCTCGTCTTGCGGCACTTCACTGGCCAAAATCGCTTGTTCTATGCACAGTTCACGATGCTCCAGCACTTCGGCGCGGCTATATCGGAACCCATCTCGACGCGGCAACCCCAGGGCATCTAGCACTTCTAAATTGTCGATGCGAATCATGCGATGCTTGTTCGACGCGGGGCTACCGGCAATCAGGTCTAAAAGCCAGGTAATCGCTGGCGTCTTTGCCTCGTCGTCGATCTTCCCATGCCCTGAAAGTATGGTGAGCGTATTTCGAGCCATCGTATCAAAAGGTTTGACTCGACCGTTGTAGGCAATTGGCAAAGCGCCAAACTGATGAACCTGCATCTCTGCGGCAGGCAGTTTGGGGATTCTCGCTTTTCCTATTACCCACCCGGCAAAGACAAACAAGATGAGCGCCGGTACCCAAACCGAGGGCGAACGCCAGTTAGCCCGCAGTTGACCGAACGATAATGACTGGACATAGGTGGTTGGCGCCGTCTGCCGCTGTGCAAATCGGAAAAACACGATGCCAAAATGGGCAAGCATTCCGGTAGCAACCAACATGCAGGCGACATACGGAATCATCCAGCCAGCGTTGGTCACAACTTGCAAAATGGTGAGATTCGGATTGTTTGGATCAAAACTAGATTGGTAGATGGTGTCGCCGCCATAGCGAAGCGGGTTGTTCATCCAAATCTTCACCGGACGATTGACATTATGAGCAGCGTCTACGAGTTGCACTTCCGACGAGAAATTCTTTGGCGTATTGGTCCCGACGTAGAGATCGTGATGAAACTCGCGTAATGTCAACGAATACGGCTTGTAAACTCTTTTGAATCGAAAGGAAAGTTCGTAGAGTTTGCCATCAACTTGAACTATTTCTCGAGAAAGCAGTGGGGAGAATAGATAGGTTCCCAAAGACGTTCCGTCGGAGAGTAACTCTAAGTACACCGAGGGGACATCGACCTGTTGTTGCTTTCCTACTCCGGTTCCTGTCCGTTGGGGGATGGCGATATGCAGTGTGCCAGCGCCTTTTGTTGCGGGGCTCTTTTCACCGGGTTGAGCAAGCCTTGTTCGGGAGTTCTGCAAATAGTCGACCACACGGATTGCGAAAGGTAGAGCATCGTCTTGAACTTTTTTTTTCGACTTCCAGGCATCCACCAGCAGCGTTCCTGGCACAGTGGTGATGGCATCTTGTTTGTCATCCGATTTATCGACAACCGCCAGTTCCAGCGAACGATTATCTTCGGCATAGTTGACTGTCTGCCCTTTGACAATCTGCATGTTGGCCTCTTCGGCGGCCAAGCCGGTGAACAATTCGCTAAACATGATTAGCGCAATGCCTCCGTGAAGCAACACAATGCCAGCGCGACGGCCAAACACAAAGTAGCAGCCTGTTAACAGCACGACGCCAGCCGCTCCGCTTTTGATCAAGTGCCACATGATCCGCAGCCCCGAGGGATCGAGGCGCACTTCGGGATTCAAGAAAAGCCAGAGAGTAAGCCCCGCTAACAAGGCACAGGTAGTCGCCCCCATCCACCACAACCAAGCCGCCGGAGAGTGACGTTGTTTGCTAAAGCTCAAGGCCAACAAGTAGCCCAACGACAGGGTTCCGCCGCCAATCGCAGCACGAAGGCCGTGCCAGAGGCCATTGCAAAACTCGGGCGAAAGTTCGCTCTCTAAAGAGCCCCCCAGGCCACTTTGCACAACAAAGTAGGTCAGGGCGATGCCTGCGGCGATCAAGGCTACGCCCATTTGCAACGAACGCCCTGCGCCTGACACCTTGAAACGAACAGAATGCGCAGCCAGCAAGTTGAGGCCGAGGGCTGCGCCGAGCATCCATCCCCCTGGGAAAGGAACGGTACCAGGAATACTCCAAGCTCGCGGGAAGAAAACCTTCAGCTCGATCCAAGCAATCCAAGTCCGAAAATACTCGCCGATAACATGCCAGATGTCGTAGTCAATTTGAGCCAACGTGCCGGCCAGAACCAGTACGATCGAAAAAGCAAAGAGCACGACCGTCAATCGCAACGACGCCAACGGCGACAAGACCGTCATCAGCAAAGTCTCAGAACTGGCTGACCTGTCACGAGGAATTGGAGACGGTACAGATGAAATAGGACCAATATCAGTACTAGCCACGGCATTGAGGTGGGGAAGGAGGGGGCGGGTTAGAAAGCATGCCAAGGTGGCACAACTTCTCTCCCTTCTAGCATACCGTCGGCAAGGCCAATATGTAACGGTGATAGAATCACAGAAAGTGGAAGATCCGCCGCTATTTGAAACGAATGGAGTCTAGGAACTCGCGGAAGGCCTCTTTTTGCGCTGTCACCAGGGCCGAAGGGCCACTCATTTTGATAAACCAGACCTTTCCCTCCCGCTCGATCATTGCTACCAGCATTGCATCATGTCGACTGGCACCCTCAGGGCCCATTAGCTCGGCATAGCTTCCTTCGGCCCCATCCACAGTGACCTTCCGCACGAGTTTGCCAATCGCCTCGGCATCGGTGGCAAGCCCCACTTGGCCTGCCCAACGCAGCATATTGGCTTCGACATCAGCGACCTGCCCACCACCAGAAGTAGGAAGATCGATTACGGTCACTTCGCCCTCCGACTCCGCCACGACGACTCGAAATGCTGCCTTGCGCATCGTCGACATTCGACCAGGTAACCATCCTTCAGGAGTGTCGAAGTCGAGAAAGGCATTTTCGGTGTTGGCAGGAGCTTTTTCTTGCGGTCGAGCAGCCGGTGGTTGTTCTTTGCCGTGCGCCATCCCGGCGTGCGGATTCGCTCCCGCTGGCCGCTGCATGATGCCTACCAATTCAAAGAACGTAGCCTTGGCTCCGTTAGTTGGTATTTCTTTGGCTAGTTTCTTGACGGTTTCAGACCGCATCGGCCCTTGCTTCAATTGGCCTAGCCAACGATTCACGTTGCTGGTGAGGTACTCGTCCCAATCCCCGGAGAGCGGCAAACCTGAGACCGACAATTCCAGGGGACCATCTTTGTCGGGGATCACCAGCGTAGCGAGTCGCATTTCTGAAGCGGGCCGTTCTTCCCATCCTTCAGGCGTCTTCCAAGTCGGTGGTTTTTTGCCCGACTCGTCGAGCGTGACCGTCGCAAAAAATTTGATGATCGAGTCGCGATGTCGATCAACGACCGTAGCAGAACCGGTAAGCTTAAAAAACCAAGCTTGATCTCCCTGGGGCACAATGGCTGCGACCATGTGATCAAGTTGATTGGCAACCTCCTGGGGGCTCATGGGCTGGCGCGGCGGGGTCGTTCTTGGGATTGTGTAGGTGCTAATCTCTTCTTGAGGTTTGCACCCGGGTTGCAACGTACAGAGGAGCCCTAGAACCAGGGCATTGGTCAATTGATTTGGCATGGGGAGTCGCAAAAGGCAAGAGGAAAGGTGGGAAAGAGTGCAGCGTCAGGGCTTTTAACTTTCCCACGTTTGGCAAGCGATATACCGCACTAGCCCGACGCGCTAGTGAATTTTCTATGCTTCGCACCGCGAAAAAATAAAAACCATGACCGTAGCGTGACCGATTGGCCGTGGGACTGCAATCCCTTGGCTTTGCCATCGGTGCTTCAAGAAAGCTACGGAACCTAGAAGATGTTCAGGATCGCGTCGATTACCGTGCTATTGATGGTGTAGGGTTCGTTCCAACTCCAGATATGGCGGACCATATCCATCATCATCACCCCACCCAGGGCCAGGAAAGTAACACAGGCACCCAACCCAACGATTTGTACTACTGAATAAGGCACCTCGGTAGCTGCCGCTGCTCCACCAACGCCGGCGTAAGCTCCCACCCCTAAGCCATCAGCAGGCGCTTCGCTGAAATCGTCGGCTAGCATCACGCCATCGCCCACGTCCTCGGTCATCCCGACGTCGTCGAGAACGCCAACATCGTCTCCTAGATCTTCGTCTTCCAGGCCTTCAATGCCGGCATCCAGCGCGATCACTTGTGAGCTACTGTCTCCATCGTCGTCAGGAGCGCCTTCGCTGAGCGGGGTGAGTTGAAAATCATCATCAACTTGCAACTCGGCGGCCGGTTCGTCAGCAATCTCTGAGATGTCGGAGATATCCGAAACATCCGACCCGCCACCGACGAGAGAAATTTCGGGGTCCGAGGTGGCCCCCAAGTCCAAAGAACTCAAAATTGCCGAACCGCCCATTTCCAGGGGGATGTCGTCTAGTGCCAATCCACTGTCGACCGGGGCAAGGTTAATTCCGCTATCGCCGCTTTCAAGCGTGATGTCGCTACCTTCGGTGTCGCCCAAAACCAAATCGTCGTCGTCCACCGACAATTCGATTTCTGAACCCGATCCCGAACTGGAAGGAGCTTCCGCAGATTCAAGCGATTGAAGTGGGACGTCAGTCGATCCCATGTTGCTATCGCCCTCGGCAAGGGGCGAGCTATCGTCTAGCGACAAATCGCTCTCACCGACCAACTCGCCGGCGGCTGCTCGGGCTTTGGTGATGTCGTCGGGCCCCAAAATACGACTCGACTCCGCAGCGAGGTCGATCTCCAACTCTTCGAGATCTTCAAACGCACTCGCCCCACCAGAGTTGCTATCAAATTCTAATTCAAGAGCGTCTTCGTCGTCAGAAGAAAGCACGTCCGACGCGCCTGAGGAGGCAAGCCTCACATCACTCTGACCCGCCGACTCATCATCATCGCCATCATCATCCAAGCTAAGTTCTAAGTCAGCATCGGCAGCCTCTAGTTCACTCTTACCTATAATTGTGCTACCTGCTGGGCTGACCGATTCGCCCAACTCTTCTTCGCTTAGCAAGATGGAATCGGAGGAATCGCCGGGTACATCCAGCGCTGCAATGGCTAAGTCGCTCGCCCCCGCAGTGACGGTGTCCTCGAGATTGTCGAGTTCCAGTTCGCTACCGACGGCCGGATCGGCCTCGTCATCTGGCAAAATCTCTAAGCTCGACTCTTCAGGTTCCGGCGAAAGGGGCACGAGATCATCAACGTCTGCTACTAAGTCAAAATCGCTAGCAGGTGGTGGATCTGGCACTCCTTCCAAAACCATCTTTTCGATTTCTTCCGTGCGAAACTTCCAGCTCGTGCCGTCGCGATAAGCGCGTAACTGCCCATGTTCGCGCAACTCATTCAAGCGATCCGCCGAGATGCCAAGCTTTTCGATCGCGTCTTCCATCTTTACAAACTTCTGTTCCATCGATACCTCTCGCGTTCCAAACCGATCTTGGTTTACTGCACGTCCCAAAACAGTTTGGTCGTGCAGACTTCCCTGGCCGCTGGACACCTCCAAGCGGGTTCCGGAAGGCTCCTAGTAAAACTCGTGGCGTCGACCTCCTTGCTGGTCCGCGAGCCAATGTTATTCCAATTTCTTACTGCTGCCGTTCTAGTGCTTTCTGGATGTCCTCTACCGAGACTCCAGCATTGTTAAACTCTAGCATCTGCAAGTCTGCCGTGAGCTTGCGAACACTCTTCAACTCAATTTCACCACTGTCCCGACTAATGTCGTACACCCCCATCACTTGAAGACGAGGGTCGATAATGATTGCTCTCGTCGGTCTACCTTCAGTCTCCACTATGTGGGTAATCAACCCATCCGACGCTATCCCATGTGTTCTTGGTTGATTGCCTAGGGCTTGCTGAGTTGTGTCAGGCCAAAATTGCAGGCCAGCCGCCAACGCAACAGCTATGGCGAAAGACAAGTAAGCCGCACGGCTAATGTACTCACCCATTGTTCCTAACTCCTCCCAATGCCGCCCATCAGCGGCAACTCTGGGAGTGGCAACCCTCACACTCTATTCTAAGAGCACCACTCCGCGGTTCAAGCAAAAATCATCCCATCCTGCTTCGGCAGCCCCGCTTATCCAGGCAGCATAACCGCCAAATTCCGTCTGGCGGGATGGAAAATACCTGTGCAGAGACCCTCAAACACAGTATTTAACGATTGAGGCAGTGTAGCTGCCAACCCTGCCCGAGAACAGCAAGGGAGCAGAGCTGGCAAGAAGAGAGCTGTATCGAACACCAGCTTACTCTGGTAATTTGAGGCTATGATGACTACTCCAGAATCCTCGCAACTCCAGTCCCGGCTTGATTTTGCCGTAAAAATAGCCCGCCTAGCGGGAGAGCAGACCCTCGAGCTTTTCCGGACCACTGATCTAGAAATAATCCGAAAATCGGACGGATCGCCCGTCACCGCCGCAGATCGCGGGGCAGAGCAGTTGCTACGCGACCAGATTGGCCAGCAATTTCCGGAAGACGCCATCTTGGGCGAGGAATTCGGCGAAACGACCGGCACGAGCGGCTATCGCTGGGTACTCGACCCAATCGACGGAACCAAGGCTTTTATCGCGGGAGTGCCGCTCTACACGACGTTGGTGGCCGTCATGCTGGACGACGAGCCAAAAATCGGCGTGATTTTCGCCCCTGCTGCCAGAGAAATAGTCTACGCTGCCTGCGAACTTGGCTGTTGGCATGTTATTGGCGATGGTACCCCACAACCTGCTCGGGTCTCGCAAGTCGACAATCTGGCAGAAGCGGTGGTCGTCACCAGTTCGGTCAAATCGTTTACCACCGAGCGAGGAGTCGACGCCCGACCGGTATTCGACCAACTTCAGACCAAATGTCGGGTAACGCGAACCTGGGGCGACGCATTCGGCTACCTACTGGTCGCAACCGGTCGAGCCGAAGTTGCGATCGACCCAGCCATGAGCCTCTGGGACACAGCCGCCTTGCTACCCGTGATCGAAGAGGCAGGCGGTAAATTCTTCGATTGGCAGGGCCGGGCGACCGTTCACAACGGCGAATCAGTCGCCACAAATCCCCAGCTAGCCGATCGAGTTCTAGCGATTATCCAGAATGGCTAACGATGGTTATACGGGGGGTACGCCCTATCCGCTAGGATGAGGGTGTTTGGGAGGTATCCGGCGATCTTGGGTTACCACAAAGGTGTATACTGCTCCTTTGTTGGATATCGGATGGAAAGGCGGCCGCTTCCGTTTCAACTCCCGAGCCGACTAGCTTGCTGCTGGCTCTTGTCGGTATTCCAACGCTTGCTTTAGCTCGACGCCGTATGCGTACTCGCTAACGCAAAAACATGCTGCTGTCCGGAAAAAAGCTATACATAGGCAATGGAATCTTCGTGGCCGGGCCGCCAGCGCGTATTAACGTGCTTAGCGGCACCGTCAATGTCTGGGAATAGTGTCATGTGGTTGATGTTCATTTTGTTCAACGTAACCAAGCAGTCATCACGGTCGTCATTTGGGATCTTGATTTTCTTGAAGGTGGCATTGCGGTTTTCCTTGGGGAAGTGCTTTGCCACGTAGTCCTCAAGTTTGGTTTTTCGCGGCATCCGAATGAATAGCGCTGCCTGACTGATTAAACGGTAATTCGCGTCTGATTCCGGTGACAATATGCGAACCGCAAAGGTGTCATCTTTTGCAGCGTCTTCGATTGTGTTTGTAGACAAGACGTAAACGCCCCGATATTCAGGTTCGCCCCATTTGCCGTCAGCATGCAAACATTCCTCTTCTTCAAATGCAAAGAAGAGGGCGACAAACGGAGATCGCGTCCAGTCTAGTAGGGGTGTCGCAAGCCCGTGGTGTTGACCGAGCGCCCAGTAATCGTCCTCTGATAAAGCACCGGGGTTTGGCCCCCGTCGTCCGCGGATAGCACGTTTGAATGCGTTTAGGTGCTGTTCTTCGGTAAACGGCGGACGTTCAAAGAATTCGGGAATGCTGCCGCAGAGATTCTTGCGTTTCGGATATTTCGATTCCAGACGGTCGATACTGGATTCGAGTGGCCAATCGTAGGCCGTTTGCCCGCGAAATACGAACGCCGGGCCAGTGGCGAACGAATCGACCGTAAGGTCGAAGAATTCCCGCCACGAGTCCAAGCAGATTTCCTCGACGCTGTTCTTGACCGGGTTTTTTTCCATAGGTGAGTGCTACCCGTTGCGCTGCCCAAGTGCACCTAGCGATAAATGGACAGAAAAAAACTCATCGAACTGCCCCAGTAAACTACCGTACCTCGCCTCGTAAAAACAATGATTGTGATGGTTTTGCCCGGGCTATTCGACCGAAATTTGCATAACTTGCAGACGGCGCGTGATCTGAGATAATGGGCAACCATAGAATTGTCTCAATTCGATCGTTTTCAGAGCCTACAGGGAAATTGCAACATGCGAAGTCTATCCAAAATCCTCTGCCCTAAAGTTAGTCGCCTTGCCGCCGGCAGCCTGATATTGTTGGCGGTCGCGGTCGCCATGGTGCCCGGCGATGCTGCCGCCAAAGATGATCCTAGCGTGCTTATTTACAACGCTGCCAAAGAATCGGCCAACGGGCGGCATTTGGTTTTTCTGGCTGGTGATGAGGAATATCGTTCGGAAGAAGGGCTGGTGCAGTTAGCTCGCATTCTTTCGGTGCGACATGGTTTTAAGTGTTCGGTGCTGTTTTCGCTCGATTCAAAGACAGGCACCATCGACCCGAATGCCAGCCATAGTCTGGGTGGTGCTGAAGCGATGGATACGGCGGATGCGATTATCTTGGGGTTGCGATTTCGTGAGTACCCGGACGAGACGATGAAGCACTTTGTCGATGCCTACTTGGCGGGCAAGCCGTTTATTGCTTTGCGGACTAGCACCCATGCGTTTAAGTACAGCGACGATTCGAAATCGAAATATCGGCAGTATTCGTTTCGAAGCAAAGATTGGCCCGGCGGTTTTGGTCGGCAAGTGCTTGGCGAAACTTGGGTTAGCCACCTTGGCACCAACAACAAAGAGGCAACACGGGGCCTTATCGAGCCTTCGGCCAAAGACCACCCGGTGCTTCGTGGTGTAGGCGAGATGTTTGGCGAAACGGGAGTTTACTTTGTCCAGCCGCCCAAGGATTGTACGATCTTGGTTCACGGGCAAGTGCTTGATGGCACGACTCCCACATCGCCGCCGCTTGCAGGCGAGAAGAACGAGCCGATGCAGCCAGTGGCTTGGGTGCGAACGCACAAGAATGCTGCTGGCAAAACGAACAAGGTGCTTTGCACGACGATGGGTTCGGCGGTAGATCTGCTCGACGAAAACTTACGCCGATTGTTGGTCAACGGTGTGTATTGGGCACTTGAAGAAGAGGTGCCAGCGAAGGCTGATGTAACATTGGTGGGCGACTACCGGCCTTCGAAGTTTGGCACCAATGGTTTTCGCCGAGGCGTCCATCCGGCTGACTTGCAACTGAACGGCGATAAGGACGAGGCTGCCGACAAATCGGGACAGCTCGAATTGAATCGGGGCGAACGAATCGCGTTTGTGGGTGGCGTGTTGCTGCCACGGATGGCCCTTTATGGTCATTTCGAAACCGTGCTGCACACACGTTTTCCTGAGAAAGAGTTGGTCGTGCGGAATTTTGGCTGGCCTGCGGACGAAGCGGGCAACCAGCAACGGCCGAACGATTACACGACGCTGGACGACCCGCTCCAGGTGTTTGGGCCAACCTTGTTGGTTTGTTTCTTTGGCGGCAACGAATCGTTTGCTGGTCCGGTGGGAATCGAAAAATTCAAGAGCGATCTTGCTGCGTTTGTTAAGTCGAAAGGCTCTTCTTTGGCTAAGGATGGCAAGCAACCTCGGTTTGTGTTTGTGTCGCCCGCCGCTTTTGAGGATACGGGGAATCGTTCGCTGCCAGATGGCAAGGCAGAGAACAAGAACTTAAAACTTTATAGCGAAGCTTTGCTAGAAACGGCTACCAAGCTTGGCATCCCGGTGGTCGATCTGTTTTCGCCCACGGCAAAAACTTTTGCCGCCGAATTGGGTGGTCAGTACACGATTAACGGTCTGCATATCAACGAAGCAGGTGCCAAAGTCGTTGCTGCGGAGTTGGATCGCGGTTTGTTTGGATCGGCCCTTGAAGCGGCGACCTCTGGCGAAGGTTATGAGCGATTGCGAACCGCCGTCGTCGATAAAACCTGGCATCATCAAAACGACTATCACATGCTCAACGGTTGGTATGTGTATGGCGGTCGCAGCACCCCTTTTGGTGTGACGAATTTCCCGGAAGAATTTGCCAAACTACGAAAGATGGTTGCTGTTCGCGATCGGTACGTTTGGGATATCGTTCAAGGCAAGCAGGTCGCTGCCACTGTCGACGACAGCTCAACCGGCACACTAGCAACGGTGGACTCGACATTCGGCACCAAGGAATACTCAGAGCCGGACGAGTTGCGATACCTTAGCCCCAAAGAAGCGGAAGAGGCAATGGAAGTGGCCCCGGGCTATCGCCTGCAGACGTTTGCTTCGGAAGAGCAGTTCCCTGAGTTGACCAACCCGGTACAAATCCAGTTCGACAATCGCGGACGTTTATGGGCAGTCTGTATGCCCACCTACCCGCAGTGGAAGCCGGGCGACCCAAAACCAAACGATCGGCTCTTGATTTTTGAAGATACCGATCAGGATGGGGTGGCCGACAAAGTAAAAGTGTTTTGCGACGACTTGCATGTGCCCACTTCGTTCGAGTTTTACAACGGCGGGGTATTGGTCGTTAATCAGCCGCAGCTAGTGTTCTTGAAAGATACGGACGGCGACGATCGTGCCGATGTACGGGAAGTATTGTTCGAGGGATTTGCCTCGGACGACACGCACCATGCGGTTTGTTCGTTTGAGTGGACTCCGGGCGGCGAGTTGGTCATGCTTGAGGGTATCTCGATGCTGACGACGCTCGAAACCCCCTGGGGCCCGTTCCGCAATCGCAATCGATCGAGCGCCTATCGGCTTGACCCGCGGACGTGGAAAGTGGCTCTTCACATGTCGCCATGCTTTCCGAATCCCTGGTGCTATACCCATAACGACTGGGGGCAAGGGTTTGTTGGCGATGGCACCACAGCCGCTCAGCATTGGGCAACTCCGCTGACCGGCAGGGCCTACACCGGACGTGGCGGGACCGATCAATTTGTGAAGTACGAAGGCCAACGGATGCGACCTGCTGGCGGCAACGAGTTTGTTTCTAGCGGCCAGTTCCCGGACAGCGCTCAGGGCAACTTTTTGTACTCCTGCGTTATCAACACGAACGCGATTTTGCAGTTCACTGTTGCCGAGAAAGGGGCGGGCTACGAGGGAAAACGGATTGAAGATTTGGTGCGTTCGACCGACGACAACTTCCGCCCAATGTCGCCCCATTTTGGGCCGGATGGGGCGTTGTATTTTGCCGATTGGCATAACCCGTTGATTGGCCACATGCAGTATTCGCAGCGAGACCCCAATCGGGATCATCGTCATGGGCGCATCTACCGCCTGTCGGCGAAAGATCGTCCGCCGGTAACGCCGGTCATTCAGGCAGGCAAATCGGTTGAAGAATTGCTTGAACAACTTCGGGCGACGGAACTCCGAACTCGCTATCGAGTTCGCCGCGAGCTTCGAGATCGTCCGACGGATGAAGTGCTGGCGGTGATGGGCAACTGGTTGGGCAAGCTCGACAAGGCTGACCCGCAGTACGATCGTCTTGTGATGGAATCGCTTTGGGTACAGCAAGGCCATCATGCAACCGATGGCCGATTGATAGAAAAAGTCATGCAGGCCAAGGCGCCCAATGCCCGGGCGGCAGCCGCCAATGTGATTGGAAGCGAATTTGCCGACCATCCCGGGGCACTTGCTTGGCTAAAGCAGTTGGTTCACGATTCGCATCCGCGTGTACGGCTAGAAGCCGTGCGGGCGCTGAGTTTTGTGGGCACTCCGGCAGCAATCGCCTTGGCATTGGAGGTGGTCGATCATGATTTGGATACGGAGATCAGCTACACACTCACGAGCACACTTGGTGCATTGAAGCCGTTAATCGCAAGAGAATTGGCGGCTGGTCGTTCGCTCGCAGGCAACCGAGAACTTGCTCAAACATTTGTCGAAAAGCTGCTTCATGGATCTGCGTATGGCGCCAAGGCCCACATGCTGTTGCTAGAACTATCGGCGCAGCCAGGCCCCAACGAAAAACGTGTCCATAAAGTGATGAGTTCGCTTGGCAGCTTGCAGGGCGACGTCAATGTTGGTGCAAAAGTATTTGAACGTACTTGCGTTGCTTGCCACAAAATTGGCGACAAAGGTGCCGACTTTGGGCCCAACCTTTCCGATGCGGGTCTTCGTCTGAAACCGGAGGAAATCGTGCTGTCGATTCTCGAACCGAATGCCAAACTCGACCCAAAGTATCAAACCATTCTGGTTCTTACCGACGACGGAAAAACCTACAGCGGCTTGATTGCCAAAGAGACGCCCGAGTTGCTAACCATGGTCATCGGCGCAGGCAAGCTGCAAGAAATACCTATCGAGGAGATCGAAGACCGCCGCAAGGTGGACGTTTCGAGCATGCCTGCGAATCTCCACGAGGCGATTTCGGCCAAGGAGTTTGTCGATCTACTGCACTACTTGAAGTCGCAGAAGACCAAACTTGAGACGCTTTAGCATTGCAACGTAGTCAGCTTAACCACAACGACATACCTATAGGCCCCTGTCGGCTGTTTGCTGAATGTATCGAATTCAACATACCGAATTACCAATCGAGGAATTAACACGATGATTCGCTCTGCTTTTATTACCTCTTTAATTGTTATTCTTGCCTTGATGTTTACTGCCAAGAGTGTTGCTGAAGACAAAGCCATCGGCATTATCGGTTTGGATACCTCCCACGCAATCGCCTTCACCAAGGACATAAACGGTTCGCCAGAGAAGCCGGGCATCAAGGGCTACCGAGTGGTAGCCGTCTATCCGAAGGGGAGTCCAGATATTGAGTCGAGCCTTAGCCGAGTCCCTGGCTATACGGTTCAGATGAAAGAGATGGGCATCGAGATTGTACCGACGATCGACGAATTGCTTGAGAAAGTCGACTACGTGCTATTGGAAACCAACGATGGTCGCCCCCATCTGGAACAAGTGCTGCCAGTGATTGCCGCTGGGAAACCCGTGTTTGTTGATAAGCCGATCGCAGGTTCGTTGGTTGATGCCGTGGCGATTTTCGCAGCGGCAGAGAAGGCCAACGTCCCGCTGTTTTCTTCCAGCAGTTTGCGCTATGGCAAAGATTCGCAGGCCGTCCGCGGCGGATCGATTGGCGAAGTTCAGCATTGCGAAACCCACAGCCCTTGTAAGATCGAGAAAAATCACCCCGACCTGTTTTGGTACGGAATCCATGGCGTCGAATCGCTTTTCACGGTGATGGGCACTGGCTGCGAAACGGTGCAGCGACGTACTGAGGATGGCAAGGTGGTTGTCGAAGGCACTTGGAAGGGCGGACGTACCGGCATCTATCGCGAAGGCAAAGGCTACGGCGGGTCGGCCAAAGGTGCCAAAGGCGAGGCAACGGTTGGTTCTTACGATGGCTATCGCCCGTTGGTTGTAGAAATTATTAAGTTCTTTGGCACAGGTAAACCACCGGTGAGTGCTGAAGAGACACTCGAAATTTACACTTTCATGGAAGCTGCCGACGAGAGTAAACGGCAGGGCGGCAAAGCAGTGAGCATGAGCGAAGTGCTCGAGAAGGCCAAGAAAGAAGCCGCCAAGTGAACTGCAAAAATCAACAGGCTTTTTCGTAGCTGCGAGCGGAAGCCGCAGCCGAGTCTGAAAAACCGCAGCTTCCGCCTGCGGCTAGTATGACTTCGACTTCATAGTTCCCAGCCTGGGCGGTATTCTCGGCGGACTAATTGGTTGGCGGCGTCGTAGTTGAACGTCAGATCTGCGCTATTCCAGGCGAGTTCTTCGCCGGGGAAGCGAGTGGCGATGGTTCCTACCAGCACGGCTTCGGTGACCGCGCAGCCGTAAGAGAAAGGAGTCGTTACCTGGCCTTCCCCGCGGCAGACGTCGGCCCATTCGTGGTAATGATTCTTGCTTGGCAATTCCTCAATGCTTATTTCCATCGGCTTGCCTTGGCTGTAGAACCTAGGCATGTCGATATGCGGCAGTACCATCACCCCTTTTTCGCCAACCATAAACAGCCCGTTGCTGGGCAATTCGACGCCCTCGGGCAACTGGGCCCGGCTGATATCGGGGCGACTGCCATTGGTTCCATCCGTCCAACGGCAAGTGATCTGGCCATCGGTAAAACGGGTGCCAGCAAAATGGTAGACGACGTCGGTGTCTGGGGAGTAAGTTTCTTCGTGGCACTTCGGACCGCGCGAAATTGCCTTGGTTGGTGCGCCTAATTCAAGGCACGAAAACACGGGATCAAAAATATGGCAGCCCATGTCGCCAAGTGTTCCGGTACCAAAGTCGGTCCAGCGTCGCCATTCATGCGGGTGGTAAGTTTTCTCGGCATAAGGACGCTCGGGAGCCGAGCCTAGCCACAGATTCCAATCGAAGTGTTCGGGCACCGGATCGGTACGGTCTGGGCGACCTGACGCGGGGCCGTCCCAGCTTTTTGCAACCCACATATGTACTTCACGAACCTTACCGATCGCTCCAGACTGGAGCATTGCTACCCCCGTGCGGTAAGCAGCGTGGCTATGGGCCTGGGTACCCATTTGCGTAACCAGCTGCTTGTTCTTGGCAGCCATGTCTTGCATCGCCCGGCATTCAAACAAATTGTGGGCAAGCGGTTTCTGGCAATAAACATGCTTACCAAGTTCCATCGCCGCCGATGCGATCGGGCCATGCATGTGGTCGGGGGTAGAAATCATCACCGCATCGATGTCGTCGGCTATCTCGTCGAACATCCGGCGGTAGTCGCTAAAGTTTTTCGTGCCAGGAAATTCTTCGGTCGCTGCTTTGAGATACTCGGCGTCAACATCGCACATGGCAGCTAAACGGACTCGCGGCGAGCCTGTGATATTTGCCAAATCGTGTCGACCAATCATCCCCCCTACGCCAACCGAGGCAACCTGCAATAACTCATTGCCCGAAGCGGCTTGTACGATTGCTGGGCCTAGCAGTGATGTCGCGGCAAGTGTGCCGGTCGCATTACGCAAAAAGTCACGACGGGTAGGATGGCTGCGAGACATAAGAGACTTTCTAAAGCAGACGTTAGTGTAGGGAAGGCAAACCGCCAAAGTTGCTTTAACTGGCGGCAATCAGAAGGTTGATATCGGAGTTAATCGTATTTCCAACCTCGATGCCGGGGCACCATTTTTCGCGGTCGTATTCCTGATTGGGGTTTGCAGGTTCCTGCAAGGTCATCTCATGATCCATGTAGATAACCGTCAGCACTTCGCGGCGTTGGTCCGTTTGGTTAGCGCCAGCTCGGTGGAAATTCCAACCTTCGTGGAAACTAACTTCGCCAAGTTGATAGGGTGCTGTCACAACAGGATAGCCAGCCTCGGCTAGACGGGCCTCCACTACGGCTTCGTCTTGCTGCACGAGTTCGGCGTTTCGGCCGTAGTCGAGCTTATGGCTCCCGAGGGCAAAGTCGAGCGGCCCCATCTCGGCGGTTATCTCGACCAACGGAATCCATGCAGTAAGCACTTTTTCGGTGGCAAGTGGCCAGTAGTAGTGGTCGACATGCCCCGGGGTTGCCACCCCGCCAGGCTCTTTGATGAGCGCTTGATCGTGATAGATCCGTACCCCCGATACCCCCATTAGTTCGGCGGCGATTTTCGCCAAGCGGCCAACGACGAACGACCTGATCAAATCGCTATGTGTCCAAAGGTTGAACACTTGGGTAAACGCTTTTCGATAAAGGTCGACATCTTCGCTGGGGTACTCTTCGTCGCGATTCTCGTTGTCGACCGACGATCCTAATCGCGTTACGTTCTGAATCACTTCACGACGCAGTATGTCCATCGTCTCGGCAGAAAACACCCCTTTGATCTTGGCGACACCTTCGTCTTGATATGCTTGGACATGGGAGGCCCCCAAAGCGAGCGGAGTTTCCCACTCTCGAATGGCTTGGTCGTTTTGCAATGTCATGGCTGGCGATCTTCCTTTTTGCAAGAAAAAAGTAGTGTTGGCCTTGTCTTTTTCTCTTGGGTAGAACCGGTTCAAGATATCACGCTTCGTTTGCATGGTCCACCGAAAGGGGAACGTGCGGAGGATAAAGTCGGCCTTTGCCCTCGAACGCGAGAAGAGAAATGGTTGTTTTGGCGAGCAGAGGCAGCTAAACTGTGGGCTGGTTCGAGGGTGGTGCCGCCCTGATCGTTTCTAGTCAGAAAATCTCGAAGGAGTTGTGTTATGCCTGCTGCTTGGTCACGTCGTCGGTTTCTTGGAACTACTGCAGCAACGGCAGCGGCGGCTACGTTGGGGCATCCCCTGAGTGCGTTAGCGAAGCCTGCCCAATCGGGCAACGTCGGTCGATTTTCGATCGGTATTCAAAGCTACTCCTTGCGAGGTTATTCGGCGGAGGATGCGATTCGCCATGCCCACGATTTGGGATTTGCCCACATGGAATTCTATCCGGCTCATTTCAGCCCCAAGGCGACACCAGCTGAAATCGATGCGATGAAGAAAACCATGAGCGATGCCGGCATGAAGATGCTGGGGCACGGCGTGCATAGTTTTTCGGCCAACCATGAAGCGAACCGTAAATTGTTTGTATTCGCCAAAGCAGCCGGGGTACGTTGCTTGTCGGCAGACCCTGCCCCTGATTCCTTTGAGAGTCTGGATAAGTTGGTTAAAGAGTTTGATATTCGTATCGCGATTCATAACCACGGTCCACGCCATCGATACAACAAAGCGTTAGACGTATTGGGAGCGGTCGAGCCTTACGACGTTCGGATTGGCGCTTGTGCCGACTTGGGTCACTTCATTCGCTCGGGCGAAGATGCGGTGCAGGTGATACGTCTGCTTGGCAAGCGGCTGTACGGCATCCATCTCAAAGACTTTGCTGAGATGAAGGATAAAACCGAAGGGGTGATTTTAGGTGAAGGTCACCTCGACGTCGAAGGCGTGTTTGCAGCACTGGCTGCCGTGGACTTCCCGGCAGATGGCTGCCTTTCGCTTGAGTACGAGGAAAACAAGGACGACCCGATCGACGACATCCGTCGTTGTATGGATATCGCCCGTAAGGCCGCGGCCAAGGTTTCGGGGTGAACTTCTCTAGGTCGGTGATGCTTCCTACAAGATGAAAAAATGAACAGGTTTGCTACTTCTGGTTCGTGAAACGGATCGAGTAGAGGTCGGCATCGTTTAGCACGGCCCGGATGCGAATGGGTTTGCCGGCGAGCGACGAGACATCGGCGCCTTGCTCCCATTGGACTATGCGTTCGATTTCGTTGCCGATCTGCTCGCGGGCATCGGCCAAGGTAAAACCGGGGATCGGTTTGCCGTGGGCGTCTTGGATTTCAAAGCGGATGCCGCCTGCGGCTGAGGTACCAAAGTTGATCGACAATCGATTGCCGCTGAACGTAAACGGCTTGGTCAGAAGTTCGCCACCCTCGTAGCCCGCTTGAGCCGAGGCAAAACCGTCTAGTCGCATGGAGTAACGCCGCAGGTGGGCCGTTGGTTGGGCGTAATCTTGATTCAGGTAGACTGACATCTGGGTGGGGCCGGTTTGTACGACGTTCAGGGCAGGGTAATTGGTACGGGAAACCCAGTTTTGGGCTCCGATCGCTGGTCGAATGTAGCCGCTCAAAAAGGTGCGGTCGTAGATATTGCCGCCACGCGAGGTCATGAGAATTGCGTCGGACGTATCCTTGAAATACTTTGGATTTACGTTGATCGCAAGGGCCTCTTCGTCGGTGAGCACTTGCCTACCGGGCATGAACCGGGCGGCAATCGCCAGATAGATATGCGGTGCACGGTAGTAGGGGTGTGTTTGGTTCGTATAGAGATGCTCGATCGGCGCGTCTGAGTCGTTGTGGCGATATTCCATCAACACCTGATTCGTCCAATGGATAAAGTCGTCGCTCTCGGCCCGGCTGATTCGGCGAAATCCGTCTTCGAACACTCGGAAAAAGCAAAGATATTTTTCTTCGGCGGCGGACCAAAACACCAGGTTCTGTGAATCGAACATGTGTTTGTAGGGGACCACCTCCGTAGTGAGCAGAGGCTTGTCGTGTAGCGGTTTCCAATGGATGCCATCGGCCGACTTCCAGGCCATCAGCCCGCTGGTTACTGTGCCACCAATCGCTTTGAATCTCTGATCCGCAGGCACGCCGGGCCGCGTGTCGAGCATCGGGCAAAAATTGTGCGTTACCGGGCCGGCATCGGCCAGGATGACGTTGTTGGTCTTGTGCCCACGGACCTCGAAGAGATCCAGCTCTGGCTTCGTCCAATGGATGCCGTCCGACGACTCGGCGTAGCAATAGACTTCGCCTGGGGTGCCATCGGCTCCGACTTCGGGTCGTCCTCGATAGTAAAGCCGATACAGGTCGCCGTCTTTGATGACCGTGCAGTAACCGCAAAACAGGCCCTCCCACGGCTTGTCGAACTTGATGGCCACGCCTTCGTCGCGCGGCCGGTTGAGCACCAGCCGGACGTTGTCCAACTTGTCGATAAGGTAATGGTCGACGAAAAGTTCAAGACGACTGCCAATGTCAATCGCGGCAGGCTCTTCTGCCTGGACTCTGACGGCAGCCAATGCGACTAGAATAAACAATGCTCGAAGGGAGAACAATTTCATGTGGAGATCCGAAATGTTTGATGTGGGATTTTTGATTTGGCTAAGCCGCTAGCGGCTGGGGGGACGGGGGAAAGCCGAAAGCGGTTGTTTTGACTTTGTGATTGGTTGGTTTGTTGACTTTAATGGACAAAACTATGTTGCTTGGCGCTTCTATGACAGTGTTTGGTGGGTTAATTTTGGCACGAATTGCGGGGGGGCCCCATTGGAGTGGACAAAAGAGAGTTCGGAATGCGGAAATCGGAGTGCGGAATGGGGTAATATTGTCATTTTTGGTTTGTAGTTGTTGGGCACTAGGCGCTAGTTTGTTGGATTTCGAAAGCTAACTGCTAATCGCTAACTGCTGAGCATTCTCTCAGAAGTGGTGGCACAATTTCAACTAAAAAATTGGCTATTTTTTTCAGGACCTGCACAGTGGTCCCTACTTGGATAGTTGTACGTGCCAACCGCCGGTGTTTGTCCGTACCTATTTCAGCAAGCCAATCTTCTCGACCGGAATTTGCTGAAACCCTTGCTCTAAGGCGGGCGAATCTGGCCGCAAACGGAAGTCGAGGATCGTTGATGTGGGCGAGCGAGGGTCGCCCACGAAGTGTGGGTCTTGGTCGATCAAGTTATGTTCGAATGTGACCAAGGGCTTGGCTTCGGCTTGGAGACTCAACCAGTTGCCTCCCCACGAGATGTTTTGACGCACGACATTGTATTTTGGCTTGCCTGGCTCGTCGTCTAGCAAAGTGAGAAGCTGTGGGTAGCGTTCTTTCCAAGGGGAGTCGAGATAGGGCATTTTATTCAGGCGCTCAGGCAGAGTGCCCTTGATGGTTTCGTGCATCCAGCCAATGCCCCGGGCATCGACATGCACCGAGGGTTTGCAGTCGACGAAGATATTGTTTTCGACCAAGTTATCACGCCCGCCCCCGATAAATGCGGCTCGGCCAGCACGATTAAACACGTTTCCGATGATTTTGATACCGCTGGCTGCGTCGTCGAGATAGACCGCCATCGCACCGTGAAGGCCTGGTCCACGGATGTCGTGGAAATAGTTGTGCCGGATGACAGTACCGCGTGCGGTCCAATCACGTCCCATGTAGAAAGCGCCTACGTCGCCCGTCTCGAAACAGACGTTGTGAATTTCGTTGAACTCGATGCGATGTTCGTTGCCGACCAGTTGGATTGCATTGTGGGGGCCATCGTGAAGCAGATTGTGGGCCACGAGTTGGCCGACCCCAGAAACGGAAACGGCAGGGCGATAAGTGCGATAAAGACGACCGAAGTGGTGGATGTGATTGCTAACACACTCATGGCCCGATGGCTCAAGAGTCTTGCGGTCGCCTCCGCCCAACGAGATGCCCCCTTCGCCCAAGTTGTAGAGATTTGAGTGCCGTACTTTGCAGAGTTTTCCGCCACGAATAACGATCCCCCGACTGCCTGTATTACGAACGGTACAGTTTTCGATAATGCAAGCTTGCGAGTTAAGAATTCGGATCGCCGTGGCTCGGGTTCCTGAGAAAATGATGCCTTGAAATACCACCGACTGACAGTCGTCTATGCTTAGTAGTTGGGGAAGAACCGAAACGGTGACCGCGTTATCTTCGATCGGCGCAGGTGGCCAGAAGTAGAGCAGGCCGGCCTTGCGATCGACATACCATTCGCCGGGTTGGTCGAGTTCGCAAAGGAGATTGAGCGCGTAGTAACGCTGGTTCTTTCGATAGCCGTAGCCATGATAGGGAGGAGTGAGTCGGATGATCTTGGCAGCAGTGTCGATCTCGGAAATGCGCTCGAACGAATCTGACCAATCCCAAAACCAGTAACCATGAAGCCAAACATCAGGCTCGCCTGACCAACGGGCCGGGCGGTCGTCGTTGTAGGTGAAGTCACCTTCTTTGGTGCCTGGGATGCCATGTATTTTTTTCGGTGTTTTCCCCACGACCTCGACGATTTTGGCAAACCCCTCGTTGGGCCAACGAGCGAGCAGCATGGGTTTGTCGTTAAAGAAGACCTCAATCCGTTTGCCTTGGGTAGCAACCTCGCCAAAATCTTCTACGCCGTTGGCACGGAGATCGGCGACGACAATTTTATCTCGAGCCGCTGGGTCGAGTCGTTCGAGAATTTCAGCATTCGCCACCGGCTGGAAACCGGTAATCGGGCGGGAGCCGAGTAACTCGACTTCTTCTCCGTCGGCAGCACGGTAGACGATTGGGCCGTTGTCGGTGCCTGTGTCTTGACGTTCAAGAACGAATGGTTCGGCAAGCTGGTACTTGCCACCGCGGAGGGTGACCGTTGCGCCTTGTTCAGGAAAGTTGCCAGCCGAGCGGATTTCTCGGAGTGCATCACGCGCAGCGGTTAAGCTGGCGTATGGTTTTTCACGAGTCCCCGGGTTTTGATCGTTGCCGTCGGTTGCAACAAAAAACTCCAGTGAATGGCCAACTTCAGCGAAAGTGAAGACGAATAAGGCCGTACCTACTATCATCGCAAGCGAAGTTTTATGCATAAACAATCCCTCCTGGTAGTGCAACTTTGAGACAAGTTAACCACAACGGCACAACGGCCACGACGTGAATCCAGCATGGAACATTTTATTTGCCCCCAGTCAATTCAATTGGAAGACATCTCTTACAGAAACAACATTTGTGGCATTCTAGCAGGTTGCGGAACACCTGAAACACGGACTTCTTTCGTCGTGTTCGTTGTGTCGTCGTGGTTCAACCTTGTGTAGTAGTACCAGGGCGATGCTATACGAGGGCAGGGGAGGGGTTGGCGAGAATCTCTTTGACCACGCGGCATTCTCGACCGTTGGTTAGTTGCTGGTCTCGTGCGTTGTAGCGGTAGGTGAGTTTGTTGTAGTCGAAACCAAATTGGTGCAACAGCGTCGCTTGAATATCGTTGGGAGTTACCTTGTCTACGACTGCACGGTGACCGAACTCATCGGTTTCGCCATAGGTGATGCCGCCTTGAATGCCGCCGCCTGCAAACCAACTGCTGAAGCCTTGGCCATTGTGGTCGCGTCCGGCCTGCCCAGGCGCACCTTGATTCTCTACGACTGGCAAACGGCCGATTTCGCCACCCCAATGAACGATTGTGGTATCGAGGAGGCCTCGCTGTTTGAGATCGAGGATGAGGGCAGCGGACGGTTGGTCGGTCCGGCGGCAGATACCGGGAAGGCTTTTCTGGATACTATTGTGGTTATCCCAAGGCTGACCGCCGAGGAACAGTTGCACAAAGCGAACGCCCCGTTCGACCAACCGACGGGCAAGCAAACATCGCGTGCCGTATTCTTTGGTTTCGGGTTTGTCGATGCCGTACATTTTGAGGGTGCTTTTCGACTCGCCAGAAATGTCGAGCGCTTCGGTAGCTGCCACTTGCATGCGTGCTGCTAGCTCGTAACTCGCAATGCGAGCCTCTAAGTCGGCTTCGCCCGGGTGGCGTTCTAGATGGTTCCGATTGAGTTTGGCAAGCAGTGCTAAATTTTTGGTTTGCAGCTCACCTTTTAAATGTGCGGGCGGCTGGAGGTTTAAGATTCGAGGCTCCTTGGGCCTGAGAACCGTACCTTGGAATAGAGGGGGCATCCAACCGTTGGTCCAGTTATGAACGCCATCGACGGGGGGCCCGCCTGGGTCGGTGAGTACCATGTACGCAGGAAGATCCTGGCTTTCGCAACCAAGGGCGTAGGTCACCCAAGCACCAAGCGTTGGCCGTCCCAGGACTGCGGGGATGCCGCTATGCCAATAGCGAATAGAAACCTCATGGCCGTTGAAGCCGGTGTGCATCGAGCGGACGAGGCAGATGTCGTCGACGATGTTCGACAGATGAGGGAGCAGTTCGGAAATTTCGGTGCCGCATTGTCCCTGGGGCGCAAATTTCCAAGGGCTTCCCATCAGCGTTTTGCTCGCCCGTTTGACAAAGCTGTATTGGATGTCGCCCTTGAACTCGGTGCCGTCGTATTTGGTAAGTTCGGGCTTGGGATCCATGAGATCGACGTGCGACGGGCCACCGTGCATGAACATCGAGATCATTGCGTTGGCCTGTGGCGCGAAATGCGTTTGCCGCGGCTTCATGTCGAGCGCCGATGGTGGCGTCGCTACGTCTGCCGGATTGGCTAGTAGTTGCTCCTGCTTGAGTAGCCAAGCAAGAGCGACTCCACCCACCCCCATCGCATTTTGGGCCAAAAATTCACGTCGAGATTGGTTGCCAAACATTTGAGACTCGTTTGATGGTACGGTTCAGAGGAAATTTTTTAGTTCTGGATTTACCACGGAGACGCGGAGAACACGGGGGCAGCAAAGCCACAACCAAGCAGGTGAAATTTGACAGGATAACAGGATGAACCAGATGAGAGACATCTCGTCGATCACAAAAATTGATTGAAAGAACACTAATCTTCACTAATCAGATTAGCGCCGATTAACGAAGATCAGTGTTCCAACTCAAATTGATAATTGTTGCCATTTCTTTGCGAGAATATTTTGTCTAATTTGGTTTTGGCGTTGGGTTGCTCTGTGTCTTCGGTTGTTTATGCCAGCAGGGAAATGTCGTAGTTATTCTGGAGTCGTTTTTTTGCTAGGAGATTAATCGACGTAGAGGAATTCGTTTGAGCTTAATAAGACCTGACAAAGATTCGTCATTGCCTGTTGGCGTGGGTTGATGTCTTTGGCTTTGCTACGCGTTGCCGACAAAATGGGGATTTGCTCGGCTAAGAACTTTAAGGCGATAAGATACTCGTCGGCGGTTGGTGGGCGTCCGTAGGCCAAGTGCCAGGCTTGGACGACTTGCTTGGGCAACGGTGTTTGCTGATCCTGCGGCCCGTGGAAGTCGGCTGCGGTGCTCCAGGTGGTTGTCGGTGCGTCTGCTGTGTGTAGATCGATAGTTACTGTCCAATGAAAGCTATCCGAGTTTTCGTTGCTGCGGCAACCAAGATGCAAGTCGAGAACGTCGCCCGCTTCGACTTCAATTTCTGCGACTGATGTCTCTTGCTCGCTGTGTTGAGCCTGCCAGTGGCCGACGACTCCTAGCCGACTGGAAACAACGCGTGCTTCGACGCCGTCGCCACTTTCGGAGGGGTGTTTTAGGTGCCCATGGATGCTGACCTTGCCGGCAAACGGTGCGGTCCAGCGTCGGATGGCTGCCCGATTGCTATCTCCGCCGGGATGGCCCCCCGTGGCGTTGAGCGCAACCCAGCCGAGGGTAGGATCGCTGCGCTCTTTGCCTCCTTGCCATTGCGAGCCAGTCCAATGCGGCAGCGGGGTAAAGCTAATCACTCGTTGTTGCTCTGCGTCAAACCGACCATAACCGTACTTCCAAGCATCCGTGGGGTCGGCAAATCGGGCCAGGTCAAACTCGACGGCAGGTAGCTCGACGTTTGCCGCATCTTTCGATATCCGTTCGGCGAAGCTTTTCGCTTGCCTGAGAATGAACTCGCTATTCATCAACATCAGCGATTGAGTAGCAACCGTCGACGAAGGACGAGACTCGCAGTTGACTTCCATCACCGGAGCATCGAACGACTTTAGCAGCGCGACCGGCTGAGTTCTTTTTACCTTGACGTAGACGCCGCGACGTTTGGAATCTGCGCTGACAATTGTTTGCCCGGTGTCGTCGGTGGTGATTGCGGCCGGGGGGCCGTAGAGTTGGTGTTCTAAGACCCCGCTGGTTGCTAGGATACGATCGTAGAGGGCCTCGGCACTGAGCCGAACTACGGGTTTTTTCCAATAGAGGAGGTTTGCGCCGTCAACGGCGAACTTGGCGGGGTCGGATTTGGACGACTGGCGATAAACGGTCGAGAGCATTATCCGACGGTGTAGGCTCTTGAGGCTCCAGCCGTTTTCGGCAAACTCGACAGCCAACCAATCGAGCAGCTTTGGGTGGGTTGGCTTCTGGCCAAGTAGGCCAAAGTCGGACGGTGTGCCGACAATCCCTCGTCCGAAATGATGCATCCAGACACGGTTGGCGAGAACACGACCTACCAACGGGTGGGTGCCACTGAAGAGCCAGCGTGCAAACGCAAGGCGTCGACCGGTGGAAGGTAGCTTTTCGTTGTTGTCGGGGATTTCGAATCGTTTTCCTGGCGGGGCGCTGATCGTCAGCGAAGCGGGGGTGACGGTCTGCTTTGGCTGTTTATATTCGCCTCGATAAAACAGATGGCTGACGGGTACTTGCCCTGGGGTTTCGGTCAGCGCGCGAATGAACTTTTGCACGGGCTTCTTGGCACGGATTTCGGCGATTTTCTTGTCAAACTCTTTCAGTGCGTCGGCTGAGGCCTTGTTGTATTGATACAGCGTGCCTCCAGAGATGTTGACGCTAGGGTTTTCTTTGAGCAATTGTTTTTGCTCCTCGGTACGTTTGTCGCCGGGAGTGTCGTAAGCGGTACGAAGGTTTTTGCGTAGAGCTTCCTCGTATTTCGCGAGTTCTTTGACCAGCTCTTCCTCGATGTACTTTTTCTGTTGAACATTTTTTTCGTCGATAACTTTTTTGACTTCTGCTTCAATCTCGTTCGCAGTGGTGCGCTGCTCGTCGGTATACAGCGAGATCAGCCGTTGTGGCGGGGTACGCCATTTCTTCCAGTCCAAAGCTGGCTCGAAAATAGACCGTAGTTGGTAGTAGTCGGTGTGTGGGATCGGGTCGTAGCGATGATCGTGACACTGTGCGCAACCGACGCTTAGCCCTAGCAAGGACGTCGAAACAATTTTCACCGTGTCCGAAATTGTATGGTTGCGGGCATCGTCGTCATTTGCTCCGCTACCGGTGCCATCGCCGGCCATTCGCAGAAAACCTGTGGCTGTGAGTTTGTCGATTTGCTGCTCGTTAAGATTTTTGTAGGGGGGGGCGACCAACTCGTCGCCTGCTAGCTGCTCTTGCAAAAATTCGTCGAACGGTTTGTCTGCGTTGATCGCCTTAATCACGTAGTCGCGATAGCGATACGCCCAAGGACGATCGGCGTCGGCGGTTGTGTAGCCTTCGGTATCGGCGTAGCCAGCGACATCAAGCCAATGGCGTGCCCAGCGCTCGCCATAACGGGGTGAAGCAAGTAACTCGTCGAGGAGCGTTTCGTATTTAGTGGGCGATTCGTTAGCAAGATAAGCAGCGACGTCGGCAGGCGAGGGGGGGAGGCCGGTTAGATCGAAGTATGCCCGTTGGAGGAGCGTGAGGTCGTCTGCGTCAGGCGAAAACCCTATTCCCTTTTTTTGTAACTCGGCAAGAATAAATGCGTCGATCGGGGTGCGAACGCGGTCGCTGCCCGGTGTATCGGGCACCGCGGGTCGGGTGAGTGGCTGGAACGACCAGAACTCGCGTTCCTCGGGAGTAATTGCTAGTCCGCTGTCGAGTTCTTCGGGTTCGTCTCGGGCCGTGATCGCGCCGGCGGCAATCCATTTTTCGAGGGTTGCCAATTCGTCGGACGAAACCTTTTTGTCGCCCGGCGGCATTTCGTGGCTACGGATTCTTTCCAGTAGATAGCTGGCGTCAGAGTCGCCAGGCTTGATGGCTGGTCCGCTCTCGCCGCCGCGGACCATAAAACGCCGCAACCGAAGATCGAGTTCGCCTTCAAGCTCGGCGTTTGCGCCATGGCAATCCAAGCAGTGAGCTTTTAGGATCGGACGGATGTGGCGTTCAAACGTCAGGGGCTCGTCGCCACTTGCGCTGGTGGCGAACGGCAGCAACGCCGCTACGAGATAGGGGATGCAACGAGGCACGGCACTAAGATGGGTTGGAGAGACGGGGGTGGGTTGGAGAGGCGGGAATGAGACATCAACGGCTGTCGAATCGCATGTCCTGCGAGTTTACCAGAATTTATCTGAAAGAGCAAAATTTGCTTTTCATTGCTCAGGGCGATTGCAAAGTCGCAATTGCACGAAATTTACCGTAACAAATTGAACCACAGAGGACGCGGAGCACCTAGCGTGGCGGTAGGCCGCAACCCAAAAAAGTGTGGAAGGTGAAACGAAAGTAACCGTCAGTTTAGCTTCGGGCGAACTGCGACTGCTTGGAAACTTGGTATTCAACAGCCAGATGGGGTGTCTCGATGCGGTTTTGGCCATTGGCTAGCGACTCGACACAAGCTGCCAGAATACCGGACGTTAGCAGCGTACGCTCGACCGGATAGGGCGCAACGCCGGTTAGAAATGTCTCTTCAACCTTGGACATCAATGCCGCAGAATAGGTGACATTGGGCGTTGAGGGCAAATAGAACAATGTAGAAAGAGGTTTCGACTTATCTTTCAATCTGGCGGCGAACGTGAAGTCGCCGACCAAGCCATTCATCAGCATCATCGTAGCCTTAGTGCCGTCGAGATACTGCACGCGGTAAACAATCGGATCTTTTACCCACTTGCGCATCTGCCCAGCCGTTGGGTAGCGGTGGCTGAAGGTCTCGGGTTGTGCGAGCGTTTGGCTGCGGCAGAGGCAAGCGTGAAAAAGTTCGGGATCCCAGCCGCCGTTTTGCCAATTGTCGGTGTCCATTGCTTTCCAAACCGATTCGCCGCGTAGAGCTTCTACGGAAGCGACTCCGGTTTCGCCGCCCCGTCGGCGTTCGGCCATGCACTGGATTGCTTCCAGCGCATGAAAATCGTAGCTGTCGACCCCGCCCATCGCGACGCACATCAACTCCTCGACTTCTGCGCCAAAAGGCATCTCGATAGCCGGCATTCGCCAGGTGACTGGCAACGACGAGCCTGCCAGATAGGGAATCTTCATCTCGCGGGCCGTATCGGCCATCTCTTTGGCCCATTCCCATTTCCACGAGAGGTGTTTGTCGTTAAACATCGGAACCACACGGCCATCCTGCTTAAAGACGTCGACAATCTGCTTGAAAAACTCGTAACGCGGGTACTGCGTTTGCCCAAGGTCGTTGACGTGATAATCACCATGCTCGCCGATGACAAGCACGGCATCGACAGCCAGCTTGTTGCCGCCACAGCGAAGAGTTTCGGCTATCGTCGGATAAATAGGAAAACCAAACTCACGCGAACGGCTAACGCTTAAATCGTTCTCGGGTTTTTGATCGACGTAAGCCGCAACGACATCAAATGGCGGTTGGTGCCACTTGCCCTGCGAGGGATAGCCGACAAGAAACCTTTCGCCCATGTGCCAAGCATGTGAATGATATCGCCACTCGGTGGTAATAATCGCCATGCGACGCCGTTGGTTAGTCTGCGCCCAACCTAGAGACGACGAAGTCAAACCACCGCCAATGGCACCAAGAAACAATCGTCTTGAGATCATTTTACTTCTCTCCGGGGGCAACTTACTAAAATGGGGATGCCAGACAGCTTAGCGCGGCCTTTGGCTGCAAACAAAAAAAGGGAACCGCTAATCAGCGCTAATACACGCTAATGGGTAATAACAGGCGAAAAAAAGGTTCAGTAGTTTCAAATTTGAATCGTGGCAAACTTGGGAGGTTTGAAATTAGTGCTTATCAGCGCTGATTAGCGGTTCCCTTCTTCCTAAAAAAGTGTGTCAAGAAAACAAGCTTTTATGGGTTTGTTTCCAGACAGCATAAGGCGACCGAACAGCCCGGTGCAAATGTTTTTTTGCCGAAGGGGTTCTGTATCGTAGTCCAGAGTGGCTCAGTATTGCTGCTTGCCCTGGGCTACGAAGTGTAACCCCTTTGGGGTATAGTCTTTGGGTTAGGGATCTCTGTTTGGCCACATATGGAACTACTGAAATTATGGAACTATTTTTTGCGGATCAACCTAGCTGGGCACTGGTGGTTGAGATTATTGCGATTCTTGTGGTGCTTGGTAAAGCGGCTGATTGGCTGGTGGGCGAGGCGGTGGTTCTCTCTGAACGGTCGGGGTTGCCCAAAGTTATTATTGGCGCGACCGTTGTTAGTCTGGGGACAACGGCCCCCGAAGCTGCCGTCTCGGTGTTGGCTGCCTTGCAAGGTAACCCTGACTTGGCGCTTGGCAATGCGGTGGGCTCGATTATCTGCGACACCGGTCTGATCCTCGGTATCGCTTGTCTCATTTTACCGCTGAAGTTGCCGCGACTTATTGTGAATCGGCAAGGTTGGCTTCAATTCGGTGCTGGTTGGTTGCTGGTTGCCGCCTGCTGGCCTTGGCAAGAGGGGACGAATCCCTTCAAAACAGGTGGTGTGTTACCTCAGTGGATGGGATTTGTCTTTCTGGTGCTGTTGGTCGGATATTTATTTCTTTCTGTGCGTTGGGCCAAGCTGGCGGGGAGTGCACCGGAGTTAGAGGAATTTGAGAGCGACGCCTCGGCATCGATGCCTTACGTCGTAGGGAAATTGCTCGTTGCCATTTCGCTGGTTGTAGGCAGTAGCCATGTGTTGATTCCCGCAATCATAGAAATGGCCGGTCGAATGAACGTCCCTAACGCGATTATTGCCGCTACCTTTGTGGCATTTGGCACCTCGCTGCCGGAGCTAGTAACCGCGGTGACTGCGGCCAGAAAAGATCACGGCGATTTAGCCGTCGGCAATATCATTGGAGCTGACATTCTGAATGTGCTGTTTGTCGCCGGCATGGCAGCCGCAGTTACCCCAGGTGGCTTACAGGCACCCCCGTCGCTTTTTCAAGTGCTTTTTCCTAGCATGCTACTTGTACTAGTCATATTTCGACTAGGAGTCACTTTTTCGAAGGAACGAATGCAACGTCCGTTTGGGGCATTGCTCTTAGTTTTTTATATTGCGGCGATGGTGCTTAGCTATGCGGTACTTGGTACGCCTGAGCATTAGGGAGGGGTGTTAGCCTGAGGTGTTTTTTTGTAGTAGCCAGTCGCCGAGGGTGGGGGAGAGTTGCGCTAGGCTGCATAGGAATCTTGCTTTCCAGGGCACTACGAGTTCTGGCCGTCGTTGCTCGCAAGCATCTAGAATTTTTTCCGCCAGCCAATCGGGATCGATGGATTTTAGTTTGGCTCCTGCTGCGGGTTGGTTCGAGTCGTCGGGCAAATCGCGCGTTTGCTCTGCATATCGGGGAGCATCATCCTGGCGTGCGATTGGGCCGGGGCAAACGAGCAAAGTATGCAACCCTTTTGGACCTAGCTCCATACGCAACTGCTGAGAGTAGGCCGCCAGCGCGAATTTACTGGCCGGGTACCCACCCAAAAATCTCGGCGCAAGCTTGCTAGCAAGCGAGCCGATATTGACAAGGTGGCCCCGTTGTTCGATCAACAATGGGGCGAATGCCTGTGTCATTCGTACCGCGGCAAGAAAGTTGATGTCTAGTAGCTGCTGAAAATCTTCGGCAGAAGTGTCGAGCAAGGCGCTGCGGGTTGATTTGCCAGCACAATTGCAGAGCAGATCGAGGCGGCCAAATTTATCGGCAACCGAAGAGGCGAGTCGGTCTACGTCCGATTGCTTGGTGACATCGGCAACCATAGGCACTATATTGGTGCCATTGGCTTCTAACGAAGCAGCCGCTTGCTGAAGAGGCTCAGCGCGACGGGCAACCAACACAACCTGAGCTTGACGGCTTGCCAATAGGGACGCAATATGCAGTCCGAACCCCGCCGAGGCACCGGTGATTACGCAAACCTTGTTTTGCCAGTAGCCTGACTTCATCTCGCATTGTGAGCCCGTTTGGGCCGATCCTGACGTTTGTGCGTATCGTCAACTGGATTGATTTATTGGCATTTAGTACGCAAACACCTACTGGCGTCCCTCCTGCTCGCAGGTAGGGAAGTATGGTTGAAGGTGGCGACTCGGGCAAGGACCACGTTTTCAGCGTCAGAATTTCAGAGTCAGAAAAACGTAACACTTCAGCCGAGTGAAACAAAATAGAACACAGATGAACGCTGATTTAACAGATTGTCGCAGATACAGGACGATTTTGGGCAACCATCGGTTTCGATCTTTAGCCCCTATGACTTCAACAACCTTCTTTTGGTATCCGTGAAAATCCGTCTGATCCGCGTTCTATTACTTCAGATGGCTGAAGTGTTACAGAAAAACGAATTTTCGACGACATATTCCCAATCGAACGGTTAAGGGCAACAATACATGGCTTCCGTCTTAGAATCGCCGACCTCGGCAACATGCGACTCCGGTTGCAGTGAAGAACTTATGGCTGAATACCAATCTCCGCTGAATTACGTTCAAACCGCTCGCACGAAGATCGTCGCGACCGTAGGCCCGGCATGTGGCGAGCTAGAACAACTGACCCGGTTATTGGAGTCGGGAGTCAATGTTTTCCGCCTCAACATGGCTCATGGGACACCGGAATCTCAGCAGACGTTTGTCGACCGAATCCGGAAGATCAGCAACGATCTCAACGCGCCTGTCGGCATCCTGGTTGATTTGGCGGGGCCAAAATTTCGCCTCGGCGAACTCGAAGACGGTCAGATTACTTGTGCACGAGGCGATGAGTTTTTCTTTGTGAAGGGAAAATCCAACGCCCAGAACGAACTGACCACAAGCTACGAACCGTTGATCGACGAACTTTCGGTTGGCGATTTGGTTATGCTGGCTGATGGCACGGTTTCGATGCAAGTGGAAGAAATCTTTGCCGACCGCGCTCGTATGCAAGTGGTGCAACGCGGCACGATTCGCAGCAAGCAGGGTATCAATCTGCCGGGCATTCGCTTGAGTGCGCCAGCGATCAGCGTCGATGACCATAAGCACGCAATTTGGGCTGCCAAAGCTGGGGCCGACTTTATAAGTCTTAGCTTTGTTCGCTCGCCAGACGAAGTCCGTACGCTGAAAGATATTATTCGCTCGTGTGGCTCGAAAGCGGGCGTCATTGCCAAGATTGAAAAACGCGAAGCACTGGATCGGCTCGAAGAAATTGTCGCCGAGGCCGATGGCGTCATGGTTGCGCGTGGCGATCTGGGCGTCGAAATCGACGTTGCGCAGATGCCGATCGAGCAAAAGCGAATTATTCGCACCTGTCACGACTTCCACAAGCCGGTGATTATCGCCACGCAAATGCTCGATAGCATGCACGAATCGCTGCGTCCTACTCGAGCCGAAGTGACGGATGTTGCCAATGCGATTTTGGACGGAGCCGATGCCTGCATGCTTTCGGGTGAAACGGCCATCGGAAAACACCCTCAGGAAGCGGTGGCAATGATGAACCGGATTGCGTTGGCCACCGAAAAAAGCATGGTCGGTCAACCTCTGCGTGCCATCGGCAATAAACGGGCCGACGGGCTACACGATGTCACGAGTGCGGTGGTCCATGGCGCTGGAGTCATGGCCCAAGTCTTAGAAGCAAAGCTGGTGGTCGTAGCTAGCCATTCTGGCCGGACGGCCTTGGGGCTTTCGCAGCAGCGTAGTTTTGTGCCGACGGTTGGAATCAGCAACGAAGAGACCACTCTACGGCAGATGTGTCTCTACTGGGGTGTTATGCCGTTGCGCAACGCCCCGGCGAGCAATGTTGAGCAACTGATTAAATACACCGACAAATGGGCATGCCACCACGGCCTGGCCACCAGGGGCGACCGTATTGTGATTGTCGGGGGATCGCACCTAACCGCCGGTTCCAACGACTCGCAATTGGCAAGGGGAGTTCACGATATAGTTATCGTTCACGAAGTGGAATGTATGGGCAAGTAAGCGGTTGCAAAGTCATGCTAGCCGTAGGTGGAAGCCGCGGTCGAGCCTGAAAAAACCGCGGCTTCCGCCCGCGGCTACTACAGAATCAGCGACTTTGCAATCGTCCTGCCCGAATTGACCCCTTTGTTGCATCGGGGTAGAGTGGAAATATCATGACACTTAGTGACCTTGAAAATGCCGTGGTCGGGCTTTCGCCTGATGAGTTGCAGCGTTTCCGTGCGTGGTTTATCCAGTTTGATACGGTCGTGTGGGATCGCCAAATCGAAAGCGACTTGCAAACTGGCAAGCTTGATGCATTGGCCGACGCCGCTCTCAAGTCGCATCAAGAGGGTAAATCGCAAGAGCTATGAAGCATTTTGCGCCGCCTGAATTCTGGCAATGTTATCATCGTTTGCCCAAAACGGTCCAAAGCCTAGCCGACAAGAATTTTTTGTTATTGAAATCGAATCTGGCCCACCCCTCCTTGCATTTCAAGAAAGTTGGCCGATATCGGGCTGTTCGCGTGGGAGCGCATTATCGCGCGCTGGCCGTGGAAGCAGGCAAAGATCTCGTCTGGTTCTGGGTAGGTTCTCACGCCGAATACGATCGAATTCTTGGCCAGTAGGACGACGTAACAGAACGATTCACTGGCCTCAAGCGAACGACCAATTTTTTGACAGGATTTACAGGATAGTGCGGGATGATTGAAGGAGCCGCTATCCTGCTTGATTTCGTAGATCCTATCGGAAAATCGCGGTGACACACAAAGAAATTGTTTGCTTGAGATGGTGGCTAAGCCGCAAGCGTTGGGGCTTTGAAGGTGCGATTCGTTGCACGCGTCCTAGGGGCTATCGTACTTCGTCGGGCTCGCGGGTTAGCGCGAAGTAGATCACATAGAACCAGCCGAGGGTGCCGTGGATGATCGTCCAGATGATTGATCGGCTTCGGTGCCATGAGCAAACCACGGCGATGGCGGCCCCCAGGCCGATGCCAGCGTTTGCTGCTTGGTTAACCACGTGAACCTCATGGGCAAGAAGCATCATCGTTTCCGCCTTTTCTGGGATTTCGTCTTGCGGGCCAATTTTTCGCCTGGCTTGAGTATGCGTTCTTCTAGATGAGATCGATAGTGCATGCTGCTGGCCCCGCCCGCGAAACCGAGAATCCGTCGATCGACCTTAAACTTTTGCGAGATCACTCGGCCACGCTTAATATCGAACCGTACGGTGCCCTTGCTAAGACGCTCGACCAATTGTGCTTCGGTAAAGGCGCTAACCGGGGTGAGAATTTGATATTCAACAAAGATCGTAGCAACGCCGGTTTTCACTTGTTTGAGCGTGCAAACACGGCGGGTGCGAACTTTTAGCTTGGCGCCACTCTTACGCTCGGCAGTTACGTCGTACGTGGCATCCCATTGCTGGCCAACGGCAAGCGGCTTTTTGGGCAGCTGCAACGTGATGGGCATGTCGTCGGTCGCCGGCGGTTGGGGGTGCTTTTCTTCGCGTTTGACGATCTCGCCCGAGGGCGAGATGCGGATCAGCGAAAGGGGAACGCCAACCGCTCGCGCTGCTTGCTCGAATCCTGGCGGCGGGGTCTTGTCGCGTTCGCTGTCGTATTTTGTCGTTGCCCGATTTGGCACACGGTTCGACATCCGTACCAATTCAACCACATGAACAAATTCCATTTCTCCGTTGGGAAGCACATCGGTTACTTTCCACGCTTTGATCGATTCGCTTTTACTCTCGGCTTGTTGCGAGGTGGACTCGACCGTGCTGCGAATATTGGTGGAGTGCTCGACTCGATAACGGAGTATCTCGCCCATTTCGAACTTGTACTGCAACAGGTATCGATTTTTTTTCGCGGAAGAAGATGGTTTTTTAGCCGCAGAGGCCGTGGCTGCTAGTGTAAAAACAATAGCAAGCACGGTGAGAAAGCTATAGAAAGTTTTGCTGTGCATCCTTGCACCTCGGGGTCGAAAGGTTGTTTTGGCGGGAGGCCCTACTACTGCGCAAGGTAGAACCACGACGGCACAACGAGCACGACGAAAGAAGGACGAATTTTGGGTATTACCCACGATCCAGAACCTACCAAAACGCTGTAGCTGTTGTTTCTTGTGGAAATCTCTCTCGTTGGAATTGATTGGCGAACGACTTCAAGGTTACACGCTCGATTCACGTCGTGGCCGTTGTGTCGTTGTGGTTAACTTGACCCTGCGCTGTAGTATTATTTTTCTAGTTTCAGTCGTCCGCCCCAGCCTAGCTTTTCTCGCAATGTGCGGTAGTAGCCGTGGCCGTGGACTTCGATCAACTGAAATTTTGCTTCGGATCGGCTGATGCGAATTCGATCTTCAGCCGACAATTGACACACCACCTTGCCGTCCACCACCAACGAGGTTCCTTCGTGCGGGTTGGGAACCGCCAACTCGTAAACCCGTTCTGCCGAGTCGACAACCGGGCGGTTGGTGAGCGTGTGGGGGCTAATCGGCGAGATGACAAACGCGAGTAAATCTTTTCGCAAAATAGGCCCGCCCGCCGACAAGCTGTGGGCGGTCGATCCTACTGGCGTGCTGACAATCAAGCCGTCGCAACTATAAGTCGTTACCATTTCACCGTCAACGTAAAGCTGTACGTCGAGCATCGCAAACGGCGGACCTGCTAGCACCGCTACCTCGTTGAGCCCAAGAACTTTTAGCTCCTGCTGGCCGGGTCGTTGTACTTCGCATTCGAACATCAAATGCGAGACCACGCGGTATTCACCCGCCAAGACTCGCGGCAACACCTCGTCGAGTTGCTCTGGCTGTAAATCCGCCAGAAACCCAAGGTGCCCCAGATTGACACCAATCACCGGGATTTGGCGGTAACCCATCGCATGGGCAGCTCGCAACATCGAACCGTCGCCGCCCAAGACCACGGCATAGTCGACCTTGTCGGTAGGCAGCTCTTGCGAAAAGTCGTTGATCATCGCCACGACTTCGACATACTTTTCTAGGATGGGCCGCAGCTCGGCCGCCCGCTCGCGAATCTGCGGCTTATTGGCATCGGCCAACATCATTACCCGAGGGCGTTTTGGTGTATCAGAGGTAGGGGAGGGCTTGGGACTCATACCACTAGCATAACAGCGTTTGCGGGCTGCGTCAGGCGGTGTTTGTTCGTCTTGTGGATTGAATATGGTACAATATGCATAGTCGCTTGGCGGTGTTGCCCGGCGCGGTACGCAATTGCTTAGCAGCTTCTTGGAGTTGCTGCCTGTGCGTACGATTAAGGTGAGGAGTCCAGCATGAACCGGATTGCAGAACAACTAGACAAGAAACTACGGACGCTCGACCCGGAGAGCGCTCAGCATCTGGAATCACTTGTCCAAAAAGCTCTTGATCGAGCCGAGCAAGGGGATTTGTGCGGATCGTCGTCCGGGTGGCCGGCCAGGTATTTTGAGCAGACGTCCGGTGCTCTGGCGGGGGAAGACTTCCAACGACCGCCGCAGGGCAAGTTGCCCCAACGGGATGACTGGTAATGCCCTATCTGCTTGATACGAACATCTGGATTCACTACTTGAAGCAGCCAGATAGTCGCATTCATGCAAAACTCGCGACATTAGACCCTACCGAGGTGGTCACCTGTTCGATCGTTCGTTGCGAATTGCTTCACGGCGCCGAGAAATATGGAGACCGCAACCGCCGTGTTGCGACAGTGAACCAAACACTGGCTCCGTTCAACTCGGTATCGTTCGACGACGTTGACGCTGAGGTGTACGCAAAAATCCGTCACGAGTTGGAGAAGTCGGGAAATGTTATCGGACCGTACGACCTCCAAATAGCCGCGATCTGTGTGCGTCATCAATTTACGCTGGTCACGGGCAATCTCGACGAATTCTCCCGCGTCCAAGACTTGATGTTCGAGGACTGGGTGACTGATGTTTCATCATCGTCTTGAGATGCGAGGTGCTGTATCTAGCCCGCCTGTTTTTCCGTGAAGGTCTTCTACCCATCCCATGAGTCGTTCCTCGCCAACAAGCTTGTTTTGCTGTTCAGGGCTAAGCTTCTTTGCCTTGTCCAGAATGTCGTCATATGGGTCGGTTGCCATGATAATTCTCCTAGCCGTCCGGAGGATATCAGGCCTACCCTAAGGCTACCATAGCAGACGCCGCATCACCGGCTCTCGATTGAAACCCCAGCTAGTTGCCGGCAGGTTGTTTCGATGCTGCTGGCGTCCAGTCCTAGATCGGCCAGTAGTTCGTCGCGTTCGCCGTGCTCGACGTAGTGGTCGGGGATGCCGAGTCGACGGACGCGGCTGGCGTCGATTCCTGCGTCGGCGGCGGCTTCGACAACCGCGCTACCGAACCCTCCGGCCAGGGCAGCTTCTTCGACCGTTACTACAAAATCGCATTCTTGTATCGCTCGTAGGATGACTTCGGTGTCTAAGGGCTTTAGGAATCGGGCGTTGATGATGCCGATGTCTAGGCCCTGGTCGCTAAGCCGGCGAGCGGCTTCGAGGCAGCGGGGTAAAAGTGCGCCGCAGGCGATTAGGCAGCCGTCGGTGCCCCAGTGTAGGACTTCGCTTCGGCCAAGTTCGATGGGAGCCACTTTGCGATCGATTTCTACTGCCGTTGCTTTGGGGTAACGAACTGCACATGGGCCTTCGTGCTTGAGTGCAAAGTCGAGCATGGCTGGCAAGTCTTGCGCGTCGCCTGGGGCCATCACTACCATGTTTGGGAAGACGCGTAGGTAGCCGAAATCGAAAACGCCGTGGTGCGTGGGGCCGTCGGGGCCGGCCAGGCCGCCTCGGTCGAGCATGAACGTGACCGGCAGGTTTTGCAGGGCCGCTTCCTGGAAAATCTGATCGTACGAACGCTGCAAAAAGGTGCTGTAGATGTCGACGATCGGACGCATGCCGACTTTCGCTTGTCCTGCGGCAAACGCGACCGCGTGTGATTCGCAAATTCCCGTGTCGAAAAAACGATCAGGAAACTCCTCGCGAACTTTCTCTAACTTATTTCCTTGGCACATCGCGGCTGTTAGCACGGTCACTTTGGGATTGCCGCGCATCTGCTCTGCGATCGCCTCGGAGGCAACATGTGTGTAGGCTCGCGACGAGCTTTTTTTCATCGCTACGACTTGGTCTTCGCGACGTTCAAATTGGGGCGGAGCATGAAACAACACCGGATCGGCCTCGGCGGGCTTGAATCCGTGGCCTTTTTCGGTCACCACATGCAGCAAGACCGGGCCTTCGATGCGGCGTACCATCTTTAGATACTTACGCAGCAAGCCAATGTTGTGTCCGTCGATCGGGCCGATGTAGCGGAACCCCATATCCTCGAACATCATCCCGCCACTCAAGCCAGCCTTTGCTGCTTCTTTCAATTGCACCAAAAATCGTTCGGTCGGATCGCCTAGCAGGGGCACTTTGCTAAGGATCTTGGCAACTTCGTCTTTGAGCCCGGTATACATCGGGTTGATACGCAACCGGTCGAGATAATCGGCCACCCCACCAACGCGCGGGCAAATCGACATCTGGTTGTCGTTGAGCACGACCAGCAATTTGTCGCACTGTCGTCGTGCGTTGTTTAACGCCTCGAAGACGATGCCTGAGGGAAAGGCCCCGTCGCCAATGACGGCAACCGATTGTCGGTCTTCTTCGGGACGCAACAAATCGTCGCCACTGGCCAGCCCCAAGGCGGTTGAAATGCTTGAGCCTGCGTGCCCTGTCATGAACAAGTCGTACTCGCTCTCTGTGGGGTTGGGATACCCCATCAGTCCGCCTTTGGTACGCATAGTGCCGAACTGCGGAAAACGACCCGTCAGCAATTTGTGAGGGTAGATTTGATGGCCCGTGTCCCAGATCAATCGATCTTTTCGAAAATCGAACACACTGTGCAAAGCAATACACAGCTCTACCACGCCGAGGTTCGATGCGAAGTGTGCGCTGCGGCAGGCTACCAAACTGCATAGGACATCGCGCATCTCGCTGGCGAGTAATTCCAACTTAGGGAGCGACAGCTTGTCGAGGTCGTCGGGCGATTCGATGCTGGGCAGTATTTCGTGTTTCAACTATTTCTTTGCCTCACAAAAAGGGCCAACTCTCGTAGTGGAGCGGCGGCATCTCCAAAAATTGCGATCGACTGGCAGGCTTCTTCGATCAGCTCCTCAGCACGTTCGCGGCTGGCTTCGATGCCGAGCACCGAGGGGTAAGTTGTTTTCCCGCGATCGCGATCTTTGCCTAGCCGTTTTCCGACTTGTCCTTCTGCGCCCGAGACGTCGAGTAGATCGTCCACCACCTGAAACGCCAAGCCCAGGCGCTGCCCATATTGGTCTAGCGCTGCCAGTTGCTCGTCGTTGGCGTCGGCAACGATCGCTCCTAGTCGCAAAGCGACCCGGAACAGTGCGCCCGTCTTGCGACGATGTATTGATTCTAACTGCTCGACCGACAGATCGCGAAATTCTCCTTCAAGATCGGCCGCCTGTCCGCCTACCAAAGCAGTCGCCCCAGCCGCTAGGGCTAGCTCTTGGCAGCATCGGACGGCTTGCTCAGCCGGTTTGATTTCGCTCGAAATAATCTCAAAAGCCCGTGGAATCAGGGC
>JAADGV010000099.1 GCA_013152205.1 Planctomycetota bacterium
TCGCCCCTGACCAGCCAAAGCTTAAACAATCATTGAACTCTCCCGGTACCTTGTTGGCAATCTCATCGTATAAGGCGCAAAGAACAGAGAAATCAATCCTTATAAGCCTTCGCATGCGGCTCCATGAGGTAATTTGGGATCTCGCAGAGACGCTGAGACGGCAGAGCTATGGCATCTCGGTTTTCTCCGCTGTCTCTGCGCCTCTGCGAGACAATTCCGTTCTTGTCTTTCCTTTGCGACTTCGCGCCTTTGCGAGAGTCTAAATTTTCAGGTCCGATCATACAATACTTTTGCTCGTTGCGTGAATTTGAATCGTTAGTAGCACGATGGATGAAGTGTTACGTTTATAAATATATGGCCGCTACTTCGATTCGGTCGCTTTGATGGTGGTGGGATCGCCTAACTCGTTAAGCAACTCAAACAGCGGCTCGCGGCCGCTTTCTCTGCTCGTGAAAAAGTTGAACAACAAAATGCCGTCTGTGCCATTCTTCCAAAGCTGACGAGCGATCTTGCGGAAATTGTCTGCGTAGGGTTCTACTTCAATCGAACTATAGATTGGCATGTTGTCCGGCACCAGCTTGCGGAACTTGTCGATTGGCAACGGGAAATCGTTTTTCAGGTAATGCGAAACGACTAGGAAATCAACCAATCCCTGCTGCGCCCAGGTGGCTGGGTCGAGACCAATGGCAAGATTCTGTTCGGGCTTTGCAAGAATGCGAGCCGAGAGCTTGAGCGGCCGACCTCGCTTTTTACCAACCTCGCGTGTCATTTCGCGTACTTCACGTATCCAATCGGTCATCGTGGCAACGTGTTTTGAACCTTCGTCCTGCGGAAAGAAAATTGGGAAACGCTGGAAGTCGAGGTCGATCCCATCGAGAGGATATCGCTCGCAGCACTCACGTAACTCAGCTAACCGCAACGCGCGTACTTCGGGCACGGCAAAGTTCAAGGCTCCTGGGAACCAGGAAGCAACGATCGGGTTGACGGGTTTGTCGGCCCGCCCGCCAATGATTTCCTTAAAAGTCGGCATTATCTCGTCCCCCGGCTTGCCGACTCGCCATTCAGGATGATCTCGCCAAAACTTTGAAACAATTAGGCTGTCGGGGTTTTGGACATCGTGTACTTCGTTGAGTCGCAACGTGACGAAGATTTCTAAGTTTTTTTCACGTGCTCGATCGACCACCAAGCCGATGGGGTCGTGTCCGGCGTCAACTAGGGCACGCAGATTTGTCAAACCACGTTCTTTGGTGCCCTTGCGTTCTGGCGCGATGCGTTTGACGTCCTCCCATTGCTCGTCGGTCATCAACGAACCAACCATCTCAGTCACTTTGCTGGGATACAACAGGGGCATGCCATAGTTGGGGCAGATGAAAAACGTCGTTACTTGTGTGTCAGCAACCTCGTCGACATAGGCATAGACGTCTTCCGGCGTCATCGGCGGATTCTTATAGATAAAAATATTTCCGCCGTCGCTGTTGTAGATAAAACGTCGTGGCCGTTCTTGCTCGGCGGCCGAAGTTACGTTGCAACCAAGCGACGCGAATATCATTAGCGCCAATGTTGCATAGATTTTCGCAGCTTTGCTGATCGAGAACTCAGACATCATTGAAGTAGCTCCAGGTGTAGGTAGAGAGGAAAAAACTCCGGTGACTTGTTATTTGCCTTTCTCCATCGGCAACGGTAAGCCGAGCATTCCGCCGTTGGCTTGAAAGCCGTCGCCGTCAACATCGACGAAGATCGGGTTGCTCACGGTAACCGGGATGGTTTTTCCGGCGACTGGTCCCATCACCCGCCCCAATTGCAGCCCCTCGCCTGCTGCTACGACAATCAAGTGTGCGTCGGCCTTAAGATGTACTTGGATCGACTCGTTGAACTTTTGTACCCCGTCGGCGAACATTTTTGGATGCGTTCGACGTGTGAAATTTAGCTTTTCCTCGGGCCTACCATTGACGAATACTTGCACGCGATTTACATCAAGCCAATTGGCACATTGCACACGAATCTGTAGTGAAACATCGCCTTCGCTTTTAAGGTCGCTTCCCACAGAGACCGGCTCGCCATCAGAACCTGGGTTGCTAGCGCTGACTTCCATAAACGGGCCATTGGTCATCACCAGCGTCCCCTGCTCAGCCGCATGGCACAGATCGAGCACCCTCGCCTCAGCCGGATTGTCGGTTGTGCTTTTGATGTAGTTTCGAAGCGGGCCTGAGCCATGGAAATTGTAATGGGCGTCTGTATTCACTACGCCCGTAATACGGTAGCCCAGATTTAGCAACTGCATCCAATGAAAGACTGCATTGCCGCGGTCGTTGCTCGTGGTCGTGAGTGCTAGGGGTGGAGTGAATATTTTTTCCAGCGGGTGAATTTCTACCACGTCCATGAAGCCAAACATTTTTCTAAAGCCGCTGTCCGGCTTACCATCCATATCGCGATCGCCGTACATTTGCACCAGATTAGGATGGTTAGTCTGGACCAGCTTGTCGCTGCCGTTGTCCCACATTGCAAGCCGTTCGATCTGCACCTCCGGGTCGTAATCCGTCAGCGGCCCTCCTCCGTCTTGTGTGTGGGGGAAGTGCAGGAGTGGAAAAGCGTTTTGGTGATTGATCGAGAGAAGCCTGCCAGTCAACTCCATGCCAGGGCAAGTCAACACGCTCTTCGTTGCGCCAAAATACTCTAAGTGCGGATCGTAAGTTGTGATTCGGTTGTGCTCGGTGCAGGGGATAAACTCCAAATGCTCTGCCAGTAGGTTGAGCACCCGACCGCGCTGGCTGGCGGTGTTGTCGCCTGATGGCGAAGAGTGGCTATGCAATTCGGCGCTGAGCCAACCTGTTGTGTCGACCGTACGCAAAAGCTTGGCCGTCAGCTGGACTTCTTCGCCGCTGCCGATTTCAATCTGGCGAATCACCGCGTCGAATTCCGGACCATAGCTAATAAACACCTCGTAGCTTCCCGGCTCGATCGCCAGTCGGAAGTCGCCCGTGTGTGTGTACCATAAATTCCGCACGCCACGGATCGCGCTATCCGGGCCAAAATTTGGATTGGGCGTCCCGTCTTTGCCGTAGAAACCGACCTTGCAAGGAATTGGGGCGCCCGATTCGCTCGTGATTTTCGCAACGATCATGCCCGGCGCCGGCAGTTCGATGGTTTTCCCGGTCTTCACGATCGAAAGAATATCTAGCGAATGCTCCACCGTCTGTCGGCCGGGCGGTGTGATGCGTAGCAGGCAACTCCCTTTTGCCGGTGCCGAGATAAGCAATTCCCCGTCAGCCGATGTTCGCCCGCTGCCGTAGTTTTGCTCGTCGATAATCACATCGACTCGCGCTTCGGCAATCGGGCCGTTTGGATCGACGATTTTGATGTTTGCGGCAACGATCGAATCGTTCGCTCGAATCCCGACGAAACGCCTTAGGTCGAGCAAGTTTTGGACAGGAAATAGGTGTCGCACCAGCGAACCCGAGACGCCCGGCGGCATTTGTGCGCTGGGAGCTTCTTCTAGTCCGTATCCCCATTGATATCCAAATTTTGGCGGGCTCTTTTTCATTCTCTCGGGGTCGGCATGAAGCTTGCCTCGTTCGGCGAGTATGCCGTACGCTTGGCCCCAAAACGAATCGTATGCCCAGAGCAAGTTGTGCGTTTCGTCGCTGCCAAACTCGAACTCGCCATCGGCGCGGAGCTTGTCGTTTGCTGCGATTTTTATGGATTGATCGGTAGGATTTGAGTAGGTGGTTTCGACACGCAACGACTTGTCGCCCTTGGCAAACCGATACTCGACTTGAACTTTTGCCTTCCCCTTCTTCGCAACTGCGTCAAGCACAAACACAAATTCCTGGGCAGCGATTGGCTCATCGACCTTGTTCGTCACTTCGCCACTATCGTCAGCAGCGAAGAGAATCTTGCCATCGGCAAGGATTTCTCGCAATCGCAACGCCCGACCTGCCGCCGGATAATAGACATTCAATTGGTCGTTCGGTTTTCGACGCAGCGTCAAATCAATCACACAGCCGCCGACGCCCGCTGTTGTCATGTTCGTTGTGCGTCCGCCAATCGCATCGGCGATCACGACAATGATTTCTTCATTGCGCAATACCCAGTCGCCGTAAATCGCATCGACTTCCTTGCCCGTGGGCACAAACGCATCCCAATTCTCAGCGGAGAGTCGTACAAGCTCTACGGCCTCGGCTTGCTCGATAGGCAAACCAAAGCAAACGAGAAAAACGAAAGAGAATCGAAGTCGTGTGAATGTCATTGGTTTAGCCTACGCTTTCTCATCCGACCCAAAGGGCCGGGCTATATAGCCCCACCGTCTCGGTGGGGAAAGTGATAATTGACGCCCATTGTAGCAGCAGATGCTACGTCGTGTCCGGCAGAAGGCGATTTCTCGCAGACACTTTAAGAAATACAGACTTAGGCATTGGCGTAAGCGCGACTCGCCGCAACTGCCGCTTCGCCCCTTGCGAGGTTGGCGTTTTCGTCTGCTAAAATCGACTCCAATGCGGCTAGCAGCAGCATCACATTTCGTTTGCTGCTGGCATGGCCCATCAAACCAATCCGCCATGCTTTGCCTTTGAACGGGCCAAGACCGGCACCAATCTCGATACCATATTCGCCAAGCAAACGGCTGCGCACGCGAGCATCGTCGACGCCTTCGGGAACCCGCACCGCATTCAGCGTAGTCAGCGTATGCTCAGGCACCCACACGAGCCCCATCGCTTCGAGGCCTGCGCGAAGTGCTAAGTGGTTGCGTTGATGCCGCTCGATTCGCTGGTCCAATCCTTCCTCCAAAACAATCGCCAAGGCCTCACGGAGCGCGTAGGTCATGTTGATCGGAGCCGTGTGGTGGTAGACGCGATCGGACCCCCAATAGTTGCGGAGCATCGACATGTCGAGATACCAGCTTGTCACTTGCGTCTTACGGGCGTCCATTGCTGCAACAGCAGCGGGCGAAAACGAGACGGGCGACAAACCGGGCGGACACGAGAGACATTTTTGCGTGCCGCTATAGATGGCGTCGATCTGCCAATCGTCGACACGCACATCCATTCCGCCGAGCGACGTCACCGCATCCACTAACAGCAACGCCCCAGCGTCGTGGACCAGCCGAGAGATTTCTTCGAGCGGCTGGTGCGCACCGGTCGACGTTTCGGCATGGACGATTCCGAGCAACTTTGTGTCAGGGTGTTCTTGCAAGGCGTTGGCCACTTGTGCCGGATCGATTGTCGTGCCCCAATCGGCTTCAACCGAGTGGACCGTCGCCCCGTAACGCTGAGCGACATCTCGCATCCGACCGCCGAACACTCCGTTGACGCAAACGATCATTTCGTCGCCCGGCTCAATCAGATTGGCAACGCACGCTTCCATGCCCGCACTACCGGTGCCGGAGACGGCCAAGGTAAGCTCGTTTTTTGTACGAAAAACGTCGCGCATCATCTGCCGCGTTTCGTCCATGATCGCCAGGTAAGCAGGGTCAAGATGCCCAACCGTAGGTGCCGCCATCGCTTGCAGTACCCGTACCGAAACATCACTGGGGCCGGGGCCCATGAGTACGCGTTGAGGGGGATCGAGTTTTGCAAAACGTTCAGACATCGGTCGCTCCTTAGTGACAGTGGACCGGAGCATCCTAGCACGCGACAGTCTTGCTGAGCGACCCCTGCCAAGGGTACTGCGGGACAACTGCAAAGTCACTGTGGGAGGCGTCTCTGACGCCGATCGTGAGTCAAAACAAGCACTTTCGGCGTCGGGAGATGCCTCCCACAATCACAGATCGTCGACTTTGCAATCGTCCTGTAGGGTACCGCTGGGCCGTTTATTTGCCTGCTTGTGAGAGAAGCAGGGGGGACGTTGTGGCTTGCGATCATGTTACCGGCCACGGCGTCTACGGTTTGCAGGGCGAAACCCCAGCAATTCTAGCTTGCCGTTAGTTATAACATGCGTTATAATTTCAGTAGGGCCGATCCTTAGATATTGGCCCTTTTCAACAACGTCAGGGCAATGCAAAGTCATGCCAGTCGCAGGCGGAAGTCGCGGTTGAATTTGCGGCTTTGCAACCATGCGGCATCGAACGCGGAGGAGTTTGCTATGGCTACTACGGTAAAAGTGACGACCGTCGGAAACTCGGTGGGCATTGTGCTGCCCAAGGAGTTGCTTGAGCGGCTACGTATCAACAAGGGCGACATTCTGCATGTGGCTGAAACGCCCAAAGGGATCGAACTGACGCCCTACGAGGAAGAGTTCGCCCAACAGTTGGATGTTGCCGAGCGGGTGATGCGGGAAGACCGCGACGTACTACGCAAACTGGCTGAGTAACGATCATGTCAGAACCAGTTTGGATTTCGACTGAGTTGACTCTCGCCATCCACAAACGCCAGCTTGCCGAGCATGGTGGCATCGAAGGCGTACGCGACGAGGGGTTGCTTTCTTCCGCCCTCGCTCGCCCCAGGAATCTGCTTGCCTATTCCAAAGATGCGCCCGATTTGGCAAGCTTTGCCGCGGCCTATGGTTTTGGCATTGCAAGGAACCATCCTTTTCTCGATGGCAATAAGCGAACGGCTTATGTCGTCTGCCGAACTTTTTTGAAACTCAACAACACCGACATCGACGCCACACAGGAGGAGAAGTACCTAGCGTTCTTACAACTTGCCGAGGGCTTGCTTGGCGAAGAAGAATTGGTCGAGTGGATTCGTTCGCATCTTCAGCCAAGTTAGGGCAGAAATGGGCTTACCCCCATAGCGCCTTTGCGAGAGTCTAATTTCGCAGGCCCGATCAGCCAAAGATTTTTTTGTTAACGCGAATCACCTAGCGCGGCCTCTGGCCGCAACCAAACAGGTAGGAATTTCTCGCAAAGGCGCGAAGTCGCAAAGAAAAGAAAGGGAGTGTCTCGCAGAGGCGCAGAGACAGCAGAGAAAACCGGAACTTAGTTGTCTCAGCGAGAGTCGAACATTTAATTCGAATTGAAAACGCAAGCAGGATAAAGCCCGCGAATCACACGAAAAAACGCGAATGAATTCAATGAGGATCAATGAACCCACCTCCTCAAACTTTCCACAAATCGAAAGTCGAATATTCTGAAAAATCGAGTTTTTTCGCGTCTATTCGCGTAATTCGCGGGCTTCCTTCTTTTATTTACCGGGCCAAATTAGCCAAAAACCTTTGCTTGTTACGCAAATTTGAACCGTTAGTGACACGGTGAGATACCCGGCCCTTTCTTTGGCACCGATTTCTCACTCGACTTCTAGCACAGCCGTTTAGCGGCTAAATCCTAGTGATCATTGCGGGTTAAAACCGCAATCTGCAAATTTTCTATAACCCTGCGCAACTTGCAACGGCCTGCTGAGTTACGTCGAAAGATGCCGGCATAGAAGTGTCTCCCAGGGTAGCTAGGTTTCAAAAAAAGTAAAAAAGTCGCCGCATAATACGGAAGTGGGGCGCATACGGTTACAATGAGAGCGATTCCAAAATACCTGAGCTGGTTTCAGGAACATTCCCAAGGAAAAATCCCCGAAGAAAAGGACCACGATGATTCTTCTCCGATCGATACTTTTTGCAAGCACCTTGATGCTTACCATTCAAACGACGTGCATCGCGGCAGAAGATCAGCCCACTTCCGCGAAGCTCACCGAGCTTGCCTCCAAAGTTTTGCCCATTGAGCAGTCGTACGACTATCACCGATCACTTCAAGAAGGGCCTCTGCACCAGCTTCAGCGTGATCCTGCCGCGCGCCCCACCGAAGGCGAAATGCAACTGCCCGAAAGTGGCTGGAAACTGCTAATCCAAACCGATGCCGAACCGCTAGTGCGCCACGCTGCCGAAGATCTGCGGGTGTTTCTTCAAGTTGCGATGCAGGTCGAAGTAAAGCTAGTGACTCGCGACTCGCTAGAAAATTGGACAGAGATCAACGATGTGATCGTATTGGGCACGCACGGCCAACTGCCCAACGTCGGCGACGCTCTCAAAAAGTCGAAAGATTACGAGATTCGTGTTTCACCTCGCCAAATCGTCGTCTGCGGTTTCGACCAGCATGGCACGATGTTCGGAGTTTACAACCTTGAACAGCGGATGCGGCTTCGCGAAGCCCCCTATTTTCCAAACAATCTCAACACGGTTCGACACAGTTTGTATCAGACTCGCATGGCTCTGTCGTGGCTAGGCTGGATGGAATGGCCCGACAAGTATCTGGCCCGTATGGCACACGACGGCTTCGATGGCATCTTTGCCTCGGTCTATGCGAACCCGAACGGCGTCGAAGGAACATCCCATTACCGCTTGATCCGCAGACAAAACCCTGGCCGGCTCCACGACTTAGTCAAACGGGCGAACCGCCAAGGCATCAAGGTTTACGCCCCCATCCTCTATTCCAGCACGGGTGAGGCAGACGGCGAAGAGGGTTTGCGAAAGCACGTTCGCGATATCGTTACCAAGTTTCCTGAAATTCACGGTTACATCCTTTTATCAGAAGGCTTTCATTACAAGTCTTTTGGCGCAGTCTGGGGAAGTGACAAGCGAGAATGGGCCAAACATTGGGCGCGGGCCGTGCAGATTGCTACCGAGGAGTGTCACCGCATCAATCCACAAATTGAAATTCTTCCTTGGGAATACAATCTAGACTTTCGCCCTCAAGGCGTGGAATTGAAGCGATACATCGTCAGCATTCTTCCCAAAGAAACGATTCCCCTGCTGACCTGGGAAAACGGAAAAAGTTTTGAGATCGACGGTCTCCATGGTTACTTGCGGGATTACTCGATCAGCCAGGTCGGCCCCGCCGAAGCTTCCCAAGCCCAAATAGCCGAGGCCAAACGGCGCGGGATGACGGTCTACTGTAAGGCCGACTCGTTCGCCACCTGGCAGTTTGGCACGATCCCCTATTTACCTTGCCCTCAGCAATGGCAGCGACGTTACGAAGCGCTCGAAAAATACGGCGTCGACGGTACGCTGGAAACCTGGAGCAGCGGCTACAAGCCAAATTTCGTGGCGGAGCTTCGCGCTTGGTCTTCCTGGACCGACGCACCGCCTACGGACCAGTTATTGCGTTCGATTGCCCGACGCGAATTTGGCCCCGGTTCTGAAGAGCTAGTTCTCAAAGCTTGGAACCACTTTAGCGAGGCAATCCAATTGGTTCCCGACACTGGCCCAAGTATGGGTACCAACTTTGCTGTGGCTAATCCACTTTTTTTCCAGCAACCTCCGCCACGAACGATGATGCTAAAGCACTCTTGGTGGGATGAAGCGAAGTGGAGCCACTCTATCTTGGGCACAAAGATCAATTCGTATTGGCCCTATACACGCAGCCGCATGGTCTTCTTGCCCGATTTTACCAACCGAACGAATAAGGCAGAACGGTACGCACAAGCAGTGTCTGGCATCGTCAAACCGAAGAAAGATGCAAAGGCAGTGCCGGTCCTACCCGTTTTCAACAAATACCTACTCCTGGCGGCAGACCAGATGGAGGAAGGCTTGCGGAGCTATCGCGAGGCCGCGTTTCGGGCGCCAAAATCCAAACAAGCCGGAGCGTTGAAAGAAGTACAGGTAGCCGAGCAGATGCAGCGCATGCTACGTAGCGACCAGGCCATTCTGGAATTTGAAGATTTGCGATTCACACTTACGAAAACCCCTGAGCAGGATAAGAAAAAGCAGATTTTGCAGCGCATGACTGAAATCCTTCGCCAAGAGATCGCACGAACCGAAGGTTCTTTGGTCGCAGCCCAACGCGATTCACGCCTCGGCTACCAATTCGAGCAGGACTATGTTTACACGCCATACGTGCTAACAGAGAAATTACGGCTGTTGCGAGAAACCTTAAATCAACAAATCCCAAAATTCATAGAAGGAGGATTGCAAAGTCAATAAATCAGACCGAGAAGAATCTAGCAGTGAGGACACTCTCATTGAGAGAAACGTTTCTCAATGCAGAATCGTGATGTCCCAGTAAACCGCTAAAACCATCAACGGTAACCACTAGGTGTGCGTTCAGCACGAGTTCTAATGAAATCCACGTTACCTTTCAAAAGAAAGATTACCATGAAAGATTTGATTCCTTGTCTGACGATCGCCCGCCCACTCGGCAACTTTTTTTCCGTGCTCTCTCTGCTGTTGCTCGGAACTCATCACCTTCAGGCCGGAATGGTGCCGGTGCCGGCTGTCCCAACGGCCTCGGGGCCGGGGCTCTTCAGCATGTCTTATAACAACACTGTTAATGCCGACCTGACGGGGAACGACGACGTTGTTGGCTCGTCCCCAAACTTGCTGCGGATCAACCAAAAGTCTTTTAACTCGATCAACTACATCGACATCCTGTTTACGGTCGACGAAACCTTAGATACCGGTTCGGTGACTGAATATGAACTCCGAGAGGGCGTCGACAACTCGACCGGGATCGATTGGACCGATTATCACATAGTGCTCGGTTTTGGGACGGGCATTGACTTCGTTCAGTCGACGCCCGGAGACGGACTCGACTTCGATGCACCCGACGAAAACTCGGTCTACGACTTCGGCCCCTTCACCACGATGGTGATCGCTGAGGACACGATTGACGTAGAAGGCGGAATATTTCCTAACGGCGCCTTTTTCAATTTCACGTTCCCCATCGATGTGCCAGACGGAATCACGGAGTTCACCATACGGCAACTTCCCACGATCGCAATCCCAGAGCCATCCACCTGGGTTTTGGCCCTATTCGCCTTGGCCGGTTTACGCCTAACCCGCCTTCGCACGCTCTGATTTGCTCAGAAGTTAAAAGGTGTCAACGCTAAGCCAGGGGGTTGCGGCCCCCTGGCTTTCAATGCACGTCATCCGACGCAGTGCTTCGTAATTTGCTTAGAATCAATGGCCCCATACTTCAAATATGTTTGCTGCGGCCTCATTCTGATGGCACCCCAGGAACTTATTGTTTCGATATTCAAAGGAATGACATTCACGCTTTTCCTGATGTCTTTGGTCTTCTGGTCGGTTGCGCTATCCGTCATGTTTGGGCTTTCCAAGTTGACGAGGCGACTCATAAAGCATCAGGGATCGGAAACAACCCTCTCTGCCATTTTCTACATGACAGTAGGGTTCAGCGTCGAATGGGGGCTGCTCGGCAATTCCCCCTGGTCTAACCCCGGAGCAAATCAGCTAGGCCTCGTGGCTGGTTGGGTGAGTGTATTTATCTTGCCACGTGTCTTCCTGGAGGATAATTTCCAGGCGATCCGGAAATGGATCAAAATCTGGTACCTACCATTTGTGGCGTCGTTGTTTCTTCCGGTGTTGCTCATTCCAGAAAAAGGCCCAATCATTGGCGTCACAGTTTACGGATACAGCGTGATCCCATTCCTGTTAATCTCGGTGTGGTATTGCTGCGCAAAGTGGCAAGCACGCCAAACGACAGCCAAATAGAAAGAGCAGAACATAGCCACATCCTCGCGCACGAGGTTACGGCAAAGCCTGCGAAACAAGAAAAACGCTACTATAGTAACGTTGGGGGAAATTCCTCTAGTGGGCGACACGGGATTCGAACAACCAACACAAACGTCGGGAAAAACGACACTTTCTGAAACAGGGCGCGCAAAATCCGACGTAACTGGCGCACAATTGGCCGCGTTTCCGCCGGATCTTCGAGCGATTGTCGATGTTTGGCCCGATCTGTCCCAGGCGGTGCGGGTTAGCTTGCTGGCGATGGTCCGGTCTGTTGTTGGATAGAGGAAAATGGTCGGTAGACGATGCAAATTGAATACGCCAAACTATGCTTACCTGATTCACCCGAGCGGTAAACGAAGGGCAACAGCGAACACGCGATGAGCCTCAGTAGTGGAAATGTGCTTCGGAGTTGACACGCGCGTCACCAGCAGCGATGGCGGGTACCCCTTTTGGGGAGGGGGGAGAACTAGAAAACGGGTAGCCGAGTAGCTCTCGGCGAACGATTCACGTGGGCGCGGTGCTTTTCATTTGCCTAGCACGGCCCGCTTGGATCGGCCCATCGAAAGGCAAGTGACTATGAATCAGTTGGGCCCGCAGTATGGCGACAAAGAGGCATTCTTCAAGGCACTCTGGCCAAGGGTCGCTGACGGGCTCAATCAGGTCAGTGACCAATACTGGCAGCGAGATGGAGGAGAAATCCGGCTTCTCGATGCCACCCAGAAGCGTATGCACCAGCGGCGCGATGATCTAATAGATGACCTAAAAAGAGTCGTTTCGTTTGTGGACGAAGGCGATATCGACCCTTCGCCGATCCATTGGTTTAAGAAATATGTCAGTGGAAAAGCCCCTCGTGACATCAATAAAGTCCGGTCGCTTTGTCGGACTCTTGAAGCAATCCGGCGCAAAGTGACCGGTAACGAAGATTTCATTAATGTTAGCGATCTAGGGGGACACGCTGCAAAGACCTTGGAGTCTACCGCCGAATCACCGGCAACTAGCAACGTCTCTGGGGGCGACGGGGCTACCGGGAACACAAACGCTAATCCGGGCGTTGAAGCGGCAGTAGGCGACGCCGCCGCCAAGCTGAAGCCGTCCGAAGAGAAAGCGTATGGACAGTATAAGGCAGCGATTGATTCAAATGCTAAGTTGGATGGTGCCCGCGACCGAGATATTTACGACTGGATGGACCAAAACCAACTTGAAGAAGATGAAACCCTGCCAACATTCTCAACTTGGCAGCGGCAGTTAAGGGCAGGGCGAAAATACCACGGCGAGCAAAAGAACACGCCCAGAGTTGCCCCGACGACTGGCAATAGCATCGTTCTCGCCGACGAAATCTAGCGGTCTGCCCAGAAAAGCGGACCGAAAGCGGACCGCCTCCGCTTTTTTCTGATTTTTCTTTTCGGCGGCAAACTCTAGCCCGCTAGCGATTTTCTTTCACCACCCGCAAAAAAGTGGACCGGTCCGCCCGGTCCGGTTTGTGGTTTATAGAAGGCGTGCTCTGGCAGTCGCGTGCTGTGGCTGACACGCCAGCAAAATCACAAACGGAGGTCTACTGATGACCCTTTCTACCCAATTGTCGGCTGATGCACCGCCCGCCCTGCTCGACGTTCGGGCTGTGGCCGCGATGCTCGGTTGCTCGCAACGTCACGTTTATCGCCTAGCCGATGCCGGGCGGCTGCCTGTACCCGTCAAGCTTGGCGCTCTCATCCGCTGGCGGCGCGATGAGCTGAACGACTGGCTCGATGATGGTTGCCCCTCTTGCTCAAAAGGGGGTGCAAAATGACCTTCCCTAATCAAGCTGGCAACGCCCGTAAGCAAGCGGCTCATGTGCTGCTTGAGGCTCGCCGTGAACAGTACATTTGCGCTGCTCGGCGAGTATTGTTGCTGAGACTGTTGGAGCATGGCACCGCGACAATCGATGACGTTCGCGACGCTATCGAGTTGCCCACAGGCATCGATCCAAAATGTTTTGGCGCGGTGCCGGGGCACTTGGCTCGGGCGGGCATCATTCGGCGCGTCGGTTTTGCTACTACGACGCGGGCGATTGCCCATGCTCGACCGGTTACGGTCTGGCAATTGGTCGATGCTCGTAGGGCGCAAGCGTGGCTCGCTTCGCATCGACCGTTGCCTGATCTAACAACCGGGGCGCAACTTGCGTTGCCGTTGGTCGACGCCGGCGCAAGCGAAACGGGCGACGTTGTGAGCGTTGCCCGTTAGTTCGCCGTGTGTTGCGTGGCAACACGGCTGCTTTCAAAAATCCAATCCCTCGATCAAAGGAAACCGAATCAATGGGAAAGCTATCTGATATTTTAGGCCAAAACGGCGGAGATGACATCCGCAATCTTTGGGGGTCAACCGACGCGGCAGACGAATTTGGGCCGTTGCCAGCGGGTGAATATATCGCTCGGGTTATCGCAGGCGAACTGGAAAACAGCCGCTCGAATGCGACGCCGGGCTACAAGCTCACGTTTCGCGTCCTGGAAGGCGAGCACGCTGGGCGGCAATTCTGGCACGATATTTGGTTGACTCCAGCCGCTTTGCCAATGGCTAAGCGAGACCTAGGAAAACTGGGCGTTACGTCGCTCGACCAACTGGAACAGCCGTTGCCGGCGGGCATCCGATGCAAAGTGAAATTAGCATTGCGTCGAGACGACGACGGCGTCGAGCGTAACCGCGTAAGGCGGTTTGACGTGTTGAGCTTCGACAAGCCGGAGGTCGATGCGTTCGCGCCGAGCGAAGACGCAAGCGGTGGCGGGACTAGCCGTGCTGCCACGCAGCACACGGAAGGGGCCAACGATGACTTCTAGCAATTGCCCCTACGGGTTTCGCATCGTTGGCGATTGTCACAACGAAAGGCGATTGATCGATGCGGCCAACGCCTTGGCTGGCTATGCCGCTTGTGACCAGCGAGCCGAAGTAGACCGCGAAGCGTACTTGTCGGCCTTTCAGTTTGGCGATGAATTTCGGCAGCACTTAGAGCGAACCGGCAGCACCAAGGGCTATGTTGGCCCGTGCTGGTCGGCTTGGCTTTGGTTCGACATAGACCGAAAAGGCCGCTTGGACCTTGCGGTTGTCGATGCCCGCAAGTTGGCCGCTTCGTTGGTCGAGCGGTACGGCATTGATGGCGACGACCTGCTGTTGTTTTTTTCTGGCTCGAAGGGGTTTCATGTTGGTTTACCGACGATGCTTTGGCAGTCAGAGCCATCGGGCGAATTCAATCGACTTGCCCGGCGGTTTGCTGAGTTGGCTGCCGGGCGTGTAGGCATCGCAATCGATACGGGCGTCTACGACAAGGTGCGGGCATTTCGAGCACCCAACAGCCGACATCCCAAGACGGGGCTGCACAAGCGATGGCTTACGTTCGATGAATTGTTGCACCTAACGCCCGAAGCAATTGCCAAACTGGCCGCCACTCCTGAGCCGTTCGACGTGCCTACCGGTTTTGCCGTTTGCCAAACAGCAGTTGAGGATTGGCAAGAGGTCGCCGTCCAACTGGCTGCCGAGAAAACTTCCCGCAATGACCGAAAGGCAAGCGGAGCGGTGACGCTCAATCGGGCAACACTTGAATTCATTCGCGATGGCGCTACGGTTGGCGACCGGCACCGGCTGTTGTTCTCGGCAGCCGCGAACCTTGGCGAGTTTGGTTGCCCGTCGGCGTTGGCTTATGCCTTGCTGAACGAAAGCGGACTCGACAGCGGTTTATCGCCTTCCGACGTACGGCGGCAGATTCAATGTGGGCTGAATGCTTCGGCAACCGAAACGACGCCCCAGGGCGGCCTGAGAACAGCGGTTGCCATGCAATCTGACTCGATAGGCCAAGGCGTAGGAAAACGCGACAGGGGCGATTCTGTAGCGTTTGAGAGTCGGTCTTGCCAGCAATTGACAGGACTTGACGCAAAGGGGAATGAAACGTGAATACCCCTAGTACCAATTTCCAGACAGCTGCCGACGTGTTCGACACTTGGCGAGACGACGTACTGACCGGTACGCCCCCTGAATTTTATCCGGTTGGAACGGGTGAGCTATCGCGTATCGAGATTGGTCCCAAGCTGGTCACGCTCATCGGCGGAGCGCCCGGCGCTGGCAAGACGGCATTTACGATGCAATGCGTGGTCGATGCTCTGCGACTGAATGATTCGCTACGGGCGTTGGTATGCAATATCGAAATGCCAGCAAGTGTTTTGCTCGACCGTCAATTGGCCCGGCTGTCGGGAATTGACGCCCGTGATATTCGCTATCGCAAGCTGGCTGCGGCCCATGCCGATCGGATTGACCAAGCGATGAACACGCTAGAACACATTGCCGACCGGCTTTGCTTTGTGCGGCCCCCGTTCGACCTGGCTAACGTGGCGGCTTCGGCGGATGCCTTCGACGCGAATCTGATCGTACTCGACTACATCCAACGGATACCGCCACCGGGACAGCACAACGACCGGCGGGGCAGTGTCGATGCGACGATGAACTACCTACGGCAATTCGCCGATGCGGGCGTTGCCGTGGTGGTAGTCGCAGCCGTGAGCCGTCAGAAAGACCGTAGCGGGCGCAGCACCTACGATGCGTTGTCGTTGGCCAGTTTCCGGGAATCGAGCGAACTGGAGTTTGGGGCCGACGACGCCTACATCCTATCGCCTGACGGGAAAAAAGCGGGCATCGTGCATCTTCGACACCTGAAAGCCCGCCACACCGAGCCGCACGATATCGAACTGCAATTTCACGGTGCTCGCCAGAGTTTTATGCCGACCGCCGACGGTGAAGAATGGCAACCGGCAGGCAATGGCAAGCTACAAACGGCGTTGGCCCAATGTTGGGATGCCACCGAACCGGCAGCCGACGACGCAAAAGGGGGCGAGCAGTGGTAGAACGAAACACAGAACCACCGATCCTGTCCGGGTGCAGCGTGCTACCGCCGGTGGAACCGGAGCAAAGCGGAAAGCTGAAAGCTAGGATCAGAAAGCGAAAGGCTGTTGGGAGATTCGCAGACCTGAATAACTTCGTAGACTTCACACTACGCGAACTGCCAAGGGCTAGCGTTGCGGTTTGGCTGGTGCTCTACCGCGACACGCGGGACGGAACGGCCCGCACTTCGCAAACTGATATCGCTCGACGCGCCGGGCTTTCTGAACGAGCGGTACGCAAGGCTATTCGGCGGCTCGAATCGCTCGGCTTGGTAAAGGTTGTGTATCTCGGTGGCCTAAATCGGGGGGCTTCGAGATACCGAATTGCACCACTTACGAAGGACTCACTGCGGAACCGTGGTTCCGGTTAACTGCGGAACTTTTGATACCAGCACTGCGGAACCGTAGTTCCGGTATCCCATAAGGGACCAGAAGGCGTCCGACTTTTGGTTCCCTAACGGGAAGTTGGACACAAAGAACAGAAAGGCAATTCCCCATGACCGCCACCGACGCCACCGTACTCGCCCAACTGCAACACGCATGGGGGCAACCGCCAGCCGAGATACCCACCGGAGCACTGCCCGCAATCGTGACTGTCGGCAACGAACCGAAGGGGCCGCCCCACTGCCCAAAACACAACAATCTCGATAACTGGCAAGATGAACCCCAGCGAGACCAACGCGACTGGATACGCTCGACTTGCCAGCATTGCGGGCGATTTGTGGGCTATCGACCCGAAGAATCTGACAAGAAACAATGACGACTTGACGTTTATGGTAAATGCGCCCATAATGTACATATAGCACTCAAGTTGGGTGATGTCATTGAAACCTGAGAGGCACGAACCATGAATATCGGGATAGCTGAAATCCGTAACAATTTGGCTGACGCACTGAATCGCGTTATCTACACCGGCGAGCGAGTTATTTTGGAGCGACGCGGAAAACCGGCGGCGGTGATTGTGTCGCTTGAAGACTTGGCGATGCTCGAAGCGATTGAGGACGGCGAAGACGTGAAGGCGGCGAAACGGGCGATTGCCGAAATGAAACGTAAAGGCGAAAAACCGATCCCGTACAGCCAAGTGAAAAAGCAACTGGGGTTGTAAGCTGCCATGGCCAAACGAAAGTACAAGATCGCCTTTGCACCGGCAGCCGTAAGGCAATTGCGAAAGCTGCCGACCGACGATCAAAAACGCATCCTGCGAGCAATCGAGACGCTGGAAGACGATCCGCGCCCGGCTGGAGTCAAGAAACTACAGGGGGCAGATGCTCTGTGGCGAATCCGTATTGCTGATTACCGCGTTGTTTACGAAATCCAAGACGCCAAGCTAGTCGTTCTTGCTCTCCGCATCGCCCACCGGAAAGATATTTATCGCAAAGGAAAGTAACTCATGGCAAGCGTAGTCAACCGACCCAATGGACGCCGAGAGATTCAATACGCCGATGCGAATGGCAGGCGGCAAACCTTGCGACTCGGTAGGATGCCGAAACGTACCGCCGAATCTGTCAAGGTGTACGTGGAGCACCTGCTCACGGCCAAGCTGAGCAAGCAGCCCATTGATGGCGAAACGGCCAAGTGGGTTGCTAGGCTCGACGAAGTGCTGACAGAAAAGCTTGCGAAGCTTGGTTTACTTGAGTCTCGTGGCAGTGCAACGCTTGGGGCATTCATCGAGAAGTACAAAGCGGACCGCGCCGACGTGAAGCTTGGAACTCGCAAGGCATGGCAGGCTACTCACAAATCCCTTGTTGAATATTTTGGCAGCAACAAGCCCCTACGTGCGATCACCAAAGGCGATGCAGCGGCATGGCGGCGCTCGATCGTGGCAGGGCGAGCCGAGAACACAGTACGCAAGAGAACGGCCATAGCAAAGACGCTGTTCAATGTGGCGAAGGATTACCGATTGATTGAACTAAACCCGTTTGACGGTCTCAAGTCGGCAATGGTCGAGAATCCAAAACGGATGTACTTTGTAACGGCTGAGGATAGCCGCAAGGTGCTCGAAGCTTGCCCCAATACCGATTGGAAGGTGATTTTTGCATTGGCCCGCTATGGCGGCCTACGCTGTCCTACCGAGGTGCTGGGGCTCAAATGGTCTGATGTACTATGGGACAAACAGCGTTTTCTGGTGCGGTGCGTGAAGACAGAACACCACGTTGGCCATGAAGAGCGAGTTGTGCCGATCTTTCCTGAGTTGCCCCATACCTCGAAAAGGCGTTCGATGAGGCTCCAGACGGGGCTGAGTACGTTGTTTGCAAGACCCGGGATTCTAGAGCAACTTACCTTTATCCGTTCCCGAATATTGTGTAAAGATGTCATCTGATCTATAGAGGGATATCAGATGAAAGCATTTTCGCTAGA
>JAADGV010000083.1 GCA_013152205.1 Planctomycetota bacterium
GGCTCTTCGCCAGAATCTGTGGGCGAAATAGCGTTATTTTGACGAATGGATCTCAGCTCCAGCTCAACAATCCCGGCGCGCCGGGACCCTGCCTTACGCCTCCACTCTCGCCACACATCCTCAGCTGGGGTGAAGGATGTGCAGCGAGAGCGAAGACGACGGCAGGGCTCATCTTCCCTCATTCAAAAGGTCTCATCACTATCATCTGTTCGTGGTCGAGACGATTTGTGTCAACCAAGCCCGAACCCCAGAGAACAAGTACACGGCCGCGAGATTTCCGGTTATGGATGTTGTTGCGAAGCACCATCCTTCCAGAGAACCCCACAGCCGTGCAACTGAAAACTATCCTCACCCTTTTACTGGGAAACGTGGGGTCGAGCGATACAAGTCGTTTGTTTACCAAGAAGCGCGATGGGCCAACCCCAAAACGAAGACAGAGATCGAAATCCCCATCGAACCACGGGCCAACAGTCGAGCGATCTGCTCGGATTGCGACAAACAGGCCCCCGGCTACGACCGCCTTGCCGAGCGTCGGTTTGAGTTTGTGCCGTTGTGGCAAATTACTGTTTACTTCGTCTACGCAATGCGACGTGTTGATTGCCCAAGGTGTGGCGTGAAGGTCGAAAGAGTTCCTTGGTGCGATGGAAAGAACCAATTGACGACGACCTACCGATGGTTTCTCTCGGGCTGGGCAAAGCGGCTTTCATGGAAGGGCGTGGCCGATGCCTTGGAGACGACCTGGCAGAACGTGTTTCGGTCAGTAAAACACGCGGTTTCGTGGGGTTTGGCCCATCGTAATTTGGAAGGTATTGAGTCGATCGGTGTCGACGAAGTGCAGTGGCAGCAGGGACACAAATACCTGACGTTCGTCTACCAAATCGACGGCGGGCGCAAGCGGCTGCTGTGGATTGGGAAAGATCGAACGATGAAGACCTTCTTACGATTCTTCCGAATGCTCGGCAAAGAGCGCTGCGGTAAACTGAAGTTTGTGTGTAGTGATATGTGGAAACCGTACTTGAGAGTGATTGCCAAGAAGGCGGGGCATGCGATCCATGTACTCGACCGATTCCATATCATGCAGAAGATGCCACTTACCAAATGAAACGGGGGCAATCGACGAAGTACGAGCTGGGGAGGCAAGGCAAATGAAGGCCGATGGCTACGAGCCGATCCTCAAGCACTCGCGTTGGTGTCTACTCAAGCGGCGGGAGAATCTGACGGAAAAGCAAACGGTAAAATTGTCGGAACTGTTGAAGTACAACCTGCGGTCGGTGCGAGCTCACTTGCTGCGGGAAGCCCCCGTTTCTCTCAACAGGACAGCAGTTCTGAGAGTACGTCGGTCCAATTTGGGCTGGAAAATTCCTCGATCAGTGGTGTACGCGAACGATGCGGAGCCAACTCGAACCGATGAAGAAGGTCGCCCGTACACTACGCAACCATCGAGAGCTGATTCTCAACTGGTTTCGGGCCAAAGGGGCGCTTTCCTCTGGCGTTGTCGAGGGCCCTTTGTGTCAATACAACTGGGACAACAAAGTCAAACGGACCACCAGAAAATCGTACGGCTTTCGCACCTACAATGCCATTGAAATCGCCCTAGATCACAACCTCGGAGCCCTACCCGAACCAAAATTCACCCACAGATTCTGGTGAAGAGGCAATATTTAGAATGTCCCCTTTTCCCCTTATTGCTGAGTTGTACTTACTTGCAACTCGATAATTCTTTGTGAGGTTTTTAAAACTAGTGGATGGTCCTTGCCAAGGGCTTTTTCTCTTACGGCCAGTGCTTTTCGGAGAAAACTGAGGGCCGGTTCAACACGAGATTGTTCAGCATGTAGGTCAGACAGATAACATGCGATATCTGCATACTGAAAGCTGCTTTTACCATTAAAGGCCTGCTGTAGGTAATGAGCACGTGTTAATCGCTTTTCAGCCTCCGCATATTCCTTCTTGTGTAAATTTAGTTTCCCCAACGCAACTATAGCACCAATATAAATCGGTTCGTTTTCTGTGGCATGCTTTCTTACTGATAAATAACTCTGACGTATGTATTTCTCTGCTTGGTTATAGTCCCCTTTATCCAAGTACCAGTTACCAAGGCTAATCTCAGTAATTGCATAGGCGCGAGTATCCTTGGCTTTGTCATGCCTTTTCAAGATTTCCTGATATAGGGATTCCGCATCATTGAATTTTTTGAGCTTGGATTTGGCGAGCGCGAGATTTGCATCGATACCCATTTGGACCCAGCCCCAGCTGCCTTCTACTGGATGAGTAGCCATTATTGCCCGTGCTGCTTCCAAAGCTTTTTCAGCCTCCTTGTAGTCTTCTACCAAACAATCAATGCGAGCAAGTAGGTTGAGGCATCGTGCATATTCTCTAGAATATTTTCCGTAATGCTTATAGACAGTTCTCGTAGCTATCATAGCGAGATCCCGTGCTTGTGTTGGTTGCCCGGTTTGCTTTAGCTTGTGTGAGCGATCGAACATTACACGAGCGTACTGCAATTGGGAAAGCTCTTCTGCGTTAAACCGAGGCTTATTGTTTTTTCGATTTTTCGGCAGTTCGCCTTCACTTATTTCAGGTTCGTCACGAATGGATTCAGGACTTGACATACCAGAAGTGAAGTGGACCCCAATTATCGGACCACCGGCGGGCCAAGTTTAGATAGAAGAATTCTTCTTCTTTGGTCGACTGGGACGGTAAACTTCCCAGGGTGTTTTTCGGTCGAGCGACTAATGACGACGTTGATGTCCGTAGTCGTTCAGGTACTGGTCAAGCCCTCGATAACAATCGGCTCCGGTGACGTATTCTTTGAGATAGACCTCCTCGTATTTGACCGTTCTCCAAAGTCTTTCGATCACCATGTTGTCGATCACGCGGCCTTTTCCGTCCATGCTAATGGCAACGTCCTGGCCATTTGCCTGTGCGAAAAGGCAGCGGCGAAGTAAAATCTTGGCTGGTGAACTGTGAGCCTTGATCCGTATTGGAAATTTCGGGCGTCCCCTTTGAGAGTGCTTCCTCCAAAGCCTCAACACAAAAATCGACCTCCATACTGTGCGAGATTCAGACCCGTGGTCACTCGCGTGCTGGTTCGATTTATTCTCGGTAGTGCCAACTGCGAAGCAAGCAAAATATCGCCCGTGTCGTGCCGGACAGAAACCGCCTGTCCCAGATGTTTTTTGAGATCGACCGAATCGACCGGCTCGACGTAGCGCAACACTCCGCCATAACGATCGACCAACGCAAAGGGCGGTGTACCATCGGTGGCACCCGAATTTCTGACCAACTTGCCTCTTAAATTTGTGCGTTGCTGTGCTAGGCGTCGTCGTGGGCGAGGACGATTGCTGCGCGGGCGCGGAGCCGGCTTGAGGTCGGGATCGAGCAACGCATCCATCCAACGCCCCGCCGCAACATCCGTAGACGTCACGCGATTCGGACGGTCTGCAGCCTCAGCAGGCCGGATTGCAGCGAACAGTAATAACAAGGTTGCAGCAGAAAATGCCGCGATGAATCGAGGTAACAATGTAGCCATTGGGCTGATCCTTAACCGCGCACTTCGACAGACACATCGTCCTCGAAGTGGCTCGGTGGTAGTAGAAGAGAGAACCAACGTACGAAAAGTGACGACGCTTTTAGCAACCCACAGAGGGAGCGGCAAGAGCAAACCAAATAGCTTGCACGTGAAGGGTGCAGGCCCTTACTTCTGGGGTCTCCCGTTGTAGAGATTCTCGATAGGTGAATTTGGCGTGGAAGATTAAGATCCAGCAAGCCCCGTTTTGGGAATTATGAGGGGGATCTAGCTAAACAAGGGAGGAATCTACCATGGGAAAGGAATCCCCAATCGACCAGTTTGAGTTGTCTCCATTGGCACAACAGAAGATGCAGGAGTTGCTAGCGGTGCTGGCGGAAGACGGTTTTGGAGATGGCGGTCGTCCGCCGAAGGAGACCGACTTTGCCACCATTGAGGAGTCGGACATCAGGCGGGACGTTACGTCGCACGAGCACTCGACGAACGTCTCACCCAACGCCACGCCGAACATTTCCAACAATCTCAGAGTTGTCCCACTTGTCGCGCATTGACCATCTCAACACACGCGCCGGTCGTTGCGGCGTGAAAAATGCCCCGACAGGTATCCGTCAATCTTGGGCTGTCGCAGCCAGGCCGGAGCACCTAAGACGGATATGGAGGTTTTGCCTTTTCTTGCGTGAGTTTCGCTCGGCACAAACCGCATAATCGCCTCGACACTACTGTATTGTCAATCTGGGTAAGCATCCGAATTCAACACTCATATACAGTGTGACCAGAGGTGCCAT
>JAADGV010000084.1 GCA_013152205.1 Planctomycetota bacterium
AGCTGATGTTGGCGTAGTGAATCATCAGGGCGCTCAAGTGCGCTTCTTCAATGTCAGAATTGGGCAGCTCGCGAGTTCGGATGCAATCCAAGAAATTCTCTTTGTGCTCGGGATCCGGAAATCGGCCGTACATTTGATCCTTCACCACCGGTTGACGGCTTTTTGGCCGAACGAACACCTGCCAACCTCCGCCATGGCGCCCCACGACCATCATCCCCTTGGTTCCGTAAATTTCGATGCGAGTCGAGTTTTGCATCCAATAGGGAAACATATCGTTGTCGCGCACGCCCGAGTCGGTTTTCAGGATGTATGGGGCGAAAAGGGTGAGTTCGAAGCTGACCGTTAGTTTGTCAAAGTCGAAAAGAGCGACCTGCGTATCGGGAGTTTGGGCTGCGGACTGCTCGGCAAACCGTCCCCCGGTGGAATAAACCGTTTTGGGGTATTTTACGCCTAGTAACCAGCGAGCCAAGTCAATTTGATGGCTCGCGTCGTTGGCCATGTCGCCACCCGAGTAGCACCATTGGTGATGCCAACATTTGTGCATGCTGGAGTTGTAGGAATGCTCGGGCGCGGGGCCGTTCCACATGTCCCAGTTCATTCCTGCCGGAGCATCGCTATCGGGCACCACGGGACAATTTCCCCAGGGCGGTTTCTGGTTGATAATTCGACAGAAATGAATATCACCTAGCTTTCCAGACTCGATGTATTTCCTAGCCTCAATGTTGTACGGGGCACTGCGATTTTGGAATCCACATTGGACCACACGATCGTATTTGCGGGCCGCCTCGATCATCTTTTGCCCTTCCCAACAATCGTGCGTCGGCGGTTTTTCGACGTAGACATCTTTGCCTGCTTGGCAGGCCCAGACAGTCGCTAGTGCGTGCCAATGATCGGGCGTGGCGATCACTACGGCATCGATCGACTTGTCGTCGAGAAGTTTTCGGAAGTCCCCAAACACGGCCGGGGTGTGTCCGTCTTGATTGCCAGCTATTTCGGCTGCCCGACCATTCAAAATTGACTCGTTTACGTCGGCAATTGCTGCGAAGGTACAATCGCCGCGCTCGAGAAATCCTCTGGCCAGATGTGGGCCGCGTCCTCCACAGCCGATCAAACCCAAAGTAATCTTTTCGTTAGCCGGTGTCGCACGCACCGATTGGGCGTTACTCATCAGGGTGATTCCACTAGCCAATCCGAGGCTGGCTTTCCCTGAACGGTCAAGGAAGTCTCTGCGATTGATCTTGCTAGGCATGATTATTTCTCCAAATCAGAATGCTGTTATCCACTCACTTGTAGCTGAATTTTCCACGCGGATCGACGACCTGCCCTGTCGCGTTGCGCATTTGACATTCGCTTTTGTTGGAACCAACGTGTTTTGATCACCCACAATCTTCTTTTCCTGGCCTGGATGACAATTGATTTCATCGATTCGATAGCCAAATCGGGGCCAGAAATTGTCGACAGGTTCACTTGACCTTCTCGTCGCCGGTAGAGGCCCGGATGAACTTTTTCTTCAGCCACGGACGCTTCTGGATAAAACTGCATCGCGTTGGTTTCAACCCCGCAAATCGTGCCTGAATGCGCCGCAAGTCGGACGTGTGGAATCTGAGCCAGCATTGGATTGGTCAGGTCTTGCACCATCAACTGCATGCCATGTGCTTTGGCCCAACAAAGACTTAGCAACGCACCGGTTTGCGTCTTGCAGGTTTTCAGCGCAACGCCCGTCCAACCAAGCTCATACCCCAAGCGAACGTGCCGCCAATCGTGGGCGCTTTCGTCTAGGAACAATGGCTTGCGCTCGGAGACCGAGTGAACGTCCATTCGCCGATGCTCCAATTCGTACTCAAAAGGTTGCTCGACATAGGTTAGCCGATCATAAATGGATGGCTGTGCCACACAGAGACGATCCAAAATTTCATTGACGTACTCAGGCTCACGCACACAACAGTTGAAATCGGTCGATAGAGACTCAACCCCCGTTTCGATGGCGATGGCTCCAACCTGCACGAGTCGATCGTAGTCCCACTTCAAATCGTTGCCTCGAAGCTTAATCTTCAAGCACTGGAGACCATCCGTCTTGATCCAGTCTCGAAGCAAAACTGGGTGGCCATCCTCCGGTTGTACGCCGACAAGTTCATTGGACTCTAAAGGATCGAGCCCTCCAACCAAATGCCACGCGGCAAGCCGCTGCGGAGGAGAGGTGACAAGGAAATCTTCTGGAAAAAGGCCCGAGAATGAGATGGCTTTGCATTGGTTTTTCGCGGGTTCAAGAAAACCGGAGAGATCGCGATTCATAAATGTTGCATTGTAGGTATCGTAAATATCAACCTCATGCAAATTCCCATAGGCATCGTGCATCGCGATGTCAAATGCGCTGTTTGCAACGAGAGCCGCTAAATAGGGCAGCTCATCGTCAGTCTCCGTGGATGCATTGTGGTCGCTGCGCAAGGAAGGAAGCACGTCGCGCATAAAATCGTGCCCGATTTCGAGAGGATGCCCGGTACCCTTGTAGGCGGGCCATGCGGTCTTAAGCTTTTCGCAGAAACCGATCAGTGAATCGAGACGTTGCTGATAAGCAGTCTGACTTGGCCAAGCCCACTGAACCGATAATGGCGTCTCGCCCCAACCTTCGGCCGTACGACCATTCTTATCGCAAACCTGCAATCGCACGCGAAGACAAACGACAGTGGTCAGAACTTCTTCCCCGAACTTCAGTGGAACACGTGTTGAAACAGGCAGCAGGGTTATCGCTGCGGCCGTGACTTGCACATCGGTCGGTTTTCCTTGGGCCGATGCGGCTAAAGGCCCCGTTGCCCAAGAAGTGATATGTGCTGCCGGTATCGCAGATCCAGCCGCTGGTACGATCACGGAACCACTTTTCAATGGAGTGCGAGCAGTGGTTCCGGCCTGAGGCCTAACGGGGGACTTCGTGCCTCCCGTTTCGGCAGGGGCGGTGCGTTGTGTCATAGGGTCGGATTAACCGTTTTATGCAGTATTGACTTCTTGTCCTATTACCCCCCTCAAGGTAACCTGCTGCCACTATTCGCACAAACAATATTCATATCACATCAATACAAACTATAGGTCACATGCTATTGTGTTCCCTCATGCCGCCCCTGCCTCTTACGATACGCTCCCGGGGTCGTTCCCGTTTGCTTACGAAAGACCGAGATGAAATACCAAGCCTCATGAAAACCGCACTGCTCGGCGATCGTCTGGAGTTGGCTTGAAGAACGGAGGAGCAAGCGTTTTGCCGTTTCGATTTGCACACGCACAATTTCTTGTTTGGGCGAATGCCCAATGTGCTTTTTGAATCGCCGATTGAGCAGCGACCGGGAAAGGCGAATCTGAAGCTGAACATCGTTGACCGTCAGATAATTGCACGCGTTCTGTCGGATATATCGGAGAGCCCGAGCGATTTCTGGATCGTCGCAGGCGATGAGGTCTGTCGATTGCCGCACGATCACACCC
>JAADGV010000012.1 GCA_013152205.1 Planctomycetota bacterium
CAAAGCCGAGAGAAAGCAAACCCGCCGCGCTGCGCGACAAGCACGAGAACGGGCGGCACAAGCCTAGCGGGAGCTAGGGTGCTGGTGGGCGCTCACGCAGAAACCGATCTCGTGAATAATCCAGGGTTGAAGACGTTCTCGATCAGCTTCTCGCTGGGGTGACCGGCTACGAACCGCTGCTCCCGTGGAATTGGGCCGCGACACATCCTGAGGCAATCCGCCAATATCGTGTCAAGGAGCGGAAAGATCGGGCGGAGCGAAAACGAGAAAAACGAGATGCTCGACGGCGGAACAAAAATCGAAGTCCCTATACGCAAATTGCCGACGCGTGTCAATCGACAACGTGACACGGTTCTGGTGCGCGCTTACGGAGAAATACCCTCGTGCCGAACAGTATTGGGACATGCGGGCTTAAATTTCGGGTACCGTAAAAGGGGCACGGTCGTTCCGCTTAAGTAACTGATTGCCTGCATCTGCCTGCGCGCCAGAGAAGCAATCGTTTTCGGTATCGTAATGCAATACCGTACCCAGTTGCGGGGTCTTGGAGGCACTACCTACAGCATGCGCCTGCGTGACGCGATGCATGAAGTCGAGCGCATCTTGGTGTGCTTGTTCTCCAAATACTTTGCTGATCACCTGGGAATCTTCATCAGGGGACGATGCTCGTGTTGCAATGTTTGCTAAATTGCACCAAGACGTTGAGGCAAATCCCATCTCTACCGGTGTGTTGAGTAGATTGGAGTTCCCTGCTCGCAAGGCATCAATGAAATTCTTCTGATGGATTCCATCACCACCATTTCCGTCGAAGCTTCGGATCAGTTTGCCATCGACGTCGAATGCCGCGCCACGTTTTCGCTGTCCTTCATAGCGGCCATTCTCGTAGTAGGCAACATACCCCGATTTGGGCCCCAGTATCGCCTGGGAATTCTCCTGGCGGGGGAGATTGCAAACTGCGATTGTCACAGGAACACCGCCAGCATCGAGAAGTGCAAATTGGAGGTTGGGCGTTTCGCCCGCATCGTTCCAGACGTAACGTCCGCCAGTCGCGGCGATAGAAGTCGGAAAGGCGACTTCGTCTCGAAAAATATTCCCTCGAACATCATCGACAATGTGAACTCCCCAATTGCCCATCTCGCCGGAACCGGTATTCCACATCCAATGCCAATCGTATTGCAGCTTGTCTCTGTACAGAGGTAAATCTGCCGCTGGCCCAAGCCAAAGATTGTAGTCGACCGTATTGGGCACCTGTAATGCTAAGTCACGCTTGCCGATCGACTTGCGTACACCCAAGCGATGGACGTGGACTCTCACGAGGCTTCCCAGCGCTTGTTCCTCATGCAGAAACTCACGGATTCTAGCTTGCATCGGATCGGAACGCTGTTGAGTTCCTACCTGGCAAATACGACCGTACTTCTTCACTGCCTTGATCAGTTGCTGACCTTCCCACTGAGTTTGACCGAGAGGTTTTTCCACATAGGCGTCTTTGCCCGCTTGCATAGCCCAGATGGCGGAAAGACAGTGCCAGTGGTTAGGGTTGGCAATCACCACCGCGTCAATATCCGGCGAATCCAACATATGACGCATGTCGGTCCATGTGTCGACGACATGTGTTAAACGAATAGCTGCCTGACTAAGACGTTCACGATCGGGATCGCATAATCCTGCGACATGTACGCCCTCAATCTTCCCAAAGATTTCTTGAAGATTCCCCCCTCGTGAGCCGCAGCCTATGATTCCTAAATTGATCTGTTCATTCGCACTTCTTGCATGCAATAACCGTGACTGGGTCAAGAGCGATCCAGTTGCAATACCAGATGCAAGGAAATTACGGCGATTCAGATAGGTGCTTTGTTTTTTTTTCATAGAGGATGTCTCTCTTGGAGCGAGTACACATTGGCTAGGCAGAAATCGTTCGATTCTTGCCCGCTACGCGCGCTCCATTCGTATTAGCTTGCTCAGGTGATGGAAAAAGTTCACGCCGCCTTGAGGAACTTGGTTGCTCGCCATATTCACTTATTTCATAAGCTTCAACAAACTTGATGGCATCCCCTTTCTCTTTCCCGAAATTCTTGATCAGATCCTCACGGAAATGGTCTGCTCTCGGGTGCATATGTTTTGCATACCACGCTCGCAACCATTCTAAACGTTCTTCATCGCTGTCAGGGACCGTTTCGAGTATGCCCTCTTCGTAGGGCAACCACTCGAAGACTTGCGAATGTTGGCAGGCAAGCATGTTCACAACTTTATCCACGTACTCAGTTACATCAATGACTTCATCGGCTCGTAGTCTAGTCGGTCGCGTAAACATATCAGACATGTATGCAAACACCGGAGCGCGCGTAAGGGCAGGCACTTCCGGCAGTACACGGGGGACCGTAACCAAGTAAGAAGCATCTTGTACGGACTGTCCAACTGCGCGGTGGTCAGGATGGTAATCGCAGGTACGATGCGTCAACACGAGGTCTGGCCTAAACTCGCGGATTTCTTGCATCACACGATGTCGTACTTCAAGTGTAGCCTGCAACCGTCCATCGGGGAAATCGAGAGTTTCGTAGACGGCACCAATGACCTTGCCCGCCTCAGCAGCCTCTTGGCGGCGTCTTGGAATGAGATCACTAGCGTTGCGTTTGTAGTGACCTGCTGCTCCATCGGTTATGGACAACATTTTCACAGGTCGACCGAGCTGCCGATAAATAGTTGCCAAACCGCCTGCGTGAATTTCAGCGTCGTCTGGATGGGCAGCAATTATAAGTAATTTCGGACCACTAGTAGTCATGTCTTTCCTTAAATGATTAATTTTATGATTACTATTTATTGTCTTTGTATGATGCAATAACGCGCCAAAAGTAGCACACGGGTCCATTCTATATTGCACGTATGGCCACATCAAGTCAGCCACCACCACATCAAGTGTGTTAAGGTCTCAGTACAGAAAACAGATTCGACCATTGCGTGCTCGCGACAACCGAAAAGGATAATATGTAACTCCACACAGATACCACAGGACGTGAATTAGAAAACCCGTCAGAATTGGCAGGCATATAAACAAAAAGACAATCCAGTTGTCATGTCGAATCCAGTATCTCATTGAGTAAAATAAGCGGCCCCACTGATTGTGTCCCTTCCGCGAACCGTATCTTCATTGTCCTTGCGATGGGTCTGAAACCCTCGCCTTTAGGCGAATCATTTTGAGGTGGCCCATGCTTGACGGGCGCGCGATTCTTTAAGGATTGTGTGTCAGCTCGAAGCGGTTTGGGGATTGGTAGTCTCGTGGGTGTCCCGAAAGTTCTCTGAGCTGAGATTTTCGGTGAGCATGGGCCGCAAATGTTGGCGAAGCTTGTGGCGATTTTCTTTTGTCGTCACGTCGGTTGCTCGACAAGCCCGCTTTTCCAGATGTTTACACGGCCTCAGCGCAGACCGTCGCCCTGGTCGAGAGCCGTTGGTTCGTGACTGTTAACCACAACGACACAACGGCCACAACGCAAAAAAACGTCGTGTCCGTCGTGTCGTCGTGGTTCATTTTTCGATCCTTGGCTAGAAAAAAGGACTTTGCCGTTCGCCTGTGAGGTTCGAAGATACTAAAGAGTTTGTCACTGTTCGGAACGGATTCGCCTTCGAGTACTCGCCGACGACCGGTGTCGGTGCGTGAGTTTTTGTGTAACCGTTCACGGCG
>JAADGV010000050.1 GCA_013152205.1 Planctomycetota bacterium
AATGAACTGAATCGCGTAACCCGTTGAAGAGCAACGGCTTCGGTCGCGGGCGATAGGAAAAGAAAGAGCTGGGGAACTAGGATTTGAACCTAGACTGACGGAGTCAGAGTCCGTAGTGCTACCGTTACACTATTCCCCAGTAGTTGTTTCATATCAACAACTTGCGTCAATTCTGTTTTCTCAGGATTTTCTACGACGCCCGTCTCGACGCCTGGCTAGCCTAGTGATACGATATGTACGTACAGTGAATTTCAAAGGTGACGCCCAATTGGTTGCAGCCAACGGGCGTCGTGACGCCTACTCCGGAAAGAGGTACACGCCATGGCGAATTCTACCAAGCCCCCTCAAGCAGCGAAACCTGAAAAGCCTTACCCAAACTTCCCGCTTTACCCCCACCGCAATGGCCAATGGGCGAAAAAGATCAGGCAAAAGACCTACTATTTTGGCCCGTGGCCTGATTGGAACGTTGCTCTGGAGCGATACGAAGCCGAACAGGATAAGATTGCCAAAGGTGAACCAATTCAGCCGCTAAGCGAATCTGCCAGCTTGACCGTCGGCGATCTTTTCAACGAGTTTCTGAACGCTAAGCGAAGACTCGTTGAAAGAGGGATACGTTCGCCGAGAACTCTTCACGACTACCGTCGAACTTGCGATGCGATGGTAGAAGTTTTCGGCGACAAGAGGCCCGTAGCGAGTCTTGGCCCTGCCGATTTCGAGAAGCTACTAGGCCGCAAGGCGACTGGCAGCAAATCGTCTCAGAACTCTCTCGTCGTCCGTTGTAGTGTTCCCTTCAATTGGGCGGCTAGCAAGAAGCGTGGTAAGGAACGCATAGAAGAAGTCGACTTTGGTGAGTCTTTCGTGAAGTATTCCAAGGCTGACGTTGAGGAAGAAATCGAAGACCGTGGCTATCGAAAAGACTTCACTCGCAAAGAGACTTTAGCCTTGTTAGAGACAGCTACTCAGCCGTTGAAGTCGATGGTTCTGCTAGGGATAAACGTAGGATTTGGCAACAACGATTGCAGTACGCTAACGCTGAATCGCCTTGATATTGAAAACGGCTGGCATGAACACCGCAGGCCGAAGACAAAAGCCAAGCGACGGGCAAAGCTCTGGCCAGAGACAATCGAAAGTATTCGCGAGTGGCTGGAAGTGCGACCAGAAGCCTCAGACGAAAAGGACGCGGAGCTAGTGTTTCTCACGACCAATGGTCGGCCTTGGGTAGACGGTTTGAAAAACTCTGTTACCGATCAATTCACAAAATTGCTCAAAGCTGCTGACGTAGAGGTTGTGAAGCTGCGGGGGTTCTATGGGCTGAGATTTTCTTTTCGCACCCAAGCCGATGAGGTATTAGACGACGCGGCAATCGATTGCGTTATGGGTCACAAGAGAAGTGATATGGGCAGCCACTACCGTCAATCAATTTCTGATGAACGATTGCAAAGAGTTAGCGACCAGGTCCACGGCTGGCTGTTTGGAGGGCAGAAGAATGACTAGAGACGAAATTATACGCGATATTTCTGGTCCCTTCCTAGAGATCGGGCACTTGTGGAAACAAGCCTTTCCGAACATTGAGTTTAGTAGCCATGCAGCGATTGAATGGCTGGTAGCAGAGGAGGGTTTTTCTCCTAGCGAAGCCGATAAGGTACCCATTGGGGACTTTGTCAAGCTGCTAGAGCGTAAGCTTGGCATTCAGCCTAGGTGTGTCGTGCAACTTGACGAATTGAAAGCCACGATCCTTGGCATTCAGCAAGCAGATCTTACTGGAGGCCAGAGCAAGGTGGTTCGAGCCTTGATCGAAGCCGGTTCCGTTGGCTTGAGTGGGGCGCAATTGAAAAGCAAGTCTGAATCTGAAGACGCTGTCAAAACCCTCAGACGGATAGCTAGAAAGAATGACGAATGGCGTGATGCTATTATCTTTCCTGGCAAGGCCTACGGCGGGTATCACCTCAAACATCGTTGAACCCCTAAACGTCCCTAGACGTTGTCCCACACATTTCAAGAGCGGACTGCCTAAACTTGGATCAACAATCAACTGTTGACCAAGGTTTGGGCTATGAAACAATCCGCACCGAAGCATCTGCAAGAACAATTCCGGCTGGGCCGCGAGTATCTCGTCGTTGCAGGCAGCCAGGCCTTTCTTGCCGAGTCGGCAACAGTGGCCGGGAAAGATGGCTTCGACCATTTCGTAGCAATTTACTTGCCTTCTGTCTGGAAGTCGTTCCAAACGCTCGCTGAGGGCAAGTCTCAATTTCGCAAGGCTGAGGTAGCAAAAGCTGCTGGCGTCAGCCCTTCCACAATCGATGCCTGGAATCTTCGCGGCATTATCCAACCCTCTATCAGAAAATCGGCAGGTGCTGGAGGAAGGCCGCAACTCTTTTCGATTTCTGATTGCTTCGCAGCCGCCCTCTGCGGTTGCCTAAGACGCCAGGGTGTTTCGATTGAGGTTGCAGGCAAAGCGGCCCTGTACGTTAGCCAAGGCGACGTTGCGGGGGTATCGCAATGAAGACCTTCACCCCCAACGAAGTCGCCGAAATCCTAGCAGTCGATCCCGATAAGGTGCGGCTGTGGATCAGGAATGGGGAGCTTCGCGGGTTCGATGTAGGCCAAAACCCGAACAGCAAAAAGCCCCGATACCGCGTTTCTGAAAAATCACTCGAAGCTTTCCAAGAGCAGCGGTCAATCGTCCCGATAACGTCAAGGCCTAGAAGGCGACAGCGAAAAAAGGATTCAGATTTTGTGAAGTATTATTGAGGCGGCAACAAAAAAAGCCCGCTGGCCTTGATGGGACCATGCGGGCTACTTGAAAGCTTGTGTTGTGAGTATAGAAAAAAATTCCAATGGCAACAATGCTGCTACCAGCCGAATCGTAAACTTGACCGACCTGGGCAACGGTAGGCGGCTTGTGCGAAAGCATGGTAAAGATCTTCGATATTGCCATGCGTGGGGGAAGTGGCTTGTTTGGGACGGAACGCAATGGCGGCAAGACAATCTCAGCGTGGTTCAGCGTGCGAAAGACGCCGTTTTGGGCATGTACAAAATGGCAAGTGAACTTAGCAATCAAGCCGAACGACAAGAACTGGTCACTCATGCCAAAGCAAGTGAATCAAGTCAACGGATCGAGGCGATGGTCAAGTTGGCGAGAAGTGAGCCAGGCGTCGGCATAGAGCCTGACGAGATGGATTGCGACCCCATGCTATTGAACTGTCGCAACGGGACGATCGACCTAAAAACGGGCGAGCTACTGCCGCACCGTCGAGAGGATTTGATTACAAAATGCTGCCCTGTGGGGTATGATTCCAAGGCAGAATGCCCTGTTTTCGAGGGGTTTATAGAAGCCATATTTGCTGGCGACGCGGCGCTAGCCGCCTATGCTCGAAAGCTCTGCGGATACTTCCTCACGGGAGTCGTCTCAGAACAAATTCTGCCAATCTTCTACGGCGTTGGGGCGAACGGGAAAAGCACTTTCACGAATATCATCCTTGCCTTACTTGGGCAGGGCTATTCGATGAAAGCATCACTAGCCTTGCTGATGGCCAGTAAGGGCGACCGCCACCCGACGGAAATTGCCGACTTACACGGCAAGCGTTTTGTCGCTTGTAATGAAACTGAAGACGGCAGGCGACTTGCCGAAAGTTTGGTCAAAGAACTGACTGGGGGCGACCGCCTCAGAGCCCGGCGAATGCGAGAGGACTTTTGGGAATTTGAGCCAACGCACAAAATCATTCTTGCCACGAATCACAAACCCGAAGTACGTGGCACCGATCATGCGATGTGGCGACGGTTGAAATTGGTGCCGTTTGGAGTGGTCTTTGCTGAGAACGATCAGGATAAGCGGTTGCCTGAAAAGCTGCTTGCGGAACTTCCAGGCATTCTCGCATGGTGCGTGCAAGGCTGCCTTACGTGGCAACGCGATGGCTTACAGCATCCCGACGCGGTGACGGACGCAACCTCACAGTACAAGGCCGGAGAAGACTTGATCCAAGCATTCATTGGTGAGTGCTGTATTGTATCGCAAGAGGTCAAGGCAAAGTCTAGCGACCTGTACGCGGCCTACAGGGAGTGGTGCGAACATACTGGAGAGTACGCCATTACACAACGAAAGTTTGGCGTAGCACTCACCGAAAGGGGCTTCCAACGCTATACGAATAATGGGACTTGGTACCAAGGCTTGGGGCTTGAACGGAAGGAACGGAACCTTTGATTCAAAATTCCGGTTAAACGCCTTACGAGGCCCTACAAGGCGTTCAACCTGAAAAGTGGTTCCGATGGTTCCGTTGGTTCCGTTGGGGAGGAAATGAAGTAAAAGAAATAGTTTAGGTAAGAAGCCGATTTTTCCACAACGAACAAACGAGAACCGCAAACAGCATCACGAAATCAGCGTAGACGGATACGTGATACGTAAGCCCTTGGAAGTGAAACGCTACAGGACAAGAGTCCGCGACAAGAATTGATTGAACACGACGCCCACTGTCGGGCGTCTGCCCAAACCTTAGGCACGAAAAGATGGAAAACACGGTAAGTACGAGCAACAAACCGCAGATATTCAAGTCGGGAAACCAAGCGGCTGTCGGCCACGGTGCTCCGCTCGGCAACACGAACAACCTACGCCACGGCAGACGGTCACGCAGGAAGCTCACGCTTGGGAAGTTACCCAAGGGTTGCAGTTGGATATCGACCCGAGTCAGTACGCTACGCCGTGAGTTGGAAGCCCTGACAGAGGACGCATACCAAGAGGTCGACACAAGGTCGGCCCTATTCATCCAATCTGCCTGCCGTCACGAAATGGCCGCCCTGCTGGCACAACGATGGCTTCGCCTCTCAGCGGAAACCATGAGTCATGGCGAACGCCTTGCATACCTCCAGGCCACAGCGTCAGAGAGCGACAAGCGTGACCGTTGCGTCGAACGGCTTCACCTTGCCAAAGACGCCAGTAGCATCCTCGAAAGCCTCTACGCTCCTTCTATCACGGAGCTGTCATCAGAAGACACCGAAGAAAATTCTCAGGACACATAGGAGACCATCATGCCCTACAAAATCCACCCAGCCTGCGAAGCAAGCCCGGCAATGTCGCCAGAACGGTACGAGCAATTTAAGTCTGACATCGAGAAAAATGGGCTGGTGCAACCTATCATCCTACACAAGGGCAAGATCCTAGACGGTAGACACCGACAGCGTGCCTGTGATGAGCTTGGAGTTGAGGCTGAGTATCTGAAGGATGATGAGCTTGTCGAAACCGGTGGCGATCCATGGGCCTACGTGTGGTCCACGATGATGCGGAAGAATCATTCCGAATCGCAGCTCAGTATCTATGCGGCAGAATGGCAAAAAGTGGTCGGGCCTAAGAAGTCCGGGCCTAAGAAGAAGGCGACAGACGAAAATGCTAGCGATCCTATTGGTGGAAACGTTTCCACCAATACAGAAAAAGGCAAATTACGCGACACCGCAGGCGAGAAATTCGGCATCACGGGCCGCACGGTTTCGAAGGCCACGAACGTCCTAGACAAGGGCTGCGAAGCCCTAAAAGAGGCGGTCAAAGACGGCAGCGTCAACGTCTCATTGGCAGAAAAGGTAGCCAAGAACCTCACGCCCAAGGCACAAGAGAAAGCTCTAGCTGAGGCCATGGCATCTGAGAAGCCTGAAAAGGTTTTGCGTGAGACTGTGAAGCCTGCGGCGAAAGAACCTCAACCGTTCAACTTGGACGACAGGAGCGACAAGTTGATTCTGTGGTTACGCAAAGAGTTGGAATCGTGGCCGGAGGAAGTGCTTCCTCAGGCTTTTACGTTCATCAAAAGTGTCATGGCGGAGTTTAGAAAATGAGCATTGAAGAAAACGAAGACCAAGCCAAGCGAATCTCAGAGGCCGTCTACAAGGCAACTTACGCGGCCACGCGCCAAGCGGTTGCCGATGAGATTCTTGTTTACCACACAGCAACCGTTGGCCCTGCAATCGAAATGGTTTTGGAAATGCAGCAGACCCTCAAGCTAATTGCAGACGGCCAGATTCTCGTTGAGAAACATTTGGCCGACAGGGGAGACGACAGCGAACCTTGGCGAGAGAGCCTAGAGGACGATTGAGGATGAATCTAAAGCAACTACAGCACGACCCGGCAGCATTCCGCCAAGCGTTGTTGATTGACGCTGACAGTGGCCCGGTACGCTTTGGCAGCGTTATCGATGACTGGCAGCAAGCGGACTTCGCTGCCATTGATCCAGCCCTACGCCGGGTTGTAGGCCAAGGCGTAGAGGCCAAGCAAAGGGCTTGGCTAGAGCGTCCAAGAGGTCATAGCAAAACCTGCGATATCGCGGTCAGTGCAACTTGGCTGCTGTTCGCCAGCCGTCGCAAGATAAGTGGCGTTGCATGTGCTGCCGACAAAGATCAGGCCGCACTGATTCGAGAAGCCATCGATAGGCTACTTCGATGCAATCCGTGGCTTGCTGAATTGTTGGAAGTCAAAGTCAACAAAATTACGAACAGGCATACAGGCAGCGAGCTACAAATCATTTCGAGCGACGTTGCTAGTTCCTACGGTCTGTTGGCCGATTTTGTAATCTGTGATGAACTTACCCACTGGGCCAAGAGGGACTTGTGGGATTCGATCTTTTCCACAGCAGCCAAGCGAAAGCATTGCTTGCTCTTGGTGATTTCCAATGCAGGATTTCGGGAGTCTTGGCAGTGGGAGCTACGTGAAGCCATACGCAACGATCCTGCTTGGATTTTCAGCCGTCTTGATGGTCCTGTAGCGAGCTGGATTTCTGAAGAGCGTCTTGCCGAGCAACGCCGATTGTTGCCAGACAAAGTCTTTCGCAGATTGTGGTTGAACCAGTGGGCCGATGGCAGTGGCGATGCGTTAGAGCTTGACGACCTGGAATCTGCAATCTGCCTGAAGCGACAACCCAACAGCCTTGAAAAGGGCTGGATTGCTGTAGCTGGTTTAGACATTGGATTGAGCAGAGACCATTCAGCCCTGAGCGTAGTTGCCAAGCATGTTGGCTACACCGAGCGTATCACCAAGCCTAAGCGTCGACGATATGGTACGAACGCTGCCCTTGAAGACCTTGGGTTTCTGGAGTCTGCCAAGCAAGAGGCCGAGTACAAGCATCACCCCGGAACCGGTAGGGTTCGATTGATGGCGGTTCGGACTTGGAAACCAGACGGCGGCAAGGTCGAACTTGAGGCCGTCGAAAAAGAGATTATCGCCTTGCGTCAACGATTCCAGTTGCAAAGCGTACATTTCGATCCTTGGCAGGCTGAGTATCTTGCCGAGCGATTGGGCAAACAGCACATACGTTGCGAAGCTTGCCACTTTACGCCAGCCAATCTGCAAGAGATGGCAGTTTCGGTTCTGGATAGTTTCCGAGAAAAGCGGCTGGAGCTTTTCCCGCATGAGCAACTAATTTCGGATTTGAAGAAATTACGCATCGTCGAAAAGTCTTACGGCTATCGACTGGTGTCACCACGTACCACCTTCGAGGGTCATGGCGATGTAGCAACGTCATTGGCAATCGCACTAAGGGCAGCCCGACAAATTCGTATGCAGTCAGTATTGACTTCCGATCGGCAATTGGTTCTGTTCGGAGGGTAAGGCGGATTACTGGCGGCAGAAAATTCGGCTTCAACTGAGGGTTCAGAAGTCTCACCGGACGCGGTGATTGACGGAGGTACCTCAGATGAAACTCTCAAAGAACGTCAAGGCTTGGCTGGTCAAAAACGCCGACGCTCAATCTACTTGGACCGACGACAATCTTTTTGCCGAAGCCGCAACCAGTGCTTTGGAAGCTGGCACGCTAACGCCTACGAAGTTTGCCGAACTCAACGGCCCATCGCCTGACGATGTCTTCGGGCAGCCCCGAGTCAAAAAACCGTCGGAGCGTTACAGCTCGAAAAAAACTGCGGCAAAACATGTTCGCACTGGCGAGCATGTTCGGGATGAAAAAGGCAAGCAGGTTGAAACAATCAGCGAACTTGAGCACGCCAAGATTGGTGCCTTCCTAAAGCACCGAGCAGCAAAAGACGGCCAGCAAACTTTGCTTACAGAACATGACCGGCAATTAGTCGGCGAATTGTTCGAGTCCGAAAAATGGTGTGGCAACCTTGGCGGCGAGTGGAAAACCGGAATTGACGGCATGAGGGTTAAGGCTTTGCTGGACGATGTCACTTCAGGCGGTGCCGAAGTTGTGCCGCAGTTTTTCGATAGTGCAGTGATTCAATTCCCGCTATTGCATTCTGAGTTGTTGCCACGTATCGACCTGCGGGACGTTCCCCGAGGCTCTAGCGTTGAAGGTGCGAGCATTGCAAACCCGACTGCGAATTGGGGAACCAGTGAAGGTACTTCGATGTCGCCTTTCGATACGGCAAGTATCGTTTCGCAAATCGCTACGTCCATTCACCCCGTCACCGTCGCATTGGAAATCGGTAGAGATTTCCTGAGTGATGCGGCAGTTGATGTAGGCCGAATCTTAATCGAAAATATCGGCCAGAAAATGCTTGAGGAACTCGACAAAGTTATCGTTGTCGGCAACGGCACAACTCAGCCCGAAGGCATTTTCAACGCTAGTGGTATTATCGATATCGGTAACCCGGCTGGTGGTGCTGGTGCGGCCCCGCAAGTCGACGACTACGAAAGCCTAGTCTTTTCGGTCGGCAAGCAGTACCGTGGCTCTGTGATGCGTCCAGCCTTTTTTAATGACACGAGCTATAGCCGAGCAAGGGGTATCCCTGTTGGTTCTGCTGACACTCGGCGTGTCTTCGGAATGGATCAGCAAAGCTACAGGTTGTTTGAGAACCCGTTTTTGATCCAGAACAGCATTGCTAACAGCTTCGCTGGTTACGGTGCGTTGGCGAAGTACCGCTTGTATCGTCGCCAAGCTCAAGAGGTTCGGTTTACTTCTGAAGGCAAAGAGCTTGCGTTGAAGAACATGACTCTATTGATTGTTCGCGGTCGATTCGGTGGCAAGGTTGTCGACCCCAACGCTTTTGCATTTTCAAACAACTGGCAAGCATAGAGGAGGTGTCCTTTGGCTAAACAAGAAAACGTGCTCACTGTCGAAATCGATGGCGAGCAAAACCAGAATGTTTATTTTCGGCCTCTGTTGAGAAAGGTTCGGGGTCGGTTCGACTTGCACCGATGCCGGGAACCCAATGCCGGAAAGCTTCATGCCAAGTGGCCCCAGCCAATCCCAGGGCAACGCCTAGAGTTGAATTTAGGCACTGGTGAGGCGGCTATTCTCGAACCACTCTACGAAGAGAAATTCGCAGCGTTGAGAGAAACGATTGAGGCTAGCGGCCAAAAGCTTACCGATGAACGCCAGGCAGTCAAAGCCGATGTTTCGACTTGGATTTATTGGTTGAAAGCTTTGGTCGACACGGGCAAGGCTAAGCTGCTTCGTGGAGCGTTCCCGAAACTCGATAGCGAGCCTCAAAAGCGGTTTCATTCTATCGAACAGCCCGACCCGTTAGACCGTCTTGCTGCTGCGATTGAAAAGCAAAGCGAACTACTCGCCAAGCTGGTTTCACAAAAAACAACTTGATTTAGCTGGCTGGAGGGGCAGTACGTCGTCTTATAACCGCGATAGTGCTGCTTGCTCCAGCGACCTGCCATGAAATTCTGGAAATCAAAAACAACGGCTGCCGAGCGTAGGGAAAAGCAACTGAGAAATCAGGTTGCCGAGCTTGAATCAAAGCTTGCTGCGAAGGATCGAGCTATCGCTGTGAACGAAGCTGAGATTGAAAGTTTGGCGGCTGTCATTGCCAGAGACCGCCAAAGGGTTCAAGCCGAAACGGCAACCTATGTCCGGCAACGTGCCGAGTGTGAAGGGACGAAAAATGTCAGCACTGACAAGGGCACTATCTGATGCCGATAGAATGTACGTCAATTCCTGCAAGGCTGTATCCAACGATAGCATTCTTGCTGGCTCTACTTCTGGCCTTGGCCTAAACCGCCCCAAGCTTAGCCGAGCCAAAGAACAGTATTCGCATTTTCGCGGTTGGGCCTACGTCGCAATCAAGACAATTGCCAGCCGAATTGCTGGGCAGGATTGTTTTGTCGCAAGGGTACTCGATAAGCCCAAGGTAGGCCGAAAGCTTTTTTTGCCCCAATCGCTCAAGAGCCTTGGCGACCGTTTGGAACCTTTGGAACGCCATCCATTGCTAGACGCTTTGGACTCTCCGAATCAACTAATGACTCGCTGGCCGTTGATGTTTTCAACGGTGGCATCCTTGCTGATTACAGGCCGTAGTTTCTGGTGGTTGGTCGAAGTCGATGGACAACTGCAAATCTGGCCTATCCCATCGCACTGGCTCGAACCTTCAGACAAACTACGCAACGCTTGGAAGCTCCGGCCAGACTTGGGCATTGGGGAGCATGAGCTACCGTCAGAAGACGTTGCCGCATTCGTGCTGCCCGATCCATCGAATCCGTTTGGTTCTATCTCACCCCTGCAAGCTCAAGCTGCTGCCGTTGCCACCGATGAGGAAATACAGAATTCGCAATACAAGGCTTTTGTGAATGGTGTGAACCCTCAACTTGCTATTCGAGTAGGTCGGCTTCCCGGTGCTGTGCAAGGCGAAGCTGGGCAACGTCCTGTATTGGAACCTGAACAACGTCAGCAATTGGTGGACGCAATCCTAAGGCTGCATTCCGGCGAAGCTAAAAAGCATCACCCTCTGATTGTCGATGGAATGATCGAAGGATTTGACAAGCTTTCCAGCAGCCCACAAGAAATGGATTTTCTCGATTCAGGCAAGGCAACCAAGGCTCGAATCTTCCAAAGTTTTGGCGTCAACCCCATCGTTTCTGGAGAGATCGCAGACGCAAACAGGGCTCAGGCTGTGGTTGCTGGCCAGCAATTCTGTGAGACTCTCAATCCGATAATCGAACTAATGAGTCAGACGATTACACGATGGCTAGGCAATCGGTTCTCAGCCGATGGCGAAAAACTTCTAGCCTGGATCGACCCATGCCGAGCAAATGACCCTGAGCAAAAGTTGCAGGAATGGAAAACCGCCAGGGCCAATGGCGACGTTACCCAAAACGAATTTCGCCAGCAGATTCTGAACCTATCAGCCGTCGCTGGTGGCGATACTTTCAGAGACGCACTAGGCAACCCTATCGAGCGTAGTTCATCGTCCCTGATGAAACACTTGGAGCCGTCAAGAAATGGACGCATCCACTAGGTGGCTTCGACAGCATGGCCAATCTGAGCAAAGCTTCAGCCGTTCGCTGACTTCCTATTTCAGAACCCAAGCCAATCGAATCGCAAAGGCTTAAAATTTTCAGGGACTCGGACCAGACCAGACGGCTTCGATTTTCAACGCTGACGATGAACACGAGTTGCTTGTCCCTTTAGCGAGGCGCAGCCTCGCTAGGATTATGACCCTTGGAGCCGAGAATGAACTTGAAGCCATCGAAGGCCCTCAGGATGCTCTGAAAGAGGTTGAAGATTTTCAGGTCTTGCTTGCCGAAGAACTTGTCCAATTGCCTGAGGCGGTGCGTCAGCGGATCAGGCTTGCCCTTAGTGAACTTGAAGAGCAACCATACTGGCGAGCGATTCAAGAGACAACCCAAACCAACCTTGCTGGCATCATTAGGCAGAGCATCGAAGCTGGTGATTCTCCCCATGCCATGAGCGTCAGAATTCGGGCGGTTTTTCTGCTCGCAAGCATGCCATGAAAATCGCTCGCACCGAAACGACTGGGGCATTGAACGCTGGGCATGAAGCTGCTAGGGAAGACCTCTACGCTGCTGGTCTGATTGTCGGCAAGAAGTGGCTGACCATTGGCGATGACGACGTAAGGGCGTCTCACGTTGCCCTGAGTGGATCAGTAGCCGCACCACGCCAAGACTTTTCGGTCGGTGGGAGTCTTGCACCCTATCCAGGGCATTGGAGTCTACCAGCAGGGCAGAGAATTTTTTGCAGGTGTACAACTGCGAGTGTGTTGCTCACGTAATCCCTACCGTCATCAACGGCATTCAAGGAAGTTGAAAACCTGCGAGTGATTGTGCGAGGTGTAAGGAACCCTGCAAGTCAGCCATTCTCAACGAGAGTTCAGCTTGTTCTGCTTGGGTCTTCACTCCATGCTCGATCCACTGGGAAGATCGTCGGGCTAACTCGTTTATCGGATTAGCTAGTGAATTAAGATAGTTGCGGTGTGCTTTCAGGCGTAGCCGATACATTTCTAGGGCCTGATCGGGGCCAGTGTGCAAAGTCTTGAGAAAAGCATCTTGCAGACTCTCTATTTCACTACTGAAACGCGTGAGCCGATTTGTGTACTCAACAAGCAGTTTATTCAGGTCCACAACAGTTCGATGGGTTTCCATCTCGTTCATGTTTCACCCTCCTCCCATTCTCTTAGCGAATCGCAAGTCTCCAGTATATCTCTAATTGATTTCACCTGAAGATCATGATCGTAGCCAGCCAGGTTCTTCTGCATCAATTCCCCGCTACTTGTTACATAATTCTTAATCACAAGAGAACCGAAAGCAATCTCCTGCCGAAACGTCCTTGAGTCTCGTTTCTGCCCTAGCTTGTTCAAGTGCGTCGCGAACTCTCCTCTACAATAGTGTTCTTGACACTGTCTCTGGTTATTGAACCACAAATCTTCCTTAGTTACCAATACCAGAAGCCACATCTTGTTCTGTGCGAGAGAGATACTTGAGGATATTCTCTTGAGGACCTCGATTTCATCTTTTCGCTGCTCTTCAAGGTAGCGAGGAAGGAACGATTCCAAATCATCACCATCCTGCCACAACCGGTGTAACTCTAGATCGAAACTTCCGATCGAATGGTATCCGTAACTAACAATTAGAATAAACCCCCGGCACTTGCCCCCGGCAATATTTGATTCAAGGGTTCCCCATGTATCGTCTCGTCGGTGTTTTTGGCCTGGAGGGACTAGAAGCTCTACTGACGTACTGTCGCCTAATGAATAATTTTCGACGGTAAGACTTTCCACATAATTGCCCGGTGGATTAAAAAGGTAGTCCTGATCGCCCGATAGAAGCCTAGCAAGAGTTGTCTTACCGACTCCCCCTGCCCCGAAAATGTAAATTGCACCATCTTCATCGCTCTTCCGAAACCATCGAGTGATGGCATTTAGTCTTTCCTTTATTTTATCGTAGTTATCCCACGCCCATTTCGATGCTGCCCCCGCCGCCGCCGTTGCAAAGCCTTCGCTCATTTTAACCCCGAATAGATGCGAGTTAGGGTGAAGAAATTCCTGGTCAAGCTGGAAGTTGAGTGCCACCAATCTCTCTTCTCCAGTGGGATACGTCAACCTGCAGCTATTCAGACAGCTTTCTTTTTTTGATAAGCTCTGCTTCTCGTCCGGGGACGACTTTAGGAAATCTAGGCCATCTTGTTTCGTACTTGCCGGTGAGGTTCTTAATGTCTTCGCCATGTGCCGTGACAAACTCATCGGAAATTGAGATTTCCAGATTGTATTGAGCTTTGTCGGATGCCATGCCTGCCGAAAGCTTATAAGGGATGAGGATTTCGTAACCGCTCTCCCGTCCGTCGGCATAGATGGCAACATAGTCCTCGTAGCCTACCGCATACGATGCGGTATCCTTGGTATCCCACGATACAGGATTCAACTTGTGGGCACTATCATAGCTGCCGTTGTAGAAGTCAGTTATTGATTCACAGAGCCCAGGCGTCGCGACGCCTGCCTGCCCCCCAACCGAGAGGTCTTTTGAGGTATTTTCGGCACGGCCTGTAAATTCACCTAATGGCGTTTTACCCTATAGAGCAAGGGATACAAGCGGATAGACGGCGATAAGAAAAAATCGGGAGAATTAGTCAGAGTCCGTAGTGCTACCGTTACACTATTCCCCAGTAGTCGTTTCATATCGACGACGCCCACCTGAAAAAAGGTAGGCACCGTAGAACATTCTACCAATGTAGCCAAGCTAACGAAACCAGGAAAGCGACAGGCCGACCGACGGGAGTGCCGGATTTAGCGAGTAAATGCTGAGGCCAAGTAAAGTTCCTGATTGCATAGATCAATAAAACAACCAAAGCACTGCTAACCACGGTAATCTTCATGGCAATTCACACAAGATTGCTTCACCTGCTCACTAGCTTGCTCGGCGGCCTCAAAATTTCCACTCTTGGCAGCCTCGGCCAGATCGACCGCCGCCTGCTGCAATTGCTGCGCGTATTCGAAATACACTTCGTCGTCCGAGTATTCATAGCCTTCTTGCCTAACAACTCGTGCTAACGCCGCCAAAATTTGAGCCTCGTGGGCTATTTCGTTTCGGCCTTTGCGAAACTCTCGACCCCTCACCAACGCGGGAGCGATTTTTTCCTCCGAAGCTAGCTTCATGCGTTGCATCGAATCGCCCAGATCGGCGGCTTCCTCTGTGGAGTTTGCACCCGAGGGCGACGGCAGCGTCGGCGATTGCCCTCGCATCAATTCAGCAAGCACTTCGCTCGCTTCTTGAGCAGCAGCTAGGCTCTTGTCGTTGCCTTCCTCGCAGATCTCCGCTGTCGCTAACAGGTAGGCACGCATCGCCCCTGCATTTTGCTGCCATCGAACCTCTTTTTCAAATTCAACCACAACGCCAAACCAAATTGCCAAAAGTCGAAAGTCACGTTGGCATAGCCGATGGCCTTCGCTTTTGAATGCCCCTTCACGCAAGACGGTTCTGGCAATTTGATTTACAACACGCTTGATCTCGGTCGTCAAAGTGTCCGCGTCGATCAAGGTCGACCAAGCCTGGCCTTTTTCGTTCGGAGCGTCCTCAGCAGCGGTGGCAACTTGCTCTGAATGGGCTAAAAAATCAGGCCGATCTCCAACCAATTGCTCACGGGCATCGTCGAAGAAAACATCCAGCACTTCTTGCGACCACTGTGGCGGCTTGGCACGAGGCGCAGGGCCCTCTTTTCCCATCGCGCACGGCGGCACTCCCCAGGAAAAAGCAAGAGCCAACAATATCCCTCGATGCTGCATAGGTACATCTTACCAAATTCCACGCTCGTTCGCCGCGTCACCCTTCCAAGGCCCAAACGTTAGCGGTGGCGGCCACGCCACCCCATCGCGAAAACGCACACTTAGAAAGAAAAAACGCCCTGGATCGATAGAATATGACTCGCATTCATGCTAATTTGGCAGTTGCTCCATTGTCATCATAAGACGCCATTCCGCGAAAAGGTCCCCATGTCCTACGATCATCTTTTGAAGCAAGTCGAACAAGCAGCCGCCGACGGGAAAATCAACCGATCTGCCGTTGAGAACATCCGGGCTTGGCTTACGCAGCCCCGGTATGCTCAGTATGCCCCCGAAGTAGCCGAGCATATCGAAGCTGGAAAATGGCAAGAGCTTGACGACGCCTTCTGGACGATCATTCCCTTCGGCACAGGCGGACGCCGCGGTCGGATGTATCCGATTGGTAGCAACGCGATCAACGACCGTACGATCGGCGAGAGCGCCCAGGGCTTGGCTGACTATGTGAAAGCCCATGTCGAAGGCGAGTTGGCCTGTGCCCTTGCTTACGATACTCGCCATCGCTCCGAACACTTCGCCCGCCTCTGCGCAGAAATCATGGTTGCGGCCGGCTTCAAAGTTTACTTTCTGCAAGGTTATCGAAGTACGCCTGAGCTTTCGTTTGCTGTGCGGTTCAAAAATTGCTCCTGCGGAATTATGGTAACTGCGAGCCACAATCCGCCTAGCGATAATGCCGTTAAGGCTTATTGGTCGACCGGCGGACAACTGTTGCCGCCTCACGACAAGGGTGTCATTGATCGCGTGATGACCGTCGAAAATATTGAGCGAGCATCCTTTGACGAAGCGGTAGCCAGTGGCCAAATCCTTATCTGCCAGGAAGAAGTCGATGCCGCGTATGTCGAAGCTGCTGCTAGCTTGGCGACTCCTGGCCCTCGCGATCTCCAAGTCATTTACTCGCCCTTGCATGGGGTCGGAGCATCAGCCATTTGCCCCGTGCTTGAGAAAGCAGGTTTTTCTCAAGTGGAACTCTATGGCCCGCAGGCTGAGCCGGATGGCGACTTTCCCAATGTCCCGGGGCATGTTTCCAATCCTGAAAACCCCGAGGTCTTCGATGCGATTGCCGAGTACGCTCAGCAAGTCGGCGCAGACTTGGCATTGGCCAGCGACCCCGACTGCGACCGCATCGGCTGTTCCGCACCACTCACCACGGCTAAGGATGCCCCGTGGGCAACCCTAACCGGCAACCAAATTGGCGGCTTGCTTACCGACTATGTTTTGGAAACTCGGCAGCAGCATGGCGGCTTGTCCCCCGAGCAATATATCGTACTCACGCTTGTCACCACCCAACTGAGCCGTCGCATCGCGGATAGCTACGGGGTACGCACCTTTGGCGATCTACTCGTTGGTTTCAAATGGATCGCTGGAGTGATCGACGACGAAGGCCCCGACAAGTTCCTCTTTGGCACGGAAGAATCCCACGGCTACTTGGCTGGTCAGCATGTTCGAGACAAAGACGGCGCCGTTGCAGCACTTTTGCTTTGCGAACTCGCTGCCAAATTAAAATCGGATGGCCAAACTTTGCATGAAAAGCTCGATTCGCTTTCTTGGCAGCATGGTGTCCACACAGAACGTACCGTCTCGGTTCAAATGCCGGGCAGCGAAGGCATGTCGCGGATGAAGCAACTCATGCAGCAATTCCGCGATTCGCCACCCACCGAGTTGGCCGGCATCGGCGTCCGGCAGGTTCGCGATTATTTATCGCAAAAAATTACGCAGGCCGATGGCTCCTCGCAGCCACTGGACGGCCCTTGTGGCGATATGGTTATTCTCGATTTCACAGAGGACGGCAACTACGTGGCCATTCGACCCAGCGGCACCGAACCAAAGATCAAACTCTATATGTTCACCTACGAGCCCCCCGAGCAGTTGGCAAACCTGGATCTGGCAAAAGATAAGCTCGCCAAAAGGCTCGACCAAATAGAAGCCAGCATACGCGTTTATGCCGGAGTATGATTTCCGATTCCAACAATAACCGCGGCTCTACGAGTCGCCGGAGCCAAACCCCAGCGGCCTACCATTTTTCGTAACGAGCAAACATTTTTGCTGCTTGGGCCATTAAATAGGACTCTCGCAAAGGCGCTAAGTCGCAAAGGAATAGCAACAGTTATCAATTTGAGTAGGAACACTAATCTTCGCTAATCGGCGCTAATCTGATTAGAGCAGTTCCTTCAATTATGTAGCCACAGAGTTCACAGAGAACACTGAGATAAGGTTACTCGCTTCAGTATTTCCTCTGAAACCTCGGTGTACTCTGTGGCTATGCTTTTATAGGAAATGCTCTAACATTTGGTTTATCCGGTTATCCTGTCAAAGATTACTTAGTTGGTTGCGGCTTTGCTGCGATGGGTTCTTCGTGCCCTTTGTGGTCCATTGTTTTTAATGCGTGAACGGTTACCATTTTTCTTACCATGCCAACCCCTGAAGAAACTCCCGAATCCGGCCCGCCTGACGCAACTCCGCCCAAGACCCAGGTCGACTTTTTCCTACGCGCTGGCGAGAAAGTCCGTAGCAAGTTTCCTCAGACACCGGGCGTCTATCTATTTCAAGATCAGGCAGGGCGGGTTATCTATGTTGGCAAAGCGAAAAATCTACGCGCTCGGGTTGGCAGCTACTTTCTCAAGGCAGCGGCTGAAGATCAACGGACAACTCGCCTGGTGCGCGAGGCCTACGATGTCGACTATCTCGACGCCGAGAGCGAAGTCGATGCCCTGCTGATGGAGTCGCGGCTGATCAAGGATATCCAGCCCAAGTACAACCGCGAGCTACGCGACGACAAAAGTTTCCCCTATCTCCAAATCACCACACGCGAAGACTTTCCTCGCGTCGAAATTACACGCGAACCGCGTTCCAGCGGAGTGAAACTCTACGGGCCATTTACCTCGATCAACAGCCTACGCGGTGCGTTACACGTACTGCAACGGGTGTTTCAGTTCCGCACTTGCTCACTCGACATTAGCGAAGACGATGAACGCTGGCGATGGTTTCGCCCATGCCTACTGGCCTCGATCAAACAATGTACGGCCCCTTGCAATTTGCGAATATCGAAAGAAGATTACCGACGCGATATCGCAAGGCTCAAGAAGTTTCTCGAAGGCAAACGCAAACCGTTGCTCAAAGAGATGCGAGCCGAGATGCAAGAGGCCGCCTCGAAGCAACGCTACGAGCAAGCTGCCCGATTGCGCGATGAAGTCCATATGCTCGAATCGCTCAACGAGCGCGGCGACCTAGAAAAACACGAACAGCCGGAAGTCTTTTATATGGACCCCAAGAAGGGGCTGGGCGGGTTGCAAAAGGTTTTGAAATTGAAGAAGACGCCGCGCACCATCGAAGGAATGGACATTGCCCATCTTGGGGGCGACGAAACCGTGGCGAGCCTCGTGCAGTTTATCGATGGGCTGCCGTTCAAGCCCGGCTATCGCCGCTATCGGATCCGCGAAGTCGAAGGGATCGACGATTATGCCAGTTTGCAGGAAGTCGTGGCCCGAAGGTTTGCCGGTCTGCGAGACGAGGGCGATATGTTTCCCGACATCCTGCTCATCGATGGAGGGAAGGGGCAGTTGCGGCGAGTTGTAGAAGCGTTCGAAGCCATCTCGATCGATCCCCCCTTGGTTCTCTCATTGGCCAAGCGGGAAGAGCTAATCTACGTCAACGGACGCGAAGAACCCCTACGCCTGAGCCGACACGCCTACGCACTACGGTTACTGCAATACGTCCGCGACGAGGCCCATCGATTTGCTCAGCACTACCACCATATCTTGCGAAGAAAAAAAACGCTGGGCGAGTAAGCCCTGGCATTTCACTACTTGCGCTAAGCACTCCGGCGAGTAAATATCTCCGCCTGCCGATCGCCTGCATCACTCCAGCGCCGCAGAGCAATGGCTGCCAAGTGACCACCAAACGCAATAGAAATCTTCAACGCGTGCTCAAATTTTTCCTGACGTCCCACAAATGGAATGCAGTCCAAGTCGCACTCCGGGTCAGGATCTGTCAAGTTGACCGTCGGCGGAGCAAAGCCGTCGCGTAACGCCAAGATCGAGATGGCCAATTCAACGGCACCCGCCGCATTTACCAGATGCCCGAGAACCGCTTTGGTCGAACTCATGCAGACCGAGTCGGCTGCGCGGCCAAACGATTCGCGAATGCCGCGGGTTTCCATTACGTCATTCTGCAATGTGCCTGTGCCATGGGCATTGATGTAAGCAATATCAGACGGCACAAGCTTTGAGGTTTTGAGTGTGTCCTGAATAAGTCGGCTAAGCGTGTCGCTTTCGACATTCAGATCCGTCACATGGTGTGCATCGCCGCATAGCCGACCGCCTACGATTTCAGCGTAGATTGGCGCCCTGCGAGCGACCGCATGGCTTAGGCGTTCTAGCATCAGCATGGCTGCGCCTTCGCCCATGACAAACCCTGATCGATTGGCATCGAATGGCCTGCACGCTTGCGTCGGGTCTTCATGGTTGGCCAGCACACGCATGTTTTTAAAACCGGCAGCAAGCAGCGGATGAATCGTTTGCACTGCGCCTGCAAGGGCCATGTCGCATTGGTTGTCTTGGATCGCGCGTACCGCTTGTAGGGTTGCGATCGCACCGGTCGCGCACGCAGTCGAATTGCATAGCCTCGGACCATGTAGCCGAAACTCCTCGGCAAGATACGAGCTAATCGCATTCGGCATCCAATGCCAATCCTCAGACCAGCTTGACGACGACTCCTTGGTGTCTTCTCCCGTTCTCAACGCATGAAGTCGCGGGGTATCACCCATGGTGGCAGAAACTGCGCAACCGATCCTCGCTGGCTGAATCGCAAAGTGAGAAATCTGGCTATCGTCAATTGCTTCACGGGCTGCCTGGGCTGCCAACGGTAAGTTTCTGAGTTGGTATTCGTCGACAGTCGGATCGCCAACCGTAGCCGCCAGCATTGAATCATCAGGCAAGCCAGGTACGCCCGAGAGACGACGCACACCGCTGCGGCCATCGCGCACCGCTTCCCATGTCGATTCACGACCGTTACCGACGGCGGTGACCATCCCGATTCCAGTGACTACGACGCGATCGTGCATTGGTTGTTGAGGAATCCGTGTACTAAATGCGAGGCTCGACCGAGCTGCTAAGGGCGCTCTGGTGCCAAGCGGTTAATTCAAGGGCCTATCCATAGGAAATATGGCGAATCGACGCCACATCGATTCTGGGATGCAAGCTCCTTTTGTCCTGGCGATTTCTATCCGCTCACCTGCTCTCAAACCCTGCTTTCCTGCACTTTTCTATCAAGTCCTTGTGTTTTTCGTCGTTACGGCTAGAATCTCTTGAAGTTGTGGGTATTAGACCCATTTCACTGGAAAAACATACGTAATATCTGGGAAACCAGCCAGCAAACAAAGCTCACACGGAGGGAGCACCGCACTTGGATCGGCCTACCGGCCCACTGAAAAATTAATGGCAGACAGCGTAAACCCCGTCAGGGGTGACTTAGACAAAAGCGATCTGTTTCTCGGCGAGTGGGCTCGTTCTATGGATGAACGATATCGGCTCTCGTTGCCGGTCGAATGGGTCGCTGGGTTGTCTGGTGACGAGGGCCAGTGCGTGCTAGCTAAGGAACGACCTGGCTGTGTCAGTGTTTGGAACCCCCAGCAATGGGAGTCCTACTTGGCCGATGGTATCAATCTCGTCAGCAACAAGATCCGTAGCGGTCGGCTCGCCGGACGGTTGGATCAGGTGCAGAGGTTGGGACGCTTGCTATCAACCCGCCATCGCACCGTGCCAATTGCCGGAAGAGGTCGTATTGCTATTCCTGATAGCTTTCGAGACTTCCTGCAGGTTGAGTCCGGAGGAAACGTAATGGTTGTCGGAGCAGCCGTCTGTGTTGAGCTATGGCACCCACAGCGTTGGAGCGAACACATCGGCGAACACATGCCAGAGTTCCGCCAACTTTTCGACCAACTAGCTGATTGAGTGAAAAACAAAACAGATGAAATAAGCCGCCATGCCTGGTCGGCACGATAGCCTATTTAACCCGTCCGTTGTCACCCGGTTCGGGATGCAAGTCGCTTATGGAAGGGCTATGGGGCCATGGAAGCCCAATACACCGTCGGCCAGGCATGGCGATTATTACTAGCAGTCGCGTCAATCTTGAATTGACGGACCATTCTTCTCTTCAGCGGCAGGTGGCGTTTGGGACGTGACATACAACATGCGCAACTGATGTAGCAGGTCGGTTATCATCGCCTGCTCGTCTTCGCCAAGATTTCCCTTGGTCTTTTCCTCAAGCATTTGCAGCATGTCGATGGCGTACTTCGCGTGTTCGGGGCTGTAGATTGTTTCGCGCGTAACAGGGTTGGGCAGTTGCCCCAATGCAACCATTGCTTCGGTAGCAAAAGTTGTTAGCAACATTTCAAACGAAGCTGGTGGCATCTGATTCGCTGCCGGCGGCTCGGCCTCTTGCGGCTCCTGGGCGAGCGTTTCTTTCTCGGATGCGACTTGGCTTTTCCAATCCTCGTCGATAATGATCTTCTTCTCGTCGCTCATAGCACTGACCTGACAATCTAAGGTTAGCGGGGGGTAGGTGCCTCGGACTCTTCCGAGGTTGCACTCGAAGGGTTTTTGGTTGCCCCCTTCTTGTCCGAATGGTATTCAACCGCGGCGCCTACAAACCCTGCAAATAACGGGTGGGCGGAGGTTGGCTTCGATTTGAATTCTGGATGGTACTGCACCGCCAAAAACCAACGGTGCTCGGGCAGCTCGACAATTTCGATCAACGACTCGTCGGGGCTGGTGCCCGAAACCAGCAGGCCGTGGGCCGCAAATTGCTGGCGATAGACGTTGTTTACTTCGTAACGATGACGATGCCGCTCCTCGATTTCTTCCGAGCCATAGCACTCAGCAGCCAGACTGCCGGGGGTGAGCTTGGCAGGTTGAGCCCCTAGCCGCATTGTGCCGCCCATGTCCGTGATCGTCTTCTGATCGTCCAGCAGGCAAATTACCGGGTGGTTCGACTCTTTGTCGAACTCCGTCGAGTGGGCGTTTTCTAAATTGCAAACATTGCGGGCAAACTCAACCACCGCACATTGCAGGCCGAGACAGATACCGAAAAATGGGATTCCCTTTTCGCGGGCATAGCGAACAGCCGCAACTTTTCCTTCGATGCCCCGCTCGCCAAAACCGCCGGGGATGAGGATACCATCGTAGCCCGCCAGTAGCCGCTCGGGGCCTTCTAGCTCGACGTCTTCGCTTCGAATTCGTGCCAACCGAATTTGTGCTCCGTTGGCCATCCCTGCATGGTCGAGCGATTCGTAAATCGATTTGTAGGCGTCGCGATGCTCAGCGTACTTACCAACCACCGCGATGCTAATTTCGTGGCGAGGGTTGCGCAGACTTTGCAACAAATCTCGCCAATCGTCGAGGTTTGGCTCAACCGTTTGTAGCCCCAGCTTTTGGCAGATTAGGCCGTCGAGTCGATTGTCGAGCAAACTGAGCGGAACTTCATAAATCGAAAAATCTTTATCTCGCTCTTCGATCACCGCTTCGAGTTCAACATTGCAGAACAGAGCAATCTTCTCGCGGTCTTCACGGCTAATGGGTTGTTCGGTGCGGCAAACGAGAATGTCGGGCTGGATGCCGATCGCTCGCATCTGGCCCACCGAATGTTGCGTCGGTTTGGTTTTCAATTCCCGTGCTGCTTTTAGGTACGGAACCAGCGTTAGGTGAAGGTAGAGGCAGTTCTCTCGGCCAACGTCGAGAGAAAACTGTCGAATCGCTTCCAAAAACGGCAGGCTTTCGATGTCGCCAATCGTGCCCCCAATTTCGGTAAGCACCACGTCGACGTCTTCATCACCGTCGTCGGCAACTTTTTGGATCACCGATTTTATTTCGTTGGTAATGTGCGGGATGACCTGCACCGTCTTGCCAAGAAATTCGCCACGCCGTTCTTTGTTGATTACCGACTGGTAAATCTGGCCTGTGGTGTAGTTCGAATCTCGCGTCAGCTTCGAGTTGGTGAACCGCTCGTAATGCCCCAGGTCGAGGTCGGTCTCGCTGCCATCGTCCAGCACATAGACTTCGCCATGCTGATAGGGGCTCATCGTTCCCGGGTCGACGTTGATATAGGGGTCGAGCTTCTGCATCCGAACCGTCAGGCCGCGACGCTCGAGCAGCATACCGACCGACGCACTTGTAAGCCCCTTGCCTAAGGAACTGACGACTCCACCGGTGACAAAGATGTGTTTGGCCATAGTAATGCAAACCTTCCTGGCAATTGCACGAGGTCGAATAACAAAGGGGCAAAGCCGGCGAAGGCTGCCCAATCCCCCATTCTAACGCGCGGAGGCCGATTGTTGGAGGGTCCTATAATCCCTCGGTAGGACGACATTATTGGACAATATTGTGTTGGTTGGTGCTGGTATAGCAGCGTATGGTGGGTTCGTTTTGGCATGAATCGCGGGGGGAGGCTCATTGGGGTGGACAGAATTGAGTGCGGAATGCGGAATTTGGAGTGCGGAAGGGGAGGATATTGTCCATTTTGGTTGGTAGTTGCTAGGCGCTGGGGAATGACGAAAAAGCTGATCGCTCACGGCTAAAAGCTAATCGCTATTATCTCAGATGTGGTGGCCCAATTTCAACGGTAATTTTTTTGGGGGCGTTTCTCGCGAGCATGGTCTGAGGGCACTGCTGGGCAAGCCAGGCAGTGGCTCCCGGCAGCTCCCCTTTTTTGGGTAGTGGCCAATAAAAAGTTATTGACACAGTTGGCTCAGCCATCGCTAGGCTATTTTATTGACCGGATATACAAGATGGACGGGATGGTCTGTTACAATCCCCGCACGGACACATCTCCGTAATACGACGATTATCACGGCGCCTGCCATATCTGCAATTCAGAGTGGTGGCCTTGTTTGTTGATTACGCCACCGGCAGCAACTAGGTTACGACCATCGGAGGTAAATGCCAGACACGCTCTTAAACTGATTGCGTTGCTAAAATCTGCTTGAAAGTGGATGAGCATTTCTCCCGTATCAAGTGCCCAAAGAACGATCTGGCCTTCATTGGTGATCGTCGCCAACAACGGTTCGGTTGGGGAGAAACAGGCGGCGATCACGTCGCTGGCATGGCTTGGCAACGACTGAATGGCCAGCCCGAGTTGTGTGTCATAGATGGTCACGGAGTAGTCGGACCGTGAGATAGCCAGTAGTTGACCATCGGCAGACCGATTCAGAAGACTCTCGACATTCTGCAACTTGGCAACTGGTTCCGAAGTCGCCACATCCAATATCGTCATCTCACGAGTATGAGGAGGTTGTAAAAAAAGTTGTGTCCCCGTGTCGTCTATCATGAAGCTATCAAAGTTACAGTCAAACGGGCTGCGGACAATCGTTTCTTGTTTGAAATCGGGTGCCTGCCAAATCCGAATCAAACGATTCGGTGTCCCAGCAGCAACCAACCGCCCTGAGGGGCTAACGCTAATCCCGTCAGATTCTCCGCTACTCAAAAACAAAACACGTTCGTTTTCACGTTTTTCGTCGGATACGACGACACGAAGAAATCCTCTGTCTCTGTTGTCCTCATACGCCGCGATAAGATTTCCCTCAGCGGAAATGGCTACCTTTAGTACCAAGTTCTTTGGACTATCCTCGCGCAGACTGATATCACGGACTGCGCCAGTTTTCAAATTGATATTGATCGCAGAATGACTGGTCACCACGGTTACCATGTTCTCATTCGAAGGACTAACGGCCTGAAGAGGATGACCGAGGGCGACATACAGTTCTTTGCCGCGCAGATTGCACCCAGAAGACCACGCGCTTGCTCCTTCGTTTCCTGCTGAGACGATTTGGCCATTAGAATTCGCAAAGGAGACGGCTAGATTCCTGGCACGATCGGTAAACATCACTTTTTCTTGTGCATAATGTCCATCTCCGCCTCGTTTCAAGAGCATGACACGCGGATCATCGGCGGCAACGGCAAGCTGATTTCCATCTGCCGAGAAGCTCAAAGACCGTATCCAGCCGTTGAAAACATCTAGTTGTTGCGACTCCTCTCCTGTCGAAAGATCCCAAAACTTTATTGAGCGATCTGTCCCTCCCGAGACAATCAGCGGTTCGGTCGGGTGATGCTTGAGGCAGAGCACAAAATTTTCGTGCCCAATGAATCGATCGACTTCTTTCTTAGTCTCAATATCCCAACGACGAACCGTTTTATCGGCGCAGCCTGACGCCAAAAATTTACCATCCGGTGAGAAGTCCAATGTCCGAACCCAATCGGCATGACCAACAAGCTCTCCAGCGGGTTCAAGGTTATCGAAATTCCATAAGTACAACTTGTTGTCGCCCCCGCCACTGGCAATTAGTTTGACATCGGGAGTGATGGCAAGGCAATACAGATCGCCCTCGTGTGCCTGACGCTTAGCAACCAACTCGATTTTTCCATAGTCGAGCAATAGCGAGGTGTCCCATACACACAACATGCCATCATCACCGCCACTCACTAAGGTCGTTCCATCCACAGCAAAAACAATCGCATTGACCGACCCTTCATGCGCCTGAGTCGTGGCAAGTAGAACGCCTGTCGCGGTCTCGAAAAGTCGGAGCAGGCCATCCTTGCCGCCCGTTACCGATGCTTTCAGAACATCCGACGTGGCAAGTGCGGTCAGTGGTCCATGGAAATCAAAATCAACACGCGTCTTTTTCAATTGGTCGGTTAGCAGATGCCAGGCAAAATCGCTGACTTTTGCGCCGTCGTTCCCTGGCTGATATTTTTCCAGTCGAGACTGTGCCTCTGAAAATCTTCCGCCAGAGATTGCCTGTTGTGTTAATTGCATATCCGCCACATAACGCGCTCGCAAAGATCGGCCTGCATTCTCAGCCGACTCAATACGAAGTTGATCGCTGACTGCCAACTGTTCGCTCAACTGAGAGTTATGCCAAAGCACACCAATTACTAAACCGACCATCGAAACGGTAACAACGGTCAACAGGCTAGCGGCCAACGGGTTGAGCCGGATCCACTTTACTACTCGTCCCGGCAATGCTAACGGTCTCGCCACCGTCGGTTCGCCGCGCAGGTAACGCCCCAAGTCTTCGGCCAACTCCAATGCCGTGGAGTAACGCGCAGAGGGACGCTTTTCTAGCGACTTCAGGCAAATAGCCTCCAAGGTTGGCGTTACCAATTTTCGGATGCGACTTGGGGGCGTTACCTCCCGATCTAGGATCGATAACATCAATTCCATGTGAGAGCTGCCCTCAACAGCAGGCTCACCTATGAGCAACTCATAGAGAAGTGCCCCCAAAGCATAAACGTCGCTCTGAACTCCTACGACGCCGAGTCGCTTGTCAAATTGCTCAGGCGCCATGTACCTCGGCGTTCCCAACATGATACTCGATCGAGTGTCTTTCGGGTCGCCTTCCAGTAGCTTTGCCAAACCGAAGTCGGTCAACCTTGGTTCGAAATGCTCTAGTTGGTTTTTCTCGGGGCCCGTATTTCGGCATGGTTCCAACATGATATTGCTGGGCTTCAGATCTCGGTGCAAAACACCTTGCCGATGGGCATAGTGGACCCCTTCAGCCAGCTTGATCACAAACCGCGCTGCCTGATCGACAGGGATCGGCGTTTCCCGATTCGCCAGCCACTCCCCCAGGTCGGGGCCGACACAATAAGCCGACGCGATGTACGGTGTGGGACCAGACAAATCGGCTTCGTAAATAGGAATGATCGATGGATGTTCCAACGTTGCCGCAGTCGCCGCCTCGCTCTCAAAGCGTCGCAGCTTTTCTTCGTCGAAAAGCACTTCGGGACGTGGCACCTTCAATGCCACATCTCGTCCTAACTGTTCGTCGCGGGCCTGGTAAACCACTCCAAACGCGCCACGACCCACAATCCGCCGAATTTTGTAACGACCAATGCTTTGTCCCGCGAGGTCGGGTATCGGTCGTCTCGCCCCCAAGATCACCTTGGGACGAACCCTCTCCAGTCGCTCGACGATTTCCTCGAGGCTAGGCCCTTCTACGCCAGCTTCGTCGGGTGATTCGCCAACAAGATCTTCAGCGTGGTTGGGTGGGTTGGTTGGCATGAGAAGCGGCGAGATTCTTTCGTAGTTCTTCTAAGGCACGGGCCAAAAGCTTTCGAGCAGCAGCCTCGCTGATTTCCAATTCTCTGCCAATCTCCGCAAAACTCATCTCTTGCCAATGACGCAGCTCGATGACTCGTCGTCGCCGGGTCGGTAGCTTCGCCACCGCGTGCAGTAACTCGCCGTCCGTTTCTCGTCGACGCATAATACTGCTTGCTGTCTTTTGCGATCCTGCATACTCGTCAGCAAGCTCATGCATCCTCATTGGCTGCTCGCGCGACGTATTTCGCATTTTGGTCTGACGATAATGCCGGGCCGAATCGATCAGGTTGTGCCGGACCAACCGAACTAGCCAAGATCGCAACTCGTTTTCGCTCGTGCCGTCGAAAGACTCAATGTCTCGCCGTGCCTCGAACAATGTTTGCTGCACAATGTCTGAGACCCCAAACTTCGCCGTCAACCCCGTCCCGAGATCGTTTGCCGTTAACAGCAGATACCCCGTCATGCGATCACAAATTTGGCCAAAGGCATCATCGTCGCCCCGCCGGGCGGCCTCAACTAGCGTGGCCCAATCGGCACTTTGATTTGTTGCAATTAATGGGTTCATAGATGGGGGCGTGCCCAGTGACGATTTGTGACGCAAAAAATTGGCTGAATCTCAGGATATGGTGAAAAACAAGCCTCTACCTTAGACCTTGATTGTACTCGCACTCCCCTGAAAAGCGAGCGGACAGGCCTTGTAAAAAAGATCGAAAAAATCTCGGAATTCGCGTCCCAAATCGCTCGCGGTCTCGCCCTTAGTAATTAGAAGCTTGTAGTGTAGATCCAGCCCCCCAGACGCTCAGACGTTGGTATTCCGCTTTCTAAAAGGAAAAAGCTAATGAGGACAAACACATCCAGTATTTTTTGTCCAAGAGACAAGCAACGCTATATCTCCCCCCACCCTAACGGGAGATTTCAATTTAGACACCGAAGGAAAGATTTCATGAGAATAACAACTGCTACCTTTTTACTGTTTACGCTGTTTTGTACCCCTGCGACCGCTGCCAACCTCGTTGCTTTTGAGATCACAGCAACCGTTGATACCGTTTACGATCCGCTCGGCCTACTAGGCGGCAGCGTCCTGGTCGGCGATACGCTGACAGGTATTTTGCAGTACGATCTTCTCCTGGTTGACAATGAATTTGATGTCGACCTCGGCCTCTATTTCTCTTCTCTGACAGGAAACAATTTTATCAACGGTACGAATGGAACGATTGGCAATTTTGAAACGATCGACTTCATGGATATTCGCGTTGAAAATGGCTACATCCCTGGCGAGGATTCGATCACCTTCATTGCAACGGGCGATACCAACCCTTCGGCGCTTGCCGCTCCGAATATTGATTATGTTGACCTTGAGATCGTACTGCGAGACGACGACGGAACCGTCTTTTCTGACGACTCGCTACCCGCCACTCTCGACTTAGCCGACTTTGAGACAGCCCAGGTCTTCTTTTCAGCCGAGGATGTTTCACTGAACTTTGCGTTTGATGTTGAAGCAAGCATCACCAGCATCACCCCCATCCCCGAGCCAAGCACGCTGTTGCTAGGTGCGCTGGCAGGCGTGGGGCTACTCGTCCGTCGCCGTAGAGCGTGAGAAAAAGAAAACCACAACGACACCACGTTCTTTTATTTTGTGACTCGCGACTAGCGACTCACAACTCCTAACTCTTAAAAAGGAAACTGATCTTATGAAGACGACTAACTCTCTTATGTGCATTTTATTTGGATTGGCAGCAACTCTTTCGATAGGATCTCCAGTCTGCGGGGCTCCCGTTGCGCTACCGGCCAACCTGTCTGGTGCTGGTGCTAGCTGGATTGGCGTGAATGCTTCTTTTCCTGGTAGGTCAGTTATCGCGGATGGCAATATCTCCGGCCAAGGTGATGCCTATGACGGTGCGCTTGCGCTGTCGATCAATTCCAGCGGCGTAATCTTCCCAGCTACTGGAGACCTAACAGGTAGCACCATCACAACCGATGCTACGACCAATGGGGTTTTCAGCACCGTTGGCGAGTATTTTGCAAGTCAAACCGTTCCTGTACTTCGAGGGCTATTCAGCATCACGAATACAAGCGGCAGCATTGCAACGGCGAACATTTCGATGCAAACAAATGTTGGCGCGGACAACTCTACCACAATCTTAGGTACCTCGAGCGGCGACACCACCTACACAACCGCAGATAGCTGGGCAATTCTCGACGATTTTTCTGGTGGCGGCGACCCAACAACAACGAATGTGTTCTACGGCGCCAATGCCAGTGAAACCACGACGTTTAGTTCCACTACCGTTTTTTCTTCTGCAGGTACCCAAGGAGTTCGGGCGGATTTCGATCTTGCAATAGCTCCTGGCGAAACCCAACGGCTCATGTTCTTTCTTAGAATGGATGCAAATATTGCCGACGCCAGTGGCTACACAGGTACATGGGATGATATGTCGACACTTGATGCTGCGGGTTTATTGAGCGGACTGAATGCAACAACACAGTCTCAAATTGTCAACTGGTCTGTGGTTCCTGAGCCCAGCACGCTGCTGTTAGGTGCGTTGGCCAGCCTGGGGATGTTGGTACGACGCCGATGGCGGAGCTAACTGAAACTCTGCGAATCTCGGCGACCTCTGCGGTTCAATCCTTTTGTTTGAAACGCAGAGGCGCAGGGTCGTAGAGGAAAATGAAAAACACAACGGACACGACGTTTTTATTACTAACCACTTTTTCAAAGAAAAACTGACTCATGAAGACCATCACTACTTTCACATTCTTGTTAGCTGCTCTAGCAGTGACGATCGACTGCCCCCCAGCTGCTCATGCTAGTCATACAGCAATAAACCCGACGTATCGTGGATATACCAGCGGAAGTGGCTCAAACTGGAGAGGATACTCTCCCAACAATTTCTATTACACTAAAACTTCTGGACCGGCATATCGAAACTTTTTCGTGTACGACCTAAGTTCGCTGAACAACGTCTGGATTTCTAACGGATCTCTCAGGCTCCGAAACGGAACCACAAACTACACAGGCACCAAAACGTTGACTCTTAGAGACTTCGACGTATCTTCGGCATTCTCTCCAGCGGCTTCTTACGGCGATGCGGGCAGTGGCGCGATTTTGGGATCTGGAACCTTTGCAGGATCTAACAGTGGGCAGTATTTCAATTTCAATCTCAACTCGACAGGATTGAGTAGCGTTCAAAATGCAATCCTTGCCGGCGGGACAAATTACTTTGGGCTAGGCGGAATACTAACAGCACCAAGTGGAAGGTATGCGTTCGATTATACACGCGGAAATCCAGCAGATTCACAACTAGAGCTTGGTCGAGTTCCAAATTCTAATCCAATCGCATATTCAGACGACAAGTCGATCTTGGTTGGCGAGGATGTTCTGCTGGATGGCTCTGGTTCGTCAGATGTGAATTCGAATTACGGCGACCTCATCGTGAGTTACGAGTGGGACATCGACAACAATGGCTCCTTTGACGCATCGTCACCTTTCCCAACGCTTGGCTTGTCAGACGTTGATCTCGCCTCATACGGATTGGGAGCGGGAATTCACGATGTAAGGCTGAAGGTAACCGACAGGTGGGGTGCAACCAGCCTCTACACTTCCTCGCTCGAGATCGCCGCCATCCCTGAGCCAAGCACGCTGCTGATGGGTGTGTTGGCGGGCCTGGGAATGTTGGTACGTCGCCGACGAAACAAGTAACACCACGGTTCTCTGCGACCCTCCGCGTCTCTGCGTTAAATCTTTTTTTGAAACGCAGAGGAAAAGACGACACCACGTTGAAACCACTAACGACTAACTCCTCAAGAAAAAGGAAACGATCTCATGAAAACCATCACTATTTCCACATTCCTAACTATGATGCTTCTGTGTACCTCCGCAAGCTACGCGAGTGTCGTCGCATTCACAGGAGAGGTAACCTCAATTGAATCCTTCGGGACTGTCGATGCCATCAGTCAGTATATTGCGGTTGGAGATACTTTCTCTGGGACTTTTGAGTACGACCCAAGTACACCACCCGGGACTGCGATCAGCACAATCGATGACGTTGGCGAATGGTTCCAGTATGAACCTGCTATTACTAATTTCTCGCTTACATTTTCCAGTGGAAACAGCACAGGATTTTCCATAGACGGATTCATCCCTTCACTTAGCCGTATGAGCGTAGCGGATGACATACTTAACTCCTCAACTGGTCCGCTTGTCGATATTACATCTGGTGTCGTCTGGCATACGAGCGGTGAATTTCGTCCCGGTTTAACAAAACGCAATCTCGTTTACCGTTTTTGGGACTTCGACGAATCTGCTATGTCAGACTCTGCAAGTCTGGCAGATTGGGACGCTGACCAGGCCTTTGCGAACTTGGATACGCAAAGCAATGAGTTGGCATTTAATTCGAGTGTTACAAATTTTGCTCAGAGAGCAAATTTTGTTTTCACCTCGTTTTCCGCCATCCCCGAGCCCAGCACCCTGCTGCTAAGCACCCTGGCAATCGCCGGCCTACTCTTCCCACGCCACCGAAAGAAATAAAACCCTCCCACTCTGCGGCCCTCTGCGTTCCATCTTTTTTTGAAACGCAGAGGCGCTGAGGACGCGGAGAGAAAAGAAAACCACAACAACACAACGTTTTTTGTTACTGACCTCCGACCCCCGACCTCTCCCCCCTACTCCACAACAAGGAAACTGACTAATGAAATTCAAAACCACTTTAACAATTCTACTCATCTTGGCTGCGGCCAACATCTCGAAGGCAAGTAACCAAATTGTCGTTTTCGGCGATAGTTGGGGTGTGCCGTTTGCCCCGGCGTTGCAGCAGGTTCTCGACGACAATGGCTATGGCGGCGTCTCGGTTATCAATGCAGCATTCGGCGGCGAGACGGCCTCGGACATGAGTTCTGCAAGCCCCTCCCGCGGCCTGCCCTACATTACCAGCGTTTTAAATGCGAATCCCGATGCCGAACTGGTTCACCTAAGCATTGGCGGGAACGATGCCCTCGCGCAATTGTCAGCGCCTTCTTGGTCTTCTATCTACGACGACATTTCCACCATCGTGAACCATATCTTATCCATCCGCCCCGACATTCAAGTCTACCACACCGCCTACGATTATTTTCCAGCTAGCATATCTAGTTTTGGATTAAACTACGAACAGGCCAATGCAATATTCGCACCAGGTGCCACCGAAGGCCAGCTACTCGCAGACGCAACCCCACGAATGACTTTTTACGATGCCCGAGGGCTGATGCAAACTCAATTTGGAATCCCGGAATTGGGAATACCGGCCAACGACCCATCACTTCCCGACCCGACTCTCCCCAGCCCAGCCGCCTCATTCGCCGACCCAATCCACCTGACTACCGCCGGATATGCTGTCTTCGCCCAAGAGGCATTCGACGTATTCTACGAATCGCAACTTTCCATTCCTGAGCCAAGCACGCTGTTGTTGGGTGTGATGGCGGGCGTGGGGCTACTCGCCCGTCGCCGTAGGGGAAGATAGTGTTTTCTGTTGCCCTGCGGTGCAACGTTTTTTGTTAATGACCTCCGACCCCGGACCTCCCCCCCTATTCCACAACAAGGAAAAGACTAATGAAGACAACCGCCACCTTTGTATTTTTGGCAGCCTTTCTAACATTGACAACCGTCTCAGCAGAGGCGGCGATCATCAATGTGGGAGTTACGCAGGATCTGAGGGTAGATGCCAATATAAATCAGCCTGGCGAGGACATGATTAGCTTCATAGGCCTGCCACCAGTCGATCGCAGCCTGAGCATTTCTGAGGCAGGAGGAAATTCGGCAAGTACAAGTCAAACGATCAATGTCTTTTCGCTTGGTGCCGATACGCTTCAATTAGACATAGTCTCAGCATCGACTTTCCTGCTGGTAGGCGGCGACCCAGTTCTGCCGACAGACGATGGATCAGGGGAGTTCAGGAATATTTTCGTTCTGCAATTTGAAATCACGTCACCAATTGCCTACTCCTACTCAGCTGCGATCTCTTCTTCGACCACCGGCAGTCTTAACGCATCCGTTTCGTCCTGGAGTTCGTCTGGGGTTTCCTTCTTTGTCTCATCGATCCTAGACAATGAAAATCTTTCGAGTTCCGGCATATTAGAGGCGGGCATGTACGACATCACTGCGATAGTCGATGTTTTTTCATCAGAAACCGGAATCCATCAGGTCGACTACTCGGTTTCGCTAATTTTGGGAGCTGCTGCCGTCCCTGAGCCAAGCACGCTGTTGTTAGGTGCGATAGCTTGCGTGGGGATGTTGATGCGTAGAAGGCGCGCGAGCTAACTTTTTTTTCTTTCCCTCTTTATCATTCCCCTGCGATTCATCTCACTCGTACTCCTTGAAAAGGACAAGACTAATGAAGACGACTACCACTTTCACATTCTTTTCGCTGGCAGGACTGCTGGTCCTGGTCACAGCCGACCCGGCCTTTGCGGTCGTCAAGCTGGGCGTGATGGGCGACAGCCTGAGCGACGAGTATTTCGAGGATAGTTATAGCTACGCTGAAAACTGGACGGTGCAATTGGTCGAGCATCGCGGCATTGATATGGGGCCGACTGGCGTCTGGGGCGAACCACGACGTAACGGCTACGAGTATAATTGGGCCCGCGCTGGGGCAACCAGCGCTGACGTAATTGTGTCTGGTCAAGACACCGGTCTGGCCGCCCAGATTGTTCCCGAAGGAATCGAATACGGGGTGCTGATGATTGGATCGAACGATCAAGGCAGTGAAGATGCGTACATAAACATTCATGATGGCACGTGGTCGCCGGCACAAATCAACGCGTGGGCCGACGGGATCGCCACTAACATTGCAGCCTCGCTGGATACTGTGCTTCCGACCGGTGTGAAAATGGTGGTCACCAATTCGGTCGATTATGGCATCACTCCGAGTGTCAATACGAATGGAGACGTGCCCAATGCCGCGGGCCGCCAAGCGGTGTCGGATGTGCTCCGCACGATACTCAGCCCGAAAATTGAAGCGGTTGCAGCAGCGCGAAATCTTCCCTACCTCGATCTGGCCGGTGCGATGGACACGGTGTTCGGTCCCCAAACCAATCTGAATTCCACACTGACAATTGGCGGTGTCGATATTTTTCTGCAAGAGATTGACGATCCAAATGGTGGCAATCCCAACCCTGACGCCGGCTTCGTGGACGATGGGATCCACCCAAACACCTCGATCCAGGGGCTGTTTGCAAATCTAGTCATGGAATCGCTGAACGTAGGTTATGGGGCCAACCTTTCGCTGTTCAGCGAGGAAGAGATCGTGACCCACGCAGGCCTGACCTACGGCGGCAGCGATACTCTCTTCCCACAAATCGGTAACTACAGCGACTATGTGACCAACTACAACTCTGCACCGATAACCCAATCGGTTATCTTTTCACTCGACACGACTCAAAGTACCGTTTCCTTGGGAGGACCGACGATACTCGGCGACTATGGGCCTCAAAGCCCCGGCTCGGACATCACTCCGGTTAAGGGGCATTTTTTGGTCGAGTTTGATCCCACGTCCGCCAGTCCTCCGACAATACGGTTTGTGGGGGGGCACGGCTTTATCGATGCTGAAGTTACCGGCAATTGGCTTCCTGGCCCTAATGTAGAAACCGACCCGACTTCGATCACGAACCCAGCGCCGGCCGATCTGGCCATTCAAACTCCGGGCGGCGAAGTGCAATGGGCAGAGCGTGACTTTGTGTGGGACTGGGCAAGTGAAGTAGTCGCGATCGACCCGATGACGAATTCGATCGACGCAACGGACACTCGCTTTATTGTTTTGTCGCTCAAGGAGGAAGTGGTCGACAGATACTCTTGTGCCCCTGCAATTTGCAGCGACTCCTATGATTTTGAAGGCCTCTCAGAAAATCTTACGAGTGGTTCGTGGACTCTGGTCGAATCGGCACCCGGATCGGGAGAGTGGACACTTTCACTTGCTGGAACGTATTTGGATAGCGCTAATCGTATCTGGAGCTTCGATTTGACGTCGACCGCTCAGTTCGGCGGAGAAAATATCGAAACCTTAGGTGCTGCAGACACGACGGCAGAGATATTGGGCGGGGCGGGTGTGGTGGGGGGCGTCTCGCTTGAGTTTGCCGCGCCAACGACAGGCGGATCGCTTACCGCACAACAGATTCCCTTTGCGGGATTGACACCGGAGGCAATTGAAGCAGCTGCGCAGAACGGGCAATTCGTTGCAACGACCGCTGCTATGGAAGGAGATTTGCAGATCTGGGATGTCGATTTTACAGGCGATCTTGCTGGCTCGGAGGTGGCTTTGGTCTTCGCTTACGATGAGGCCCCCTTCGTTGCAGCCGGGATCGACGAATCGAGCCTGGGCATTTGGCACTATAGTAGCTCGCTAGACGCCTGGGAGTTCGGCGGGGTCGTCGACCCGGTCGCTAACACAATTACTTTTACCACAAGTAGTTTCTCTCCTTTTGTAGTAGGCGTGGCAGTACCAGAGCCTTCTTGCCTGGCCCTGGGCAGCATTGGCCTGTTTGCCATGCTCGGCTCTGTTCGCAAAAGGTGTTCTACGGGAGGATGTCGTGGCCGACACTGCTAACAAATCCGCATTGGGGTTTTATTGATGTATGCGTCAGAAACTTTACTTAATCCAAGCATTCACTCGCTAAATCCGGCACTCCCGTTGGTCGGCCTGTCGCTTTCCTGGCGCATACCTCAATAAGGACTCACCGGAACGTAAATTGGTAAGTTGCTCTAGCTAGCAGTGGCACCCGGCAGAGAAAAAGAAAACCACAACAACACAACGTTTTTTTGTTTACTGACCTCCGACCCCGGACCTCTCCCCCCTACTCCACAACAAGGAAAAGACTAATGAAAACTACACACTTCCTTACATTTCTGCTGCTTACCTTCACCCTCTGCGCCGCACGTCAGGCCAGGGCGGTTGGGGATTCGATACTCTTGGATGCCGACCTTCGCGGGACGGTGAGCTGGGAGTCTGTTACAGGGCCAGGTTTCGATGCCCAGCAATGGATGCACGGCGACTACTCGTCGACCGGCAGCTATTTTACGAGTGCTTCTTCCTATTTCGATGAATCGAGTGGCGAATTCTTTTTTTGGGAAAGTCGCAATTTCTTTAGGTTCGACCTCATCGCCCTCAGCAGCGCAACATGGGTGACAGGGGCCACGTTGCAACTTGAACACAGCGGAACGTCGTCTTCACTCACTTATGGCATAGGCCCAATAGGTGTGGATCCCCTCAATTCTCCTCCCGATTACCCGGGGGACATTGGTGGTGCCAAAACTTTCTTCTTTAGTATTTACGGAGACGCCTATGGCAGTGCGTCGATCGTTGGGGCGAGTAGTGGTGATGTGCTCAGCATTGAACTCACCGCCTTCGCTCTTGCAGATATCAATGCCGCCCTTTTGGCAGGCAATCTCATTGCCTTTGGGGGGAGTGTGACAGCAGGCGGAAACGTAAGCATGTTTTCAGGTACTGCCGGGCTTTCGACGCAACTGGCAATAGCGACCACTCCGAACAGTCAACCGGTAGCCGATGTAGCTAGTCTTACCATTCTTTCAGGCGAGGGAGCCACCCTCGACGGGAGCGGATCGTCCGACACCGACAGCATCTATGGCGATATTATCGAATCCTACGCATGGGATCTCGATGGCAACGGCACCTTCGATTTCGACTCCTCGTCGGCAACACTTGCTCTCACCGCAGCCGAACTTGACAACTTTGGAATCAGTGCCCCTGGCTCTTACGATATTACACTTCAAGTCGAAGACTCCTGGGGAGTCAGTGGTACGGTTGTGCAAAGTCTCACCGTCACCCAAGTGCCTGAGCCAAGCACGCTGTTGTTGGGTGTGTTGGCAGGCGTGGGGCTACTCGCCCGTCGTCGTAACCGAAAATAGTGTTTTTCTATTGCTCTGCGCTGGGTGTCACCGCTGACTTGTTCAGCAGTGGATATCCGTTGGGGCATAGTTGCTATTTCTGTTTGCGAAGTGTACCTCGCTGACATCCATTGCCATAAGATTGCGGAAGAGCGATTCTCGACTCTTCGTCTTTATTGACGGTGATGTGCGTCAAAAATCCGAGATTTCCTAGGGCCGAGCGAAGATTGTTCTGTTGCCCTTCGGTTAGATTCACTAAGGGGGGACGCAGCGGGCCACAGTCAATGCCAATCATCTTCATTGCAAACTTGATCGCTGCTGGAGTCGACCCAAAGCTTTGCAGCAATCGGACCATCTCAACGGCCAGGGCTTGTTCAGCGCGGGCCGTTTTCCAGTCACCTGCCTCTACCGCAGCGAGGATGCGTTGATACAGTGGTGCCGCAAAGTTGTAAGTACTTCCAACAGCCCCGGTTGCTCCGAAGGCAATTCCAGCCAAAAGTGCCTCGTCGCAACCCCACAGAATATCATTCGTCCCGTTGTCTAATTGAAGGCACTCTTGCACTTCTAGAAGGTCTGGATTCGTATATTTGACACCTGCTAAGTTGGGTATCCGTGACTTGCCTTCGGCCAAAAACAGGGAACTCGACAGCTCAACCCCCGTGATGCTCGGAATGTCATACAAATAAAACGGCAAGGCTGGTGCTGACGCGGCAACCGGCTCACAGAATTCGATCAGCGCTGCCACCGATTGTGGTTTGTAGCAGGAAGGGGCATGCATGCTCACAGCGTCCGCTCCGCTAGAAGCGGCATGAGACGCTAAACGGCAAGCATCCCTAGCACAATTGTGGCCCACGTGGACGATTAACTCTAAACTATGGCGGACTTCGCTGGCGATCCACGCCTCAACCAGAAATTCACGCTCTTCGATCGTTAGCGACTGACCTTCGCCCGTCGAACCAGCAATGAATGCTCCGCGAACATTGGTCGACACCAAATGTCGAGCTTGATGACGAACCACGGCCAGATTCAAGCTTCCGTCGGCGTACATCGGCGTGTGTGGAGCGGCGATGAGCCGGAAGCTCTGAAGGTCCATACCTATTCTCAACAATTGGCTAGAAGGGGTGATATTGTCAGCATGTGGCGTGGTTCGCACTTTCTTAATTGGCAATTGACTCAATCAGAAGATAGAGGCAACTCCAATTTCACGGGCATCGTCTCGTGCCCAACGGACTGAGCATCCAGGACTTGGCCTATTAGAAGTCGTGCTAAGTGACGTCCTTGCTCTTCGCTACTAAATTGAGATCTGGCCCAAGGATACTGAGGCTGCTGGCCCGGTTTGAGATAGTAGTCGCAGATTCCAATGTCGAAATCCTTTCCAAAAACGAGTCCTTTGAGTTCACCCGCCTTTTGAACCGCCTCGGCCATCCGTACTGTTCTGCAAATAAAACCCGTAGGACGTGTTTTTTGGCTAAACAAGCGGTCAGCCTCTGCGAAGTACACTTCGTCGAAGGTGGGCAAGAATCGCAACGTCAGGGCGTTCAAGCCTTTTCCTGCCGCGTGGAGCGCTGCAGAGATGCCATCAATGGTCCGCTGGTCGCCACCGTACGTTAGCTGTCGATTGAGGTAGGCGAAGGTCGTGTGGCCTTGCTCCAGAAGATAATTGGCAAGTTCTTTGCCAACGCTTTCCATATCAGCCGTGAGCGATGCAAGGCGTTCAATCGATGGGTAAACGGTTCCGTGGACGACCGACGGAATTTGACGGTCTGCCAATAGACGTTGCGTCTCGTACGACGCACGCACCAGGACAAAGCCATCGATACGTTTTGCGTGCAACGACTCGTCGATCAACTCGGCAACGAAGCCTGCTTCGTTCGAACTGGGCAAAAAACTGATTTGTACAGGGACGCCCGGCAACTCGTGTTCGAGACCTAGCAAAACTTCGTCTTGCCCCACGCCCTCGGTACGAAGATATTTTTGATGGACTAAGAAGTGGACGCGATGCAGTGTCGGTTTGCTTTGATCGTGGGGCGGATCGGCAATATACGCGCCGCGGCGCTGCTGCCGCACAATCAGCCGACGGCGTTCCAAGAGTTGTAATGTACGGTTTGCCGTCCCGTTACCGACGCCGAGCAACTTGGAGGCCTCGGTAGTCGTCAGATAACGATCCCCCGGCTTGAGTTCACGCGCATCAATATCCTCAACCAGTTTTTCCGCCAATAGGGAAATACGCGGAGTTTTTGTTCTTGCTTCTGCCATGAATAATATCGTACCTGCGACTCTACTTGCTTTATAGTGTGTAAATGGGACGAAAAAACTCAACAGCTTCTTGTACCAAAAACATTCGGCTACTCGACTGAAAGGTTGAAGTCTTTTGCGGCATTGCCGCTATCGGATTCGATGGTAGCGGTTAACTCGGACTGGGTATTGTACTTGGCCGGGAGGTACTGCACAGCCGGACGGCCCTCTTCCATGCCTGGGGATACCTCGCCTCCGGGCGATTCTGGCGGAGGACGGTAACCACGGATTTCAACTCGACTTTTTCCAACAGAAACCCCTCCACGTCCTTTGGCAACGTATTGACCATCTTTGATTGGGCCCCCAGAAACCGAACCGGGAGTTCCTTCGACGGGATAAAACCGTATTTCGCCGTTCTGGATCGGCTGACCATCCAAAGTAACCGTCCCTCGCACAATCACCTTTTTAAATTTACTATCTGGCCCGCAGCCAAATAGGGACGTACACAGCAATACCGTCCCTAAGCTTAGGAATACCGAATGGGTCTCAGATCGGGGGGGGCATGGGATCTTCTTTTTTTGAGTGTCGCCTTGCCTACTCATAGGAATACACCTCTTCACCGGCTCGTGTTGCCATCGCCTCTAATACGATGAAATCTATATCTTCGTTGAAGAATCGCACACTTCCATCCGCGAAGACAAAATGGGCGCCACCAATGTGAAAACTAGAGAAGCCGTTTTCTAGATGGTATTCAAAATGCCGGTTTCCACCATCTCCATCAAATGGATCGATCGTATCATCGCGACCACCAGGAACGGAGCCTGGCCCATTGATTCCCTGCGACATGTCTTCAAGGTTCCGTGAGGCATAGGTGTGACCGATCCACACTTCGGTTCCAGATTGGTCCACTCCAAGTCCACTGGTGACTTCACCTATGATGACCGTATTGCTTGAGCCATCGGTAATCTTGCCGACGTTGATTCGACTGTGATTGAACAAAGTACCATTTCCATCGGCCAGAGGAGAGACCGCCGAACAGTGAGTTTTCTTGCTATCGATAACGCCAGCCATATTCGATAATGGCCAGTCAAACGCCTCAATGCCGAAATGATTGAAGCCCGTACAGCAGTCGACCCACCCTGTATCGTTGATAGCGCTCGGGCAGATGAAGGCATCAACTCGACCTTCGTAAGCATTCCAAGACGTCGCGGTAAAGATTGGATCTTTCCCATCAGGGGACTCACTCCTGCTGAGTTTAAGCTCTAATTGCTCGTAGATTACGTTTGCCTCGAGATAGGGCAAGAGGTAGGCACCCCAGCCAAAACCGATGAATGGCGGCGTACGATTGCTCCGTAAGTTACTACAGCTAATTCTGCCCAGGCCATTCACATGGATTTCGCCTGAGGGAAACACGGTGTGAGCGCTGTGATAGTTGTGAAGTGCGATCCCTACCTGCTTGAAGTTGTTCGTGCAAGTCGATCGCCGGGCAGCTTCGCGAGCTGCCTGGACAGCCGGCAGCAACAGGGCTACGAGGACACCAATGATGGCAATCACCACCAAAAGTTCAACGAGGGTAAAACCGTGTAGAGACCTGAGGCCATGGACATGCTTCTTGGCTGTTTTTCGATTGATTCGACTCACAACGGCAAACCTCTTCCTATCGCGTTATCAAAATGACTTCATCAGAAAGAGCGGTGTGCTTTTGCACTTTGACGACGGCCTATCACCATAGCAATCATTCCGCCTACAAAAGCAATCAGTAGCGAGGATGGCTCGGGAACGGTGGAGGCGGCCCCAACCGCTGGGAGAACTGTTCCGAACTGATTTTCCCAAATGCCCAAATCAAGGCCGTTAGTAAGCCCATCAGCATTGGCATCCCCTCCGGCATCCGTAAGAAAACTTCGCTGCCAAGTGAGGAAGTCAGCTCCATCGACGTCATTGTCGCTATCAAAATCGGCGTTCTCTGTCGGATTGATCAACGCATCGAGATTGTAAGAACTGAACAGAACTTTGTCGTAGAGCGTGTTGCCTGCCTCGTAGAGCACGCCAAACTCTTGGCTGTCGAGCTTAACTAAGTCGGAGTAGGCGGCCGGTCCAGGGTGAATGAGCGTATCATCGACCCAAGTGGTGCCTTCGTCGTAACTAACCCGTAGCGTCAAATTCTCTCGAACGGTCCCCACCGGGCCGCTGTAAAGCAGGATATTTTGAGCATCCCCTTCGTCTGTAGCGGCGAATCGAACGACCGAGTTCTGTACGACAGGTGTGTTGAACTGAGGGTCTACTGTAAACGGTCCCGAGTAGGTTTCACCGCCATCGGTACTAGTGGCGATGGCCCGCGTGTTCCCTGGGGTGCCATTCTGGACGCGAGCATTGACATAGAGGTCGCCATTCACCAACTCGGTAACACTGTTTTCGTTTGGAAACAAGTCAGCGCTACTTGTCGGAGTCTCGGAAGCACCAGACTGCCAGGTGATGCCATAATCGTCGCTATAGAAAAGGTTCTGGCCCAAGAGGGATGGGTCCGAAGCGAGCCCAAAATTCGCTGGAATCACGAGTCGCCCGGCATTGGGGCCACGTGTTAATTCAATAGCATGACCAGGGCCGTTGGCAAAGTGCAGCCAGGCGGGATCCTTGACACTTGTCGTAATGTCCGTTCGGCTCGACCAAGTAGCCCCATTGTCATCGCTGTATCGAGTGAATATATCTGAGTTCTCTCGGTTATACGTCAGCCAGACGCGCCCAGGGTTCACGGGATCCAGTGTACTGACCACCGGGGAGGGATTGCCCATCGTCCATCCCAAATTATTGTCAATAATCTGAAGTGAGCCCCACGTATGGCCACCGTCGGTGCTGCGCTTCAACAGCATGTCTGTGTTGCCAGTATTTCCAGGGTCATTCAACCGCCCTTCGGCAAAGGCCAAGAGGTCTCCATTGGTTGCTTGGACAATTGCCGGAATGCGAATACTGAGATACCCGTCAACCCCGTTCGATTCGAACACGGTAACTTGGTTCACGACACCAGTGGCACAAGCGGGCTTGACTGCACTAATGATAAGGACCAGCAGCAATGCACCCTGTGCGAGTCTAAGGCTGGCGAGCCTGAGCCAGCACGGGCCGTTTTTTTCTAACGTTTCAAAAGTGCCCATTTTCATATTACTCGACTCCTTACTCACGTTGAGACTTTTTGGTTACTAACAATCATCGGAGAGATAAAACCCCCTCTCCGCAGGATGGGAGAGGGGGGAACGTAGGTCTCGAAAATGGCCAGCTTCAAAACGGCTTTGAGCCAGAGAACCATCCTCTTAGCCCCTAGGGAATTTCCTCGCCCTTGTTGCGAACGTCACAAAGACTCCCAGGCAGACAAGACTCAAGGAGCCCGGCTCAGGAATCGCTGCCAAATTAATATCATCCACAAAGAAACGCATGCCGGTCTTCGAAGTCCAGCCCCCCACAAATTCAACACTCGCGATCCCGGTTTGATCTGAGGTGAAGGCGAAAGTACTGTTTGCCCCGCCGCCAGACGAAAGTGCCACCCCGTTAAGTATGCCAGTAAAGGTGTCCGTGTTTGTATCAAACGACAACTCAAGAGAATTGGTTGCATTTAGAAGTACCGAGTTGTCCAACGTCGTGTTCACAGGGGAGCCGCCCGAAAGCGTGGTCAACTGGAGTGTACTGCCGTTAAATTTTAGATACATGGCAACCGTACCCTGCCAATAGTTATGACTGGCATTTGCGCCACGAGCGCCGATTCGGAGTTCGGCATAGGGCGAAGTCCAAGCACCGGCATCCTCGAAATAGAGGTTGGAGGAAAACACGCCAACTGCGACAGGTGCATCGGCGTCAAAAACTACTTTTGGTGCTCCAGGGCTGTTGTTGTCCTCTACCATCATGCTCTGGTTTCCCACAGGACCAAAGGGATCAACCGGTGTCGTCGATCCATCTACCACGGACAATGTCGTAATCCACACCATCAACAATGACATCCGCAGAAGCAGGATCCGAACCGGGAGTGTCCGCCTGGAAGTCTTCAATAATATCCGCCGAAGCCCAACTTCCGGCGGCAGCGAGGATCAACAGGGACATCAAGTGACGAGTAAATATCATTCTGGTTGTCATGAGCTTCTTACCTTTCTGTTTTCTGAAAAGAATTTCCGTTGCGATAATCAAAACACGAAATTGGCAACTGAGGCAATCTCCTCCCATCAAGAATGTAGCGGGGCCTTAGTAGTTGCTTCCCTGTTACACTTACTCCTACACCTTACGGCGAGTGCGTTGAGTTGCTGAAAGAGCAAGTCCCCCTCCCAGCAATACCAGTAGCAGCGACGATGGCTCGGGAACAGCAAAGGCGGGAGCCGCCGGAGTGATCCCCGTTAATGCCACGTCGTCGATAAAGTAGCGCACTCCCATTTTGGTGTTATAGCCACCCACAAACTCCACGGCATTGATTGAGGTTTGGGGCGAAGCAAAATTGAAAGAGGTAGTGGCCCCGCCACCGGCCGTGAGCGCCACGCCGTTGAGGAGCCCTGTGAAGGAGTCGGTCGTAGTGTCGAACGACAGTGAAAGGTTAATCACCGTGTTGAGTGGGATCGCGTTGTCGAGCGTAATGTCGGGTAGCCGATCGGTAGGATCGAAAGGGTTCAGCTGCCCTATTCTGAGCGTTGTGTCACTAAATATCAGCCACATGGCCATGTCGCCTTGCCACCAATTGTGCGTATCTTGGAATGTAGGAAACACACCTGTTGGGTTGCCGATTCGTATTTCAGAGTAGGGATTCGACCAAGTAATTTGCTCTGCTGCGACACCTGTGACACCTGTGAAGAAGTAGAGCTTGGTTGAAAAGGTATCCGCCCCAGAGATCGGGTCGGTCCCGAACAGAACCTTGGGCGAATTGTTGATGTTTCGGTTGTCATCCATAAGCAGACTTTGATTGCCCACTCCTCCAAACGGATCGGCCGGATAATCGATGCCGTCGGCGTCAGTTCCATTCCTGCTAGACGTGACAATATTTCGCGCATACAGCAGGTTTGCAGGATCGAAAGCGTTATTTGGATCGGTGCCATTACCCGGCGCGTTCGAGGAATTTTCGGCGTTGGTTGGTCGCGTGCCCTCTACGTCATTCTGGAAATCTTCCAGGTTACCCGCAGCAACCCAGTGACTGCTGGCAAAGACGACTAGCACAGCTCCCACGCAATTTACGAAGGCACTACGGTTTACCATGACTGATTTCCTCCCTTGATAATTGGACATGTAGATCAGTTCTGATTGAGTTGAGATTTCTAGGAACTTACTTAACGTCAACTGCACGCCTCTGGCAGAAGAACCGTACAGCTCGGACTCGGAGAAAAGGGGCGGTCAGACAGAGGCTTGCAAATATCAACCCTGTCGCTACCACCTAATTCCCTCGCTAATTTAACCTTGCTTTGCATAGGGTAACCAATATAATCCCAGTAGTCAACTAAATATTCCTGTCTTTTGGAGAATATAAATGAGTCTGGTTTTTCCCTGGAAAATAAGGCTTTTTGCCGTGAAGAGGAGTGTGCCTGGTGTATTTCTGGCAGGAGTTGGTGTCACCTGGGGGCTTCTGTTTGGTCTCTGGCCAATATTTTCCCGCGCTGATCAGCCAGGGCGTTTTATCTACAACTGCGACGCCGGCAACATGTTCGTCTTTCAACAGCCGCCCATGCAGCCCGAAGACATCTACCGCCAAATTGACATAGTCGCAGAAGCCGGAGTCACTACTTTTTCGATGTGCCCAAACGTCGGAATGGTAATGAACTTCCCAAGCAAACACGTTAGAATGCTTGGCGATGAGGGTGATGCAGAAATACAAACGCTGATCAAAGCAGAGGGCGTCAAAAAATCAGGCAACGCTCGAGCAGCGCTAAATTTTCGGTCACTAGTCGAAGCGGGCCACGATCCGTTAGCGTTGGTACTCAATCGAGCCAAACAAAAAAGCATGGAAGTTTTTTTGTCTTTCCGAGTCAATGAAGTGCATGGCGTTGATAATCCAGAAACATTTTCCCATCGGTTGATCCTTTCCAAGTTTTGGAACGACCATCCCGAGTGGAAAGTCGGCAAACAGGGTGGTACGCTCAGCCCCTTGCACCAAGAGATCCTAGGGCCTCGCACCAACCCGATCGTAGGAAAATGGTTTGCAGGCGGTTTGAATTTCGCAATTCCCGAAGTCCGACAACGACGACTTGACCAACTCTGCGAATGCTGCGAACGGTACGACATCGACGGCCTCGAACTCGACTTCCAGCGATTTCCGGTGTTTTTCAAATATGGTGAGGAAGAAAAACACTTGCCGACCATGACCAAGTGGATACGCGAGGTTCGCGACATGACCCGCGAGGTCGGTAAAAAACGTGGTAGGCCGATTTTGCTTTCAGCCCGTATCTTGGCCCGCCCCGAGCAGAATCTGGGGATTGGCCTCGACCCCATTTCCTGGGCAAGAGAAGGGCTTCTCGATTTCGTTATCGTTTCGCACTACCTCCATAATAATTTCCCACTACCTATCAAGGAATACCGGAGGCTTCTTCCGCATGACATGCCCCTCTACGCATCTATCGAAGTTGAACGCGATGCAGGCAAGTACCGGGAGATTGCAAAGCAGCTCTACAGCGATGGTGTGGATGGGCTGCTGATGTTTAATTTTTTCACCAGTCGAGAGCGAGGCCAGGAGCCTGATTTTAAATTGCTGAAAGAACTCAGCAATCAGAAAACCATTCTCCCGGTAGCTCAGTAACAAAAAGTGATTGGACTTGCGCCATGGCGACACAGGCAGACATGTTGGCCGGATCGGCTGCGTCTTCTACCGTAAATTTGGGTGATGCACGCGAAACTATCTTGGTGGATCAGTTTACTGACGGCGTGCTCGATCCGGCTCAACCGATGCTAGGCCCAGTACGGGATGGCGGACACATCATCGCCAACACAGCGCCCGGCTGCTGGGGGCCGATGCTCACACCTTGCTTGCGTGGCGGGCATGAAGTAACGGTGCCGGTTGCCGTTGAAGGTGCTGAGGTTGGCGATGCTATTGTGATTCGCATCCGAGATATCAGTGTCACCTCGCAAGCAACAGCCTCTGGAACCGACACGCCGCAAGAGGATCGTTTCAATGGCGACCCGTTTGTAGCGCCACATTGTCCGCAGTGTGGAATAAAAAACCCCAAAACGGTGCTTGAAGGTGTTGGACCTGATGCGGTTCATTGTGCAAACTGCGGTGCGGAAGCTGCGCCGTTCAAGATCGGCTGTGGGTACACGATTGCCTTTGACACAGACCGAAGTGTGGGAGTCACACTAGGCGAGAAGGGTGCCGAAGCCATCGCGCACGATGCGCAGCATTACGCAGCGATGCCTGCCGGTTCGGTCCAAAACTCGGTACTCACATTGGCACCGCATAACCTAGTCGGATTGATGGCTCGTCTGCGCCCGTTCTTAGGACAGCTTGGTACAACTCCCGCCATCGCTTTGCCCGATAGTCACAATGCTGGTGATTTCGGCCAATTTCTTGTCGGTGCTCCCCACGAACTTGCTATTACAGAGGAGCAGTTGGCGCTTCGCACCGATGGGCACATGGACATCGACGCAGTTCGAGCCGGTGCCGTATTAATTTGCCCGGTGAAAGTGCCTGGTGGCGGAATCTATCTTGGCGACATGCACGCGATGCAAGGAGATGGCGAGATCGCCGGACATACGTGCGATGTTGCTGGCACCGTCACACTTCAAGTCCACGTGCTCAAGGGGCTTTGCCTAGACGGACCTGTGCTGTTGCCCGTGACTGAGGACCTTCCCTTTCTGGCAAAACCATTTTCGAGGGAAGAAAGAAGTCGAGCACTGGCGATTGCCCGATCTCACGGTTTAGACAACATCGAGGAGACTGCCCCGATTTCCATTGTTGGTACAGGCCGCGACTTGAACGTCGCTACTGAGAACGGACTCGAACGTGCAGCCACGCTCCTCAAAATGAGCGTAGAAGAAGTTAAGAATCGGGCGACGATTAACGGGGCGATCGAAATCGGTCGTCATCCCGGTGTGATTCAAGTTACGTTTCTGGCACCACTTGAGCGACTCAGAAAATGCGGTCTACTTCCATTCGTTATTGAACAATACAACCTTGAAAAAGAACAGGTGACAACATCATGATTTCTCCCACAAATGACATCTCCAGTCACCCTGCTATTTTATTTCGATTGTTGCTATGCCTTGTGGCTACGACAATTGCAAATCCACAATCCGCTTGGGCAGAGGGAAATCCAAGTTACGCAGAAGCACCGATCGTTGTCGAATTCGACGTGGAACCCTCTTGGCCAAATCGCCCTGACGACGTGAGTCCCTTTGGTTGGGTTTCGGGCATCGCGATCGACGGGAAGAATCAAGTTTGAATTTTCAATCGTGGGCCAGATCCGATTCAAGTCTATACGACCGAAGGCGAGTTTGTGCGGACTTGGGGGAAGAATCGCTTCAAGGACGCTCATCAGCTTCGCATCGGACCAGAAGGCAATATTTGGGTTGCCGATTTTGGTCTACACATCGTTCAAAAGTACACACCCGAAGGCAAGCTGCTACTCACCTTGGGCGTACGCGGAGAAAAAGGCGAGGACCAGACTCATTTCAACATGCCAACAGATATGGCGATCACCCCGGCAGGCGACATCTTTGTCACCGATGGCTATGGCAACCGGAGAATAGTTCATTTCGACCAGGACGGAAATTTCATCAAAACCTGGGGCGAATACGGCTCGGCTCCCGGCCAATTTGTCCTGCCACATGCAATTGTCGTCGACTCCCAAGGGATCCTCTATGTTGCCGACCGCAATAGTGGACGCATTCAACTCTTTAACCAGGACGGAAAATTCCTTGACCAATGGTCGAACCTGATCATGCCGTGGGGGCTTGTTGTTACCAAAGACGATCAGCTTTGGGTCTGTGGTTCGTCGCCGCACTGGTGGGTTCGCGATGGCAAAGCGCCCGAATACAAAGACCAGATATTTATGCGATTTTCAGCGGACGGAAAGATCCAACAAGTCTGGTCGATTCCACTCGGCGACATCGGGCCAGACAAAAACAAGCCCGACATTTCCAGGCTCAAGCCCGGTGAAGCCGTCGGAATTCACTGTATTGCCCAAGACTCCCAGGGAAATCTCTACGTTGGTGATATTTACGGTGAACGGGCACAAAAGTTCATCCCGATCCGGCAGCGACGAACCAAAGAGGCAATTCCGAGCAATCTGCCAAAATAAAATCCTTAGTGACTTCTAGTCGTATTAAGTTTGGCGGACGGCCCGTGGACGTGGTCGGAACCGCTCACTTCTGCCGTTTTTTTGGGGAAGCACTCGTGACTTTGGTCGGGATGAGCTATTCAACTATAAAATTGCCCGCGGCCGGCTGCGGGGAAGGCATTTTGTAGGTGTTGAATTTGGGGCTGCTTTTGATGATCTGGCCAAATGACTTCGATCACATCGAAACGGCTGGCGTATTCGAGCAGGCCATGCGATTTCAGGAAGGCTAGCGCTGCTCGCGTCAGCCGTTGTTGGCGGTGGGCGTTGACCGCTTCGGCGGGGCGGCCATGTTTTTCGCTGCGGCGAGTTTTTACCTCGACGAATACCACGGTTTGGCCATCGACCGCGATGATGTCGACTTCGCCGTAGCGTTGGCGGTGGCGTAAGAAGAGAACCTTGTAGCCTTGGCGGCGTAGAAATCGGGCCGCCTGCTGCTCGCCGCGTTCGCCGAGCGAGGCCGGTTGAAGTCGCCGGCGGATCCACTGGGGGATGGGCATGGCGCGGTTCTTGGTGCGGGGCTTCCTTGCCTGGGGGTGTGTTATCGTGTTCCGACCGGGCTATGGCGGGGTAGAGCACTCCTGAAAAACTGTTTAAGCCTTCGCTTTTGATTTTGTGCGATCGACGCGGCGTTCCTTGAGGCGGACGGCCTTGCCGGTACGCTCGCGGAGGTAGTACAGCTTGGCTCGGCGAACCACGCCGCTTCGCTTGACTTCGACCTTGGCGACGCGGGGTGAGTGCAACGGAAACTTGCGCTCGACGCCTTGCCCGGCGACGATCCGACGGACCGTGAACATCTCGCGAGTGCCTGAGCCATTGCGGGCGATCACGACTCCAGAGAAAATCTGGATTCGTTCTTTGTCGCCTTCGTGGATTCTGGAGTGGACATCGACGGTGTCGCCAATTTCGAATTCGGGCGGCGCTTCCTTCATGCTCTCTTTTTCAACGTGATTTAGAATCTCTTGGCTCATCGTCATTTCCCTTATTCTTTTCGGGCAACAGGTCGGCTCGTCGCTGACTGGTCCGCTCGATACTGTTCGCTTGTCTCCAGCGGGCGATCTGCTGGTGATCTCCGCTGAGTAGTACTTCAGGCACTTCTAAGCCGCGATACTCTCGCGGGCGTGTGTACTGGGCGTGTTCTAATAGCCGATCGCCGTATGAAAACGAATCGAATCGGCTGCTGTCTTCGTCTCCTAAAACTTCTGGCACCAATCGAATGACCGTGTCGATGACGGTCATGGCCGCCACCTCGCCGCCGTTCAAGACGAAGTCTCCGACGGAGATCTCGTCTGGCTTGAGGATATCGCTTACCCGTTGGTCGAATCCTTCGTACCGTCCACACAAGAGCAAGAGCCGCTTGTGCTGGGCGAGTTCTTCAACCAGCGGTTGGTCTAGTTTTCTTCCTTGCGGCGTGAGCATCACAAGATGCCCCGGCAAGCTGTCCATGGCCTGAACGGCTTCGACCGCTTCGACCGTTGGCTCCGGTTTGATAACCATCCCGGGGCCACCGCCAAAGGGGCGGTCGTCGACGCAATTGTGTTTGTCGCGACTCCAATCGCGAATGTTGTGTAGCTTCAATTCAACCAGAGAGCGATCGAGGGCGAGCTTTAGTAAACTCTGCGTGGCGTAGCCGGAGAAAATTTCCGGAAACAGGGTTAGCACATCGAAACGCATTCGTGGCCCGTCGGATTACTTTTCCGACTTCGAAGCCTCCTCTTTCGCAGGAGCAGCGTCAGGTTTCGTTTCGTCTTTGGCTGATTCTTCTGCTGGAGCGGCCTCGGCTTTGGGTGCTTCCGCTTTGGGCTCTTCTGCCTTAGCAGACTCCTCAGCCTTGGGTTCCTCAGTTTTTGGTTCTTCGGCCTTAGGCTCTTCTGGCTTTTTTGGCAACGAAGCTGGGGCACCCGGATCGGGGATGGCTTTGGGGCCAGCCAATCGCTCGAGGGCAGCCGTCCGCTGTTCGAGATGGGTGCCGTTGCTACCGTATTTTTTGATCAGCACGGCAACTTTTTCGGTTGGTTGCGCGCCGACGCTTAGCCAATAGTCGATACGCTCGTTGTTGAGAATAACCCGAGCGTCGGTATCTGGCACGCTGGTGTCGTAGGTTCCCAATTCTTCAATGGGGCGACCATCGCGGGGTGTGTGATGGTCGAACGCACAGACGCGATAAAAGGGCCGATGGGTACGGCCCATTTTTTTCATGCGAAGTCTAACTGCCACGTGGCTCTCCTGCTTGTATGGTGTTACGCCGCCCTGAGCGGCATACGAATCTACTATCGTTGCAGATTTATGGGGTTGCTGGAAGGGGGCATCAACCCAGGTTTCAAGGCTTTTTTAGGTGTTCTCGGGGCTTGGGGGGGCGACTTGTAGGAGGAGAGGCTTGCCCAGTTTCAAAAACTATCGACCGCGTTTTTCTCTTTTTCGGCGTCTTAGCTCTTTTTCTCGCTGTTTTTTCAGCTTGGCCTTCTCCTGCTTGCTTAGCCGCTTGCCGCTGCCCAACTTTTTCTTGGTGAGTTGGCCGTTGGGGTTGGAAAGCGACGATTGCATCTCGCGGACCATCTTCATCCGCTCCCGCATCCCCTTACCGGCCATTTGGGTCATCATTTGCGCCATAACGTCGAACTGCTTGATCAGATCGTTCACTTCGCTTGGCTCGACCCCAGAGCCTGCTGCGATACGTCGGCGGCGGCTTTGATCGACGATTTTGGTGGGATTTTGGCGTTCGGCAGGCGTCATGGAGTCGATGATGCCGAATAGCCGCTTCATATCTTGTTCTGGATCGGCGTCGCCCAGGGCGTCGGCCATGTTGCCCATTCCTGGGATCATGCCCATGACCTTTTGCATCGGACCAAGACGTTTGATCTGAGTGAGCTGTTTTTTGAAGTCGTCGAGCGTGAACTCGCCTTTGCGAAGCCGCTCTTCCTGGTCTCGCATCTCGTCTTCGTCGAATTCCTGTTGGGCCTTTTCGACGAGGCTTAGGATATCGCCTTGCCCAAGGATGCGGCCTGCCATCCGGTCGGGGTGGAATTCTTCGAGAGCGTCGAGATGTTCGCCGGTACCGACGAATTTTACCGGCACGCCAGTGACTTGCTTTACCGAAAGGGCAGCGCCGCCGCGGGCATCGCCATCGAGCTTGGTGATAATGACGCCGTCGAGTTCCAGGGCGTCGTTGAAGACTTTGGCGCTGTTTACGGCATCTTGGCCCGTCATGCCGTCGACAACCAGGTAGACCTGATTAGGATTGCATTGACGGTCGACCCGTTCGAGCTGCTTCATCAGCTCGTCGTCGACGTGCAATCGACCTGCGGTGTCGAGGATAACGACGTCTGCGCCAAGCTTTTTCGCCTGTTTGACTGCGGAGTTGCAGACCTTGACCGGATCTTGCTCGCCTCGATCGGAGAAGACGGGGATGTCGAGTTGTTCGCCCAGGATATGCAGTTGGTCGATAGCGGCAGGACGTTGCAAGTCGGCAGCGACCAAAAGGGGCGATCGCCCGCTCGCTTTGAGCATGCGGCCCAGTTTGCCGCAGGTGGTCGTCTTACCAGACCCTTGCAGACCGCACATCATCAGTACCGAGACATCCGACTTGCCCAACAGGTGGAGCGAGTGGTCGACTGGCCCCATCAGGTTGACCAGCTCTTGATGGACGATGCCGACGATTTGTTCGCTCGGGTTCAGCGACTTGAGGACGCGTTCGCCGATGGCTTGCTCGGTGACCCGACCCATGAACTCGCGGACAACGGTAAAGCTGACATCAGCTTCGAGCAGCGACTTTTCGACGAGCTTGAGCCCCTCGCGCATGTTGGCTTCGGTCATCTTGCCTTGACCACGAAGCGTCTTAAATGCGCCGGAGAGTCCGTTCTGTAGGGCTTCAAACATGGCAGTACCGGTTGGTTGTATCGATGGGGGCCGTTAAGCCCCGCTGGCCTTGGGGGGAAATCTAATCCCTGATTCTATCGGAATCAGGGGGGCGGGCAATGCTTGACTGCCCGAACTGCAAAGTCGCGGGTTCCGCCTGCGGCTAGTATGACTTTGCAATTCTCGTAACCCACAATTAGGGTCCGACAGCCTTGCGATTCCCAAATGCTTGGGCTTGGGTTGGGATATCGGTGCCTACAAGCTCTGACCAAGCGGCTAGCAGTTGATTGTAGACTGGCCCGGGGGTTCGATTGGCGATGTCTTGGTCGTCGAGTTTGACGACGGGCAACAGGCAGATCGAGGTGCTGGTGAGGAAGATTTCGTCGGCACTTGCCAGTTGGGTGGGGGTAAGGTCGTCTTCGAGGTGCGGAAGGCTGAGCGAATCGGCCAACTCGAACAGAACTTGCTGGCTGACGCCCGGGAGGACTTTGCTGCGTCGGGGAGTGACGAGACCTCGGTCTTTGTAGTAGGCCACGACGTTCGCCGTCGGGGCTTCGCCGATGTGGCCATCCCCGTCGAGAAGGATTGCTTGTGCCCCAGGTGCTTTTGTGCGGGCTTGGTGGTCAGCCAGAAAATAGTGCATTCGGCTGCGGCATTTGAGTTCGGTGGGCCAACATTGATCGGGGACTTGTTGGACGTCGACAATCGTGCAGTGGACGCCCAACTGGTATTGGTCAGCCCAGCTGTGGAATGGCAGCGGCTGGCCGTGCACACAAACGGTTGGTTGCCGCGCATCGAGGGTTTTTCCCGGGGTGATAAAGACGATCACATTCCAATCGTCGCCCTTCTGAAACAGAGTGGCGTTGCGGTCGAGGAAGCCGTCACACGCCTCAGAGACTTGCGCACAAAGTGTATCGGCGCCCCAGCCTACAATTTCTAACGACCGATGAAGTCGGCAGTAATGTTCGTTGGGGCGAAACAGTTGGCCGTTGAAGGTGCGTAGTCGTTCGACAATGGTTGCTCCCCAAATGAAGCCGAGGTCGTCGATCGGTAGGCAAAGATCTTGGCCGGAAATCCAGTTGCCGTTGAGATAGGCAGATGCAGTAGTCATTCACTCAATATGGCAGGCAGGGCGACCAGCGCGTAGGGTGTAAGGCCACGAAAAACAGCCCACCGCTTGCGGCTTAGCCCCCTACCGGGCTGGCATCGGCAAGTAGGTTGCGCCAGATGAGTCGCATACTGGGCGTCGCTGCTAGATAGTCGTTCAAAACATGGCTACGCCCGACCGATCGGCTCATGTTTATCGGCTGGATACGCTTTGCTAACTGGCCCAAAGATTGGGAATTGGGGAGCCCCGCTCTCCCGAGAGCATGAACCCGACCTCGGCCATTGCTAAAGTGGAAAAATCGCATGGCGGGGTCGAGGTGATTGGTCACCAGTAGAAGGCGTTTGACCTGAGAAACCGCTTGGCCGTGATAGTGGCCTGGCTGTAGCCAGTCGGCATCGAAGGCGGCAGCAATCAACGCGACGCGGAAGGAAGGGTGCTCGGACGGCTTGGGTTCCAGCTTGAGCCCTCCCAGACTACCGCCACCGAGCAAATGCATGGCACCGCTGGCGATCCGCGCACCGTAGCTGTAGCCAAATATCGAGACGTTGGTCTCGGCTGGCAACTGGTTCAAAAACCAAGCCAACTGCCAGCCAGCAGGGCGGGTGCGGTTGGCTTTCACCTGATAGTCTTTCAACGGGCCAGGGATGGTGGACGAGGGCCATGACCAAATAATAAATCGAATGGGCACGCCGGGCTGCCCCTGGGCACGCAGCGAGCGATAAACCCTCAAGCCACTGGAGCGATCTTCGCCACGCGCAATACGGTTGCCATGAATGTAGATCACCGTTTGCCGAGGGGTGCCCAAGGTGGTGAGGATGTCGTTCCAGTCTTCCGAAACCCACCCGGGGTTGCCCTTGGGGGCGATGTGGTAGCGTTCACATTGCAAACGATGCTTCATCGTTTCGTCGTCGCACACCGTGCCAATCGAACGTGTGCTGAGCAGTAGGATTTCGTCCACAGCCGTTGCCTGCTGAGGTTTGGCAAAGAGCAGGGCGGGCTTGGCCTGTGCCTGCTGGTTGTTGCCTATTGTCCCTATCACCGCGCACAAGAGTGCGACGATCGTGCAGCATGTGTTGGACGAAGCAACACAATCGGTTTTTCCGATTGCAGGGATCATGAGCGTTGGGCGGAGTTAAGTCAGAATGGCCAACCGTGACACACGTACTTGCTCGCAGGAAAGGGGATACGCAACCTACGGAGACTTGCTTCACGTTAGATCGATATGCCGCTTGCAAAGCCACAAACTCTTATACGGGAGACACACTCCCTGTGGCCTAACAAAGGGTAGCATTTTTTCAACGTGCAGGTCGGGAGAAATGATGCAAAAAATTTACATGTTTCATTTGCACATCATCTGGCATGTTGTAGAGTTGTCTGCCCATGTTTCGCAAGCAGATGGACTTACCGTAGTTTGCGAAGCAAGCGTCCCTCCTAAATCGCCCACTTAGTGTGGGTGCCCTCCGCGGAGTACACGATCATGAGGAAGATGTTGATCCCGTTGGCATTGGCTGTTGTAGTGATAGTCAGTTCGACCGGTTGTACGAAGACGCGTACGAGATGTCGCAACCTATTCCGGCGCGGTGCGCCATGCTTGGGAACCGCTAGGGCAACCCCTGCGATGATTGGTGCCCCGATGGCGATTGGTGTACCCGTGGCGACAGCCGCACCGACCCCAGTGCTACAGCAGGTGATGCCCCAGATGGCCCCTCAGATGATGGTGCCGCAGATCCAATGCTGCCCGCAGCCGGCTTGTCCGCCTTGCGACCCATGTCAGATGCCATGCGAACAGTCTTATTCGCAAGGTTATATCGAAGGCGGCGTGATCGACAGCGGCTGCCAGAATTGCGAAACGGGGACGACCTACGATCCGGGGTATATCGTTCCTAGTACCGAAATCCCCGCAGGCAACGTCCCAGCAACCGGAATGCCGATCGATCCAGCACCGATCGGGGTCAACTGAGAAACTAGGCATAGCGGCGTGCGGCTTACAAGGCAGGGGAAACAAATTCCTCGCTTCCCTACCACGGGGCCTGTCGAGGCCAGCACGACGCCCATGCCAAGCCGAAGTATGCCAAACAAGCTGAGTTAAATGCAAGAGTCGCTCGATCGTGCCATCCTGAACACGGTCGGGCGGCTTTTTGCGTTCAAAAAGTTGGCTGCTCTGGTTGATAAGGCACGTCTCCGGTGGGTTTCGTAGCGTAGAATGGAGGATGAGCCTCCAGGAACCCACGATATGAAATTTCTAGCCAATGATCAGCCGGCGGCCCTTTGTTGCCGGTTGAGTCTTGTTGTTGCCCTCTGCCTGGCGTATCTCCCCTCTGCTGGTGCGCAGATAAAACAGGCAGAAAACGAATCGCCGATTCGCTACGGGGCCACCCAGATAACCCGCTACCAAGTTGGCATGACGGCGAGGGCGCGAGGGAGTTCTGCTCATAACATTCTAGCGATCGTTGCCGTGCCGATTTCCTGTGCCGAGCAAGAAGTCGAGCTGGTTGAAGAGGACGTGACCCCGCAGGTCGTCTCGATTGAATATCGCTTGCTTAATAAGGGCGCTCGTCAGATGCTGGTTTCGATTCCTCGGTTAGAGCGGGGTGAAAAAGCGCACGCGTTGCTGACGTTTGAAGTACGTACGCGGGTAATCTTGCCCCCAGAAGAGACGTCGAAATTTCGGATCCCGGTCAAGCCAAAAAAGGATCTGAAAGTTTATATGGGACGCAGCCCCTATATCGAGACAAATCACTCGAAGTTGAAAAAAGTGTCGAAGAAGATTTTTGCTGATCTCGAAGAGCCGGCCACCGACTGGGAGCGGGTCGAGGCGATCTACGATTTTGTACGCGACTCGGTGGAGTATTTGGTGGGGGATGATAAATCGGCCCTAGAAACATTGCGAGACGGCGAAGGGGATTGCCAGAACATTAGCGCGTTGTTCGTTGGCCTTTGCCGGACGAACAAGATCCCTGCCCGCATTGTTTGGGTGCATGAACATAGCTACGCGGAGTTTTGCTTAGAGGACGAAGAGGGCAACGCCTATTGGTTCCCCATCGAATCGTCCGGCTCACTAGCTTTCGGCGAAATGCCCTTGGCACGGACAATCTTGCAGAAGGGCGACAATTTCAAACTGCCCGAGCAACCAAGAAAACGACGACGCTACGCCTCCGATTTCGCAACGGCTCAAGCCCCGCCAGGTGGGGCAAAGCCAAGCATCAAGTTCGTCCGAATACAGCTGTAAAGCAGTTGGCGATTAGCCGTTAGCTGTTAGCTTTCGACATTCCCCAGCCTCCAGCCCCCAATCGCGGGTGTGTGTAGCACAGAAGGTCTACCTCGTTAGCCACCCGGTTGCACCTCCTGTCGCAAGCGACACCGACACGTGTCCGGACAGAATCGAATCGATGGCAGGCCGTTTTGCGGACAAGTGTCGGTGCCACCCAAAAAGAGTTCTCAGAACAAATCCGACGACGCTAAAGCATTTAGCATTCGTCATTCAGATTTCGTCATTTCCCAGCCCCCCCTACCTGCTACGCCGCTCGGGGGGCTACTGCATCAAGTTCTTCTTGAAATGCAGGAAAGGGGGCCTGATTTGGGCGGCCGTGTTGTCTATCATCTTTAGGATGCCTACTCTTAAAACAATTACCCTTGGCTGCAAGGTCAACCAATACGAAACCGAATACCTTCGCGAAGGACTGCTCGGGATCGGCTACGAGGATACCGGCGAGAACGTTCCGGCGGACCTCTGCGTCGTCAATACTTGCACGGTTACGTCCGAAGGCGACTCGAAAAGTCGGCAGATTATTCGCCGGCTGGCGCGTGACAACCCGGCTAGCAAAATCGTGGTCATGGGTTGCTATGCGACGCGCGCTCCGCAGGAAGTCGCCGCTTTGCCGAACGTAACCGAGGTGTTGACCGACAAACGCGAACTTCCCGATCTGCTGGGACGGTTTGGAGTGACCGATGTGCCAACCGGCATCTCGGGCTTTGGGCGTCGGCATCGGGCTTATGTGAAAGTGCAGGATGGCTGCATGCTGCGATGCAGCTTCTGCATTATTCCGCATGTTCGGCCGCAGCTTACCAGCCGGCCTTTGTCGCATATTCTCGATGAAGTACGGCGTTTGGTCGACAATGGTTATCGTGAAGTGGTGCTTACGGGGATTCACCTTGGACACTACGGCGTGGATTGGAATCGTAATCTACCGAAGGATAAATGGACGCGACTCTCGCACTTGGTGCGTTCGATTGCCGAGTTGCCGGGCGATTTTCGTGTGCGGATTTCCAGCATCGAGGCGACCGAAGTAACTCGCGAGTTGATCGAGGTGATGCAGGACCACGGCGACCGGGTTTGCCCGCATCTGCATATTTCGATGCAAAGCGGCAGCGATAGCGTGCTGCGGCGAATGCGTCGTCGCTGGGGGAGCCGCCGGTTTGTCGATCGTTGTGGGTTGGTAAAAGAAAAACTCGACCAGCCGGCGATCACCACAGACATCATCGTCGGGTTTCCTGGCGAAACGGACGAAGAGTTCGCCGAGACCTGCGAGGTGGCCCGTCAGGTTGGGTTTTCCAAGATTCACATCTTTCCGTTTAGTGCCCGCCGCACCACCCCCGCCGCTGAAATGCCGGGTCAGCTTGCTAAGAAGGTGAAGCAACAACGAGGGCGAGAGTTGGCTCGTATCGAAGCCGAATTGCGAGACAAGTATTTTTCGAGCCTGCTGGGCAAACGCCTGCGGGTGTTAGTCGAATCGACGCTTGAAGATCGACCGGGCTGGGCCATTGGAACCTCATGCCGATATGCTCCGGTTGAAGTCGAAGTATCTGACGCTGAGGCTAGGGTGGGCGAGTTTCTCGACGCTACGGCAAGTCGCACGAGTAGTGGGCGTATTCAAGTTTTGGGGGAAGAAAGCATCTAAGTGCTTTCTATGAAATAGTTTGCGTACTATTTTGGACCGATCGGTAGGTATCCCCGCCCGTGCGACAAGATTAAAATAAAATTCTGCCGCAATTACCTACCTAATCCTTGCCGTTGCTGTATCGCCTAGTACAATCTGCTACCAGAGGGTTGTTCTGTTGCCCCCCAGTCTAGGTGGTGCCTTTGGCACTTCATTTATTCATTTTCACCAATGTTTTGCATCGTTCAGGTTGGGTTCGGCAACGAAGGATTTGCCCTTCCGGTGTCTATTAGGGAGAAGTTCATGAGAAGCTCACGCTGTTTAGTTCTTTTTTTCGCCGCGGCTTTAGTGCTGAAGGCAAGCACTAGTTTCGGTGCTATTGTTACGGATTCGGGACCGTTCTCGTTTCCGCTATCCCCAAACTCGGCCATAGTTGCCTTGGACCTCTTCAACCCAGCTCTGGGTACGCTCAATTTCGTTGAATTGGCGATTGACGGTACTGTTCAAGCCAATGTTACGGCCGAGAATGATTCCGCTATTGCTGGAAACATGAGCGTCAATCTTACTGGCATTCTTGATGCCACGGCTTTTGGGCTTTCAGCTGCGGCCAACATCATTCAGGCGGCAGGCCCAGTGGCTGTTGCTGCGACCGATGGCGTCTCGGGTTCAGGACCAGACTTCAATGACTTCGGGCTTGTCAGCGGTACGGACAGCGACACTGACCTAACCCTCACTGTCGGATCGTTCATCGGGCCGGGCACTTTCAACGCAAATGTTGACGGGTCGGGTGGTTTCTCGATCAGTGGTGTGACTGATAGTACACTTCAAATATCTAGCTTTGAAGGCTTCGGTACCGTAACTGTTACGTACAATTACACTCCCATCCCAGAACCGGGAACCCTTGCTCTCGGTGCTTTGGCCTTGGTAGGAATGGCTAGCCTCAGAAAACGCCATCGACTTACCGTCTAAATCGATTCTAAAGTAGAAATCCTAGTAAACACAAAACGGCCCCGCGAAAGCAGGGGCCGTTTTTTTTTGCTAGCTCAACGTGAAAAAAAGGAGCCCAGGCAAAGTCATCCTAGCCGCGAGCGGAAGCCGCGGACGAGCCTGAAAAAACCGCGGCTTCCGCCCGCGGCTACAACGAGACCGATTCGGTTGCTGTTCCGCATTCAATTGTTCCTAAACCATACACCCTTGGCAGCTCACGCCACTTCATGGCAAGATGTGCGTATGACCTCACAAAATTCCCCCTCGCCCCCTGCCGAGAAATTCCGTTGCCCCCTTCGACGTGTCATATCCCTGTCTTGCTCGACGAAGTCATTCAATGGCTAGAGCCTGCTGCTGGCAAGATTATTGTTGATGGCACCCTCGGGGGCGGTGGTCACTCGGCTGCCCTTGCCTCGCGTGTCCTGCCCGGCGGGAAAATCATCGGCGTCGATCTCGACCCCGAAGCCCTCGAACGCGCCCAGCCCGCGATCAGCTCGTTACCTGTCACCGTCGCCGTGGGCAATTACACCGATATCCCACAAATTCTTCGTCAGCTAGAAATCGACGCGGTCGATGGTATTCTTCTCGATCTGGGCCTGTCTAGCGATCAGCTTGCCGACGAAGAGCGAGGCTTTAGCTTCCAAAGCACCGGTCCGCTCGATCTTCGCTTTGACCGCAGCAGCGGCAAACCTGCTTGGCAGCTTATCGAACGACTCAGCGAGCGCCATCTGGCCGACTTGATCTACCAATTCGGCGAAGAACGGCTTAGCCGACGCATCGCCCGCAAGATCGTTGCCCAACGCCGCTCTGAACCTATTCGCACAGCCGACCAATTGGCCAGTCTGGTTCGTAGCTGTGTTCCCCGCAGCCGTGGCCACCGCATCGACCCAGCAACTCGCACTTTTCAAGCACTGCGCATCGCAGTCAACGATGAACTCAAATCGTTGCAAGAAGCGCTCGCCCACCTGCCCACTTGCCTCAAGCCAGGAGGCCACCTTGCCATTATTAGTTTCCACTCGCTCGAAGACCGTCTGGTCAAACACGGTTTCCGCAATGACGACCGTCTCGAAGTGCTCACCAAACGCCCCGTCCGAGCAACCGACGAAGAAACCGCCCAGAATCCAAGAGCCTCTAGCGCCAAACTCCGAATCGCGAAACGGGTTGACTGACGAACGGGATGGCAGCGATTCTACGGCTTGCCCCTTGGTTCAACATCCTGCACGCACCGAAAACCGACATGGTATCCGCCCATCATATCGGGCGGGAGATAATATCGGTGCGTTGTTCGCATCATGGCTCGGCCATTAAAAGTGGCCCCGCCGCGCATGACCTTGTTCGTTGTTCCATAGGCCTCGCAGGGCGTCTTGTTGCCTGGGTAGGGCTGATACCAGTCAGCCGTCCATTCCCATACGCCGCCAGCCATGTCGACGCAACCATAGGGGCTTACCGGACGTGCTGCCGAGGCCCCCGGCAGATACGACTCGTCCCAGTTGGTAAATGTGAAGTCAAACGAATTGCCCCAAGGATAGGCACGCCCATCCGTGCCGCGAGCAGCCTTCTCCCATTCCCTTTCCGTCGGCAGACGTTTGCCCGCCCACTTCGCGTAGGCATTGGCTTTTTGCCAAGTGACCTCGGCAGGGAAGTCTTCGCGACCATCCCTAAATCGATGGTCGGCGTCGAATTTCTGAAAAGCTGCGTTTCTCACCTCGTAGACATCGATAAAGAAAGCCTTGGTCGAAGCCTCTTGCTGCGGCTTCTCATCGTCGTCGCAGTTGTTGCTGCCAAAGATAAACGAGCCCTCGGGCACAATCGCCATGCCACTGGGCGGCGCAGGGTTCGCACCTTCCGCTGTAAGCCCCATGAAAAATAAGGCCAAGGTCAGTAGGAATATCATCGTTATACTCTTGTCGATTGTAGATCGCATTTTACCATTTGGGGTCGATGATGCCGTAATGCCGTCCAAACCAATATGCGCGGATCATGGTCGAGGCGTCGCCTTCCTCCTCCGATTCCACGGTGACCGAGCCCTCCGCCGTAGGGAAGGTGAACATCCGCTTGTTTCGGTCGAACCCCCACATCTCCTTAATCGCCGTTACGGTCGGCTCATCGACGACCTGCTCGCCCGTCAGTACTTGATACACCATTCGATAAAACACTTCTTTGTCGTTTTTTGGCGACGACTTCTTCCAAGCATGCCAATGCCGATTCAATCCCATTCGATATTTTTGGAGAAGGTCAGGGTCGGTTTCATACCGCATCACCGTGTAATACGATCGCACTGCGAGTTGGTCGTCCCAGGGCGTATACCACTCATCCGGCCACAATACCTTGGCCAGAATCGCCTCGTCGTCGTAGTGGTACTTCTCGATCAACATGTGATACGCATCCAGAAACCGATCCTCACCAGTCACATGGTGCGTAGCACGCAGCGCCGCTAAAATCTCTAAGGCGTTGAGCGGCTCATGCGAGAGATGCGGACTGAAATTGCCCCACAACGTCATCTTGTTGTCGATATCCACGAGCCGAAAGTCATGGTCGACAACCCGCCCGATAAACCGTCCGAGAAAATCGGCCGCGATTTTTTTGTGTTTTTCATCCGCGCAAAAATCGTAATACGTGCTGACCCCGTAAACAAACGCCACCAATTTGTCGCTACTAAGATCCCCTTGCCAACGATAGCCGGGCATCGCAGTCGACTTGTGCCATTCCAGCTCGAAGAAGTTGGTCTTCTCGTGCCAGAGCGGTTTGTCGGTCTTATTGAAACTGCGAGCAACCCACCCCGGAACGCCGGTTACCGCTTCGAGCTTCAGCAGGCCATCCATAATTTCGTCAGCCCACTCTCGCACTTGCGGGTCTTTCGTGACGGCATAGCGGTGTGCATACGCCGCAAGAAACACGGCTGTATGTCCGGCACAATCTTCCTGATTGCCCACAAGGGGCGCTTCCTCTCCGGCCGGCGGAAAGATGACATGCTGCATGATCGCGCCTTCGTTCCAATGATTGCCACGCATGAGCGCATCAAACATATCGATCCGCACATGCAACGGGTCCGTGCGCTTCGGAAATGCATTTACCGTTTGGGCACTCGCAACGCCCTGCACGCAGCATACAGAAATTAGAACAGCGGTGATTGCCCGATAAAAGATCATACCCGTACCGTGATTTAGGTTCGACTGACACCGCCAATGCAACAACGCGTGGAGTATAGTCTTGGCCCAACGGAGCCGCAACTAAAAAATGAACTGCGGCATGTGGGTTCAAGCATCCAGGTTGATACGGTTTTCCACTTCAGAAATACGGGCCATAATCTGATCGAAGGGAGGTGGCTCACGAAAGAACATTGGCTGCATCGCGACGAAGTCCCGTGCGAGCATATCAATGATTTGTGACTTGGGAACCAACTTCAGCGTTCCCGGTCGTGCCTCCGCGTACTTGGCCCAGGCGGCTTTGAAAAAGGTCTCTTTGAAAATAGCAACACGTTTCAAAAGGTGCATTTCATCGAGCGATTGGTTCCAGATGGGGCTATTCGACAATTGGAAGACATCGTAATAATGGCGCGACATACGAGGCGCGATTCTCTTGCCTTCGGGTTGGTGGTGAAGCATGTGGAGAATTGTTGCCTTTTCCCAAAATGTGCGAGCCGCCGACAGAACTCGAACATGGACTCGCGTGTCGGAGAACGCGTCGGGGATGGCATCTGATAAGTAGGGCGCCACGGTGGACTGCTCTACAGGAAAATGATCCGATCGGGCACCCAACTCAATTTTAACCGCCGCCGCAATGTACGGGCTCAAGTTTCCACCCATCGCGGATGGGTAACGATACAACAGCGTTTGCTGGTCTGGATCAGTTGAATCAAGGGATAGATTCCACCCGGTCTCCGTACCCAGGCTTGCCGCGATCGCTTCACGTAACTGTGGCTGGAGCCGATTCGCGACCGCTGCCTGGCACGCCTCTTTGAGTTGGGCAATGCGTCGTTGTTGCTCCTTTCCACTCGCACCTTTTTCCGGCTCCTTCTCGCCGCCAAAACCGAGGAAGTCGCGTTCGATGGCAACGTCCACATCTTCGGAAAACCGTTCGATCACTCGGTATACTTTGGACAGAGACGTTCCACCCTTGAACGTTAGGTGGTCACGAAACTCATCGAGTGAAAACAACCGTCGCAGGCTCCAGCAGACCCAATAATCCTTTTCGATGATCTGGACGCTCAATCCAAGCTTTGCTGCGGCTTGATCAAAATAGATGCGGCGTTCGGCACCAGGTAGTTTTGCGAATTCGTCCACAGCTTACTCGTCCTTTTCGGCCAAGCGCCGAAAGATTGTGCCGATCCAGGCCGGGGCATAACGTATGTCTTTGATGAGCTGCTGGCGGTCGTCAAGACTGAGCCGCCCAGCCAAGGTGTCAATGACTTGGTCGTCTACGTGTGCCTTTCCCAGGTAGCGTAAAGCTTGAATCACAAGTCCACTGGTTCGACCCGCTGTTGCCATGTTCTTGGGCGTCGTCTGCTTGAGGATGATTTCCTGGTTTCCAACCTTGATTTTTCGGTTGGTGCCATCGGTCAGGAACACGGCCTTCGCCGGCACTTGCTCAGACAGCCCCAGCAGGTTCGCGGCGTAGGCGCCCGAGGGCTGAATCCGCAAGTTGTCTTTTCCGGCCAGGGCCAGGGCGATTTGCTCAGGCGTTGGAGAAAGTACTCCCAGCTTGGGATGCGTCTGAGGATAGGAGTACAGCCCTCTGGCTAGACGGTGGATCGTCCCCCGGTCCGCTAGGCTTTGGAGGGCTTTCCGGATGCCCAGGTCGTTCCCTAAGTCACGAAAATAGACCGGAGTGAAGACCCATCCCCTCTTCTTGCCATAAATTCTTCTAAGTATCTTGATGGATAGAGTTTGCGTCGACATATAGGCACCTCATTTTTCACGAATATTACCTAGTTTTCGTGAATTGTCAATAGATAGTTACATGCGAGCACCCCTTTGCAGCGGCCATCAAAAGATGTTATCGTCATCAAAGAACTTATGACAAATACCGGATGACGATAACATCTTTTGATGGCCACTCTCTCTGTTTGCCTATTCTCTTATCAGAGCATTGAGCCACAAGGCAAATCACGAGGCGGCGAAGCGTCTCATCTTCCGACGCCCGGCGTTAACCCGCACCCCGCTGTAAAACCGAGAGCGCCGCATCGGCGGAAACCCTTGCGACAAAGGCCGTAAACACAAAACGCCCGGCGGCCGGGATTCGGCGTCGGGCGTCAACTGGCGGGTCGGTTCCGTAGAATCGGAAAAAGCTCCTCGGGCAAGACTCGAACTTGCGACAAGGCGGTTAACAGCCGCCTGCTCTACCAACTGAGCTACCGAGGAATGTTGGTCGTAGAATGCTCATCGGGCGTAACGCCCAAGGAACCCACTATAATATCGGACACGCTACGGGGCAACAAGAGGCGAAAATCGACTTGCCAGATACCGTTTCTATGCCGGGTGAACCTTAAAACTAAGCTATCAGCCAGGAATAGATGGCCTACGGTCGCTGAGGTCTCAGTCGGCGATTACTTTTTCCATGGTCAAGCAATTGCCGCATTGGCTTAGCTCGACCGAAGTCATGTAAGCACGGATGAGGGCCAGTCCGCGTCCCCCGGTTGCCTCGATATTCTCACTGCAACGACAATCGGGCACCTCGCTGGGGTCATAGCCGTCGCCTTCGTCGCAGACTTTTGCCCAGAAGCGATCGGGGCTCAACTGGCACTCGACATGGACACGTTTGGCGGGGTCTTCTTTGTTGCCGTGGCGGATGGCGTTGCTGATCGATTCTTCGAGTGCCAGGTGGACCCCGAATAAATCTTTTTTCTGCCACTCAAGTTCCGTAAGGACATCCAATATCTGCTGGACTAACTCTTGGTAGGCGGTTAACGAACTTGACAGTTCGCATTGAATAGTACGTGGCAGATTGTGATGGGACATTCCGCAGCTCAGCTAAAAAAGCACAATCAGCATTGCTGCCTGATGTCATCATCAGCACAGCGTAAACTAACGCCTTGCAGGGGTAACCTGGATCTCACCCGTATTCTGCTACGAGTCCGAACGTTGCTCTAGAGAACCGCCAGAGCGTCAGCTTCGCTATCCTTGATCCGAAACAATTTATCCAGGTTGGTAATTGCGAAAACCTGAAAGATTTCGGGAGAAATATTTGTGAGTATCAACTCGGCATCGTGCCGTTTCGATTTCTTTTCAAAGGTGATTAGCTTTCCTAGCGCAGCACTGGAAAGAAACTCGACATTAGAAAAGTTTAACACCATCTTCTGGCAGTTGTCTTTCTCGACCAGATCGAACAGTTCTTGCCCAAGCTCCTGAATGGCTTCGGGGTCGATGATTTTCTGATCTTTGAAACGAATCACACTTACGTTGGACGATTCGCTAACTTCGATACGGCGGTAAGTACCCATACTCGAAATTCTACCGATAGAAATGAACCACTGTTAGCCGCTGTCGGCGGGGTGCTGGCGACACGTTCGACGCATCTCCCAACCACATCAACCTTCAGCTCTCGATGATATCCGGCCAGTACCAAGTGTCAAGTCGCCGGAGCAGGGAGACAGCAAAGTCGGTACGATCGACCAAAGTTTAGGAAAAAAGAATAACCACAGAGGACACGGAGGGACACAGAGAAAAGCTATTTTTCAGGTCTCTGTGTTACTAACGATTCAAATTTACGTAGCGACCAAATTTTTTGCTGATTGGGCCATTAAAGAGAGGACTTTCGCAAAGGCGCTAAGGCGTAAAGAATGGGGGAAATAATCCTTATAAGCTCTCGTGTGTGGCACCGTAAGGTAATCGGATCTCGCAGAGACATCCTTTTCTTGTTTCCTTTGCGACTTATCGCCTTTGCGAAAAATTTCTACCTGTTTGATGGTGGCTCTGCCACGTTGTGTTCGCGTATGTTGGCATAGGAGTCGAGGTCGCCTGGATCACTCGCTAAGTTGATCTGGTGCTGGTGGCTGAGCGGCAGATTTGTAGACGGCTCGGCTTATCAAAAGGAAGTTTCGGTTCATGAATTCGGTTACGGTCCCACTTACGCTCCACATGAGACGCTTCGACTCGTCGGCACCTTTTAGTGTGCGAGCTATCCGCTCGAGATTGAGGTTCGACAAACCGCCGAACTCTTGTCCATCGTCGGTGACGAAGGTTGCCCCGTCGCCATCTTGTCGAAAGTGTCCGACCACATCAACAATCAGAGTGCCTTCGCGGAGGCGACGTTGCGAGTCTCCCTCTTCGGAGTCCAATAAAGCTCTGGCAGACGACGGTGTCCCAAAGTCATCCGGCGCAGCGTTTGTCGTGCTAAACTGGGCAGCACCGACTACTGCTATTACGCACAAAGCGACACCGCCCCAACGATAGACTTGTGTTGGCATAACTACAGATTCCTATGTCGTTGCTGAACGGATGCTAGTTGCTCGCAAGGCCTGCAATAGCTAGGAGCCTGGCCTCTTCATCGCCAAGCTGTGTAATATCAGGACCGAACCGACCGAGATTAAACACCAACCAAGCCACTCGGGCGGTTTGATGACCTTTCGTTGCAAATTTCCCGTATCACTGGCGAGCGATACCATCAGGCCCTCTGCTGCCGTCGATCTAGTCCGCTCGGCTAGAAATCGTGTTGCTTCGTCCGTCAGGACATAGGTGCTAACCATACGGAGCTGTACACCCATGAGCACAATCACTACGCCCAGAAAAAAGTATTGATTGCGATTGAATTCCACGTAGTCACCCCTTGTTGATTTGGGCCTGCAAAGATACGAGGAGCGATAAACTTGTTTTTCAACAGCGCACTGGCAGCCGAAAACGAGCGTTCGCACGTCATTGCTCAGTATCGAGTCGTCTACCCGTGCTTCTGCATCGAACCGTCCGCTTTAGCAATCGTGTCGATCGTAGGGCTGTCAGCGCAAGAAACGGACATGCCGATTACTGCTATTTTTTCGTCAACCTATCGATGGCGATGTTGGTTGTACGGCGTCGATTTTTCAATTTCTATGGGATTTAAGGGCTAGAACGCCTTGCCCTTTTCTGTTCGCAAGAGTGCTCTGCGCGAGAATGTTGTGGCCGATACCGCTAACGAATCCACTTTGGGATCATAGTGACTCTCGGGTAAGGGCTACTCAACCGTTACGCTTTTTGCCAAATTGCGCGGTTTGTCGACATCGCAGCCGCGTACTAGGGCGATGTGGTACGCCAGTAGTTGCAGCGGTATCGAGGCGACAATCGGTTGCAGGAAGTCGGCGACCGCGGGCACAAGTAATACGTCGTCGGCGATGTCGGTGACGCGGCTGTCGATATCGTCGACCACGGCAATCACTGGCCCACCGCGGGCTTTGATTTCTTCGAGATTGGCGATGACTTTGTCGTAGACGGCTCCTTTGGGAACGATAAATACGCTAGGCGTGTGTTCATCGACCAAGGCAATCGGCCCATGCTTCATTTCTGCCGCAGGATACCCCTCGGCGTGGATGTAGCTGATTTCTTTGAGTTTGAGTGCCCCTTCCAATGCGGCTGGGAAATTGTACTGTCGGCCCAGGTATAGGAAGTTGTTGCAGTGCGCATATTTTTCGGCGATGCGGCGTGTTTCGTCATGCGTCTCGAGTGCTTGTTCGATTTGGTTGGGCAACGCTTCTAACTCGGCAATGATGTTCAGCCCTGCCTCGTAGCTAAGATGGTGCAGTCGGCCAAAGTACAAAGCCAACATCGACATCACTACGCATTGCGAAGTAAAGGCTTTGGTCGAAGCGACGCCAATTTCTGGACCCGCGTGCAGATAGATCCCGCCATCGGCTTCCCGGGCGATCGTGCTGCCAACGACATTGCAAATGGCCATGGTGGCATGGCCTTTGCGTTTCATCTCGCGCAGTGCTGCCAGCGTGTCGATCGTCTCGCCGCTTTGAGTCAGAGCAAACAGCAGAGTTTGCGGAGACAACGGCGGGTTGCGATAGCGAAGTTCGCTTGCATATTCCACTTCGACCGGAATACGAGCCAAGGATTCGATCATGTACTCGCCCACGAGCGACGAGTGCCAACTGGTTCCGCACGCGGTCAACACAAATCGCTGCACGGATTGCAACTGTTGGGCGGTAAGGTTCAAACCGCCGAAGACGGCCGTCGCTGCATCTTTGTCGAGCCTGCCGCGGACGGCATTGCGCACTGATTCGGGTTGTTCGAAAATCTCTTTGAGCATGTAGTGAGCGTAGCTGCCGAGATCGATATCGGTGCTTTCAATTTCAAGCAATTTCACGTCATGGTGCACATCCCCTTGATCGCGATGGATCACGCGAATTGCCTCAGGGGTGATGACCGCGATTTCATGGTCGGCCAGATAAACGATTTTGTCGGTATGCCCCGCCAAGGGCGAGCCATCGCTGGCAATAAAGTGTTCGCCATCACCAACGCCGATAACTAGCGGGCTACCCAATCGGGCGACGACGATTGCTTCGGGCCAATCGCGAAATACGATCGCCAAGCCGTAGGTGCCGCGCAGTTGTAAGAGGGCGTTTTGTACGGCCTCGACTAACGGAGCGTAGGGATCGATCGAGTCGTGAACTTCGGCAGGCAGATTTTCAAGCTCGGTGGCGATCAAGTGCGCTACCACTTCGCTATCCGTCGCAGAATGAAATTCGCAACCTTGCTCGACAAGCCGCTCTTTGATGGCCCGAAAATTCTCGATCACGCCGTTGTGAACCAGCGCCAACTTTTTGTTTCCGCCAAAATGAGGGTGAGCATTTTCATTGGTTGCCTTGCCATGGGTCGCCCAACGGGTGTGGCCGATGCCGATCGAGCCGGGGGTTGGGGAGTCGACAAGTGCCCGAGACAAATCCTCCACTCGCCCTGCCGTCTTGGTCACCGAGAGTCGGCCCGCTTCAAGCGTCGCCAAGCCTGAGCTGTCGTACCCTCGGTACTCAAGCCGTCGCAAACCTTCGAGTAAGAAGTCTGAGGCTTCGCCTCGACCCACGTATCCAACAATGCCACACATGCGATTTCCAAGTTCTTGCTATCGATTCCATGGGTGCTAGCACAAGCCGCGAGGTTTCCCGGCGTGTGTTCCTACTGGCAGGGTAGCAGTTTGGGCGAAATCGGGCCAACGGAGTTCTGCTGTTTCTCTGCAAAAATAGGGGATTCAGCGAATGTATGCCGGAAAGAGTTCGCTGACAGTTTGCCTCAATTGCCGTGGAGCGGTTTTGTAGATTTAGCTATTACTGATCGCCTCAATCCCTATTGCTAGAGTTCCGACCATGACTTCACCTCGATCTACGAATAGCTGCACGCTGGTTATCCCGGCCCGACGACGCTCGACTCGGCTGCCGGATAAGCTCCTCTTGCGCGAGACGGGCAAGAGCGTTTTGCAGCATACCTATGAAGCTGCCTGTCAAACTCGTTGCCCAAGTGTGATTTTGATTGCCACGGACGACAACGAAATTGCAGCCGAGGCGCGGCGTTTTGGAGCCCAGGTGGTGATGACTAGCCCCGACTGTGCCAGTGGCACCGACCGCGTGGCTGAGGCAGTGCGCGACAGCGATCGATCAAGTGTTGTCCTCAACTTACAAGGTGACGAACCAGACATCGATCCACAAGCGGTTGACGCACTCATCGAGTCGCTGTGGGCCAATCCCTTGGCATCGATGGCAACACTCGCCACGCCGATCCATGATCGGACGTTGCTTGAAGACCCGGCATGTGTAAAGGTGGTGTTCGATTTTTCTGGGCAAGCGCTCTACTTTAGTCGCAATCCAATACCCCACGCCAGAGATTGGCAAGACGACTTGCTCGAAGCCACGCCGCCGCTGTTCTACCAGCACATCGGCGTCTACGCCTATCGGCGCGATCTCTTGCTGCGCATCGCTTCGTTGCCGCCTGGCCGCATGGAGCAGCTTGAAAAACTCGAACAATTGCGAGTTTTGGAAAACGGCGAGAAGATCATGATTACGGTCGTCGACGAGCCGTCCCGCGGAATCGATACGCCCGACGACTACGCGGCCTTCGTCTCGCGACGCCGGGCTGGCTAGAGGCAGTAGTTCCAAGTTTGGTGTGCCTGATCGCACAGAACGCAAGCCTTTTACGCCAAAGGCGTTTCACACCGTAGCCCAGGGTCGCCGCGCAGCGGCGCACCCTGGGTTGCAGGTCTCCGAAAACCCCAACCCTGAAAGGGTTGTACAATCAGCGTACGATCGAAAAGAATTGCCCAGAAAACGTGATGTTTCAACTTGTAGAACCCTTTCGGGGTATTCGCCTAATGGCGAGTCGTCTGGTTAGACCAAAACTTGGGACTGCTGAGTGCGGCTTTGCCACACAGTGCTTTGAGATAGGTATCGGTCGGAGCTTGTGTACCGTAAAATTGCACCGATGGCTGATGCAACTTCCAAAATGCCCCTCCCGCTGCTCGTTACCGGTGTTGCCGGTGTTGCAGGGTACAATGCGCTGGCCTATTTTCAACAAAAATTCCCGGGACAAGTCGTTGGCATTCGGCAAAAAGACAATTGGCCCCTCTCGGGACCAGGAATCGAAGCCTGCGATGCTGAAGATCGGGCGGGCTTAGCCAAACTCTTCGACCGTTATCAATTTCGCTCCGTGTTGAACTGCGCTGGCAATTGTGCGCTGCGCAGCTGCGAACTCGACTCTCGGCTAGCTTGGCGTACCAATGTCGAAGGGCTGGTCAGTTTGCTGTCGATTGTCGCGGACGAGCCCGTGCGTTTGGTTCACACTTCGATCGACCTGGTTTTTGCGGGCCTCGATTCCTACCCAAGCGATTGGGCCGGTTACACCGAACAACAGACAACCGATCCCATCACGGTCTACGGAAAAACCATGGTTGCAGCAGAACGGTTGCTAGCCGATTGGATGCCGCAGGCGTGTGTGCTAAGAATCTCGTTGCCCATGGGAATAAGCTTCAACGGTCATGCTGGGGCCATCGATTGGATTCAATCGCGTTTTAAGAAAGGTCGCCCAGCGACGCTCTACTTCGACGAGGTACGCACTCCCACTTATGTCGACTGCCTAAATCGCGTTTACGAAAAATCGTTTCTCAGCAACCTCAGCGGGTTGCATCATGCCGGTGGCCCGCGGCAATTGTCGCTCTACGAGATTGCTCAGGTGATTAACCGAGCGGGTGGCTACGATCCCGATTTATTGATGGGTTGCCCTCGGCTTGATGCAGGCCCCATCCCTCCGCGGGCTGGCAACGTGACTCTCGATTCCTCGCAGCTTGCGCGAGAACTTGATTGCCTGCCATTCGATCCCTGGCCCCTCGACGAGGCCTTGGTGCCAACCCACAAACAATGGCACTACGAGCGAAATGGCAACCCAGGATCGCCAGAGCTACTGGCCGACGTGCTTTGCAACAACCCGCGGTTTTGCTAATTGACTCAAACTGAAAACAAGGACAGAATTTTACCACGGAGTCACGGGGGACACAGAGTATTTCGAATTGAAAAAAGTCGAATCATACCCTACTCCAAATTGGATGGGGTGGCTGTTTTCTCAGTGTCCCCCGTGACTCCGTGGTTATTCTCTTTTCACTTTGAGTAATTGAGTATGCTGCCGGACCGCCACGCAGTCCTGGGGACTCCGGAGGCAAGTGTGCCTCCGGCTATCAGTCAAGTCGCAATTTTGAAAGCGGCACTTACGCTTGTCGCAAGCGTTCCCACATCAAAATTGCAACGATCGTTTTTGCGTCTTCAATTTCGCCCCGTTCGACCATAGCAACGGCATCTTGCCAGTCGACAATCAAGTTTTCGATCTGTTCGCCCGCCTCGCGAGCCGGGGGGCCCTGCTGTAGACCTTCAGCCACGAACACATACATCCGCTCGTTAAGAATTCCCGGGGACATAAAAAACGCCGGCAGTTCCCGCCAGTTGTCGGCCGTATAGCCAGTCTCCTCTTGCAATTCGCGCGAGGCGGTAACCCCCGGCGGTTCGTTGGGGTCGATCGTTCCAGCGGGAAGTTCGATCAGCGTCTTAGAAACGGCAACCCGAAAGTTGCGGATCAAGCAGACACGGTTTTTTTCGAGCAAGGGGACAATCGTCACCGCCCCGGGATGTATGACGACTTGGCGTGCTACCGCAGGTCGATTGGGCCCTGTCTCGACAAATCGCTCCACGACGTCGAATCGAGGGGTTTTTAGGAGAATTTGTTCGTTGTCGGGCATGGCAGGGCTCCTGGAGGGCGGATTTTGAGGGGGGCTGGATCTGGGCACTCAAATTCTTTTCGTTAACTGGCGATTGTGCAAGCAGTTTCAACGGTCTCTATGGAAATCTGATGCGAGAAGCTGGCATTTACTGGCTACGGCGATTTGGAAAGGTTTGCCGAGTCTGCCAACCGTTGATAGTATATCTGTAACAAACCACGTCGTCTCAAAGCTGGCCTACGTGACATCATGCTGAATCACTCGACCGAAAAATGGAGCTTACGTGTTGGACGCTGGCGCAATGTCGACCTGCGTCTGCACATTCAATTGCCGCTGCTGGCGTTAGTAGCCTTTATGGCGGACCTCGCTGAGCCTTGGACGGTAATGTGGGCCCTCGTGGTGCTAGTCGTAAGCGTCGCCCTGCACGAAGTGGCTCGCGTCGTTGCAGCAGGTCGTGTGGGTGGCCACGCCACCTCGGTCGTTCTCGGACCAGTTGGCGGGTTGACGAAGCTTCACTTGCCAGTTGATCCACCTGCGCATTTGATCACCGCCCTTGTGGGGCCGATGGTTTTTTTCGTCCTGATGGTACTTGCCGGCTGTGGTTTGGCCTTGGCAGAAGATCGTCAGGTCCATCGACTTTTGCTAGACCCAGTTGCTCCGCCGATCGCTGTCGCGTTTAACGCCTCGACATTCCACACCGTTGGCCAGCTCGTTGTTTGGGTCAATTGGTGCTTGCTTCTCGTCAGCCTATTGCCAATCGAACCGTGCGCAGGAGCCGAGCTGTTGCGAAGCGTACTTTGGCCGATTGTTGGTAGGGCAAGCGCCCGAGTTGCTACCTCGCACTTTGCACTCGTAACGGGAGCAATCCTGACACTAGTTGCGCTGGTACTACTTCAAAAGGAAAGCTCTACGGTAATGCTTAGCACTCATGTACCGGCGTGGTTCCCATTGGCGATCGCCTCGGTTTTTCTACTCTACGGCGGCAGAAGAACTGCGACTACGCGGCGTTACGATGTCGGGATTGGTATCGATGAATTCGACTCGGACGACGAAGAATGGCTAGCGAGCGAGTGGCTCGAGGACGACCGTGAAGCCGTGCTCGTCGAACATTTGCAAGACAAGCAACAAGAAGCTCTCGACCGTAAGCGTCGCCAGCGCGAAGCCAACGAAGATGCTCGCGTCGACGCCATTCTCGCAAGGCTGCGTGATTCTACTTTCGAGCAGCTTTCAGAAGAAGAACGAGCTACGTTGAAGCGAGCAAGTCGCCGATACCGCCAACGCCGCAACCAACCTAGCAATGACGAGTAGTTCGTCCTCTCTATTCTATGGCCCCGTCATGCCAATATTTTGCGCTGCCCTCGCCGGGCGATTTTCACTATTGCGAGAGCAGGGCCTTTGCTCGCACAATCCGCATGACCGGTCTAATCGAAAACTACTCTGGTTTTACTCGGCTTCTATGAGCCTTGCAGCAGGCGACGTTTACTCTTGGCTCGTATGCTTGTGAAGAGTTCGCCTTGATAACTACTAGGGCATCTTTGCCCAGAGATTGCGTTGAGTCTTTCGCTGCAAACAATCGAAAACGAAGTCGGTCCCGACGCCGTAGAACTCCAGCTTCTCGGTAGTGTTGGAACGATCTTAGGTATCCCTAGCTGCAACTTAGGCCTCTACCAGAAGCAGTCGGAGCTATTTTCGGGTTTAGTGCAATCGATAACCCATGCGATTGACGCCAAAGACCATTACACTTCGGGCCATGTCAACCGCGTTGCCAAGTTGTCGGTCGCATTGGCAAAACAGATGGGGCTCGATAAAGAGTCGCTCGAAACGGTTTACCTCGGCGGGTTGCTACACGATGTTGGTAAAATTGGCCTCGACGACAGCATCCTAAACAAGCCGGGGCAACTGACGGTCGAAGAGTACGATCAGGTCAAGCAACATCCGGAATTCGGATATAGTATTCTCAAAGGCATCCAAGAATTAGACGAAGTGCTACCCATCGTACTACACCATCACGAAAACTGGGACGGCAGCGGTTATCCCCATAGGTTGGCTGGTAACGAAATCCCTATTATGGCGAGAATCGTAGCCGTGGCAGATGCGTTTGACGCCATGTCGAGTGATCGCCCTTACCGAAACGGCTTGCCAAACGAGGAAGTCGACTCCATCTTGCGCGAAGGCGCAGGCGTACAATGGGACGCCCGCGTCATTGAAGCCTTTTTTGCCATCCGAAGCGACATTCCCCTGCTCACTTCAAATCTTCCCACTCAAGAGACTTCGCCAGAAGAGGTTCTTGTAGTAAACTGAGCCTATGGCTCGATATGCACAAGACCGCGAAGATTTGCTCCGTGATGCGAAGGCGCTCCGGCATCGTGTTGAGCTACGGATCACGGACGACGACCGCTCGACGATTGTCTTCGCCGGTTTCCGAATGCATGGCGCCCTTAGCCTCTATTTCGACCAGGATCCCGCCTACCATTTCAATAGCAGCAAACAGCTTCGTCGGGCGTATTGGGAAGGGCAAATAGTAAAGGCAGAGCTGGGCCAACTGGTTGCGTTGCGAACTTCTCGCACCGAGGCCGCCGTCGTTATGCTCCGACACGAAATGACCGCCGACGAGCAACAGCAATTTTGCGACCAGCTAACAGACCGCCTGCAAATATTGGCGGATCGACTACAGAAAAACCACTTCGAAATCACTGGGGTTGTACCCGAGGGCAGCGATGTCGTCGATCGGCTAAAGACTTGGCTAGATCAATTCCAGAGCGTACTGATTGCCGAGACCCCGCGAGTTGCTTAACTCAAAGTGAAAAGAGAATCACCCCAGCGAGGTAGAGCCGCAACCCAAAAAGTAAATATTTCTCGCAAAGGCGCTAAGTCGCAAAGGAAAGACAAGAAAGGGATTGTCTCGCAGAGGCGCAGAGACAGCAGAGAAAACTGGAAAGCCGTAGATCTGCCGTCTCAGCGTCTCTGCGAGATCCAATAAATCACCTTACAGAACTGCTTGTGAGAACGAAACTACCGTTGCTTCGCCGGAGTTGCTTTCTAGTTTTTTTCCTAATTCGTTCGAGCCGCGGCGCACCATCGCCAAGGCAAACGGTGCGTCGAATTTCGGTGACCAACAGGCGGAGGTGATCGTTCCGACTTCCTTTTCTCCCTCGGCAACTTTGGTGCCTGGCGAAGGGATTGCCTTGCCCGTAAATTGCAGCCCGACGATCTGTTTGTTCACATGCCCCAATGCATCAATGCGTGCAATCGTTTCCTGACCTAAGTAGCAACCTTTGTTAAAATTGATTGCCTGCGTGTTGCGATCGACCTCTTGGGGAAGATTCGAACTATCAAAATCGACGCCAAACAGCGGCAAGCCCGACTCTATGCGGATTGCTGTCCATACAGGCTCGGCAATACGATTCGCGGCAGACCTGCCGAGTGAATCAGTAAGTTGCTCGACAGAATCGTTAGGGCAACGTAGCAAAAATCCCTGCGGCCAAACGAGATCGAATCGCACAACAACCCCAGTAACTTTGCCGGCAGCATACGGATTACTTTGCCACGAACGCTGTAGCTCCACGACTTTCGTTGCTGCCACTTCAGCAATCGCTTGATTTGCTTTGGGACCGAGGATCGCCAACCAAGCAGATTGCTGCGAATCATCTTGTAATTGAATATCCTCTCGAATCACATACCGCTCGAGATGACCAACGATTTGCTCTGCCTGATTCGGTACGGTCAGCAGAACAATCTCATCTTCTCGTAGCATGACGAACGTATGAGCAACAATCTTTCCATTCACATCAGTAAAAAAAGCTTCGCAGCCCTCGCCCGTACTAAGTTTGTGTATCTCGTTAGTACACATATTGTGCAAAAAACTGGCCCGATCTTTGCCTTGGACGCTGATCGTGGTCCAGTTTTCTAATTGAACAAAGCCGCAACCCGAGGTTGCCGACTGGTATTGAGCAAGAAAATCTTCGTCAGGATGGTTCGGCATGGTGATGCTCGGTTATTTGGCTCTTCGGGAACAAAATTAGTAGCCGGCTTCCTAAAAAAGCTACCGATAAACCCGTAAAATCTTGTTTTCGTGACACAAGTTTCTGAAAGAAGAAACCGCTAATCAGCGCTAATAATCGCTAATCTCATTTCTGTTTTTCGCATCTCGTTCACCTATTAGCGTGTATTAGCGCTGATTAGCGGTTCCCTCTTTTTGTTTGCGGCCAAAGGCTGCGCTGTGTTCATCTGTGGCTAACTCTTCCGTACTTTCGCAATCCCTAGTTGCAACAGGCTATTTGGCAATCGCTTTGAATTGTGGCAACAATAGTTGGGCCTCGTCTAAAACAATACAGTGTTCGTGGCTTCGAGAGAGGCGCGCCAATTCTTCGCCTTCTACTAGAGGGGCCATCCCTAGACTTTCGACGATCTCTGGTGCAAGTTTGCTTCGCAAGTAAACTGCTCCTCGCTGTAAAGCGCGGCAGAGCAGCATTGCGGGCCAACTGTCGGGCAAACGATCTCGCATCAATTCACGTTCAATGGTCTCGACCCCTTCATTCCCAGCCAATCGGCTGAGCGAACCGCCGGGAGTATCGGTAATCTCGGTCCAAATTACCAGCACCCCGCCAACGTCGAGCGCAGGTTCTGTTAATTCAAGAACGCGGCCAACATTTTGCCACGTTTGTTGACTTGCATCGCCGTTGATCGTAGCAACGACAAGGTCGCCACAGCCATCAATCGACTGAGCCCAAATCTCGCGGTACTTGGCCGACGCCGCCTTGGCCACCGCTGCCGGCTCTCCTGCAAACAGAGCGGCAACCTCGCCTGTTGGGTTAGGCACAATCTGCACGGTAAGCCCCACCCCCAACATCCAACCCGCCTCGTTGATTTCGTTCTGACGCTCTGCGTTGATCACCTTTGAGTCTGCTGCGATCGGCGCACGATAACGGTCGATCGCTTCTCGATCGGAGAATAACGGAAACAAGCCGCTGAAGCTGGGGTACGCTTGCTCTGCCGACGATGTTGGCTTGCACAACCCAATCGATACGACGAGATCCGCGTCGCAAAGCTCGCGACTGAGCCGCAGCGGCTGCCCAGATCGGTTTACTCCCAATAGGGTGGTGCCTAATTCTTCGTCGGGGTTGTGAATCGCAAGCGAGATTTCCTCGTCGCTAGCGAGGCTTTTCAAATCGTCACACAACTCTGTATGTTTCGAGAATTCACTCGATAGCAACAAAGTAACCAACGACCGTTCTACCTCAGCATCCTGCAGGGCAGCCAAGATGCCTGCGATACACTGGCGCCCTTGAGGGACTCCGTACTCGAGGGCGATCACAGCGCGATCTCCGGGGACCGTCGCGCTGGCTAGAGGCGGAAAGTTCAATGGTTCGCCCAAAGCTGTTCGCAAATCGGCGGCTAATCGGGTGCTTGGAATCGCTGGGTGAGCCGCTGGGCGAATGCGGGTGACTTGGGTCGACTCGAGCGTGCAGGCGTCGCCTTCGCCAAAGTTTAGTGTGGTCGGCATAAATTGGGCAATTGTTGTAGTCTGTAGGATCGTAAAGACGTGGTGATATTTATTGAACGGGCTTTGCCGCCTTATTTTCTTCTGGTATTTTTATGGCTGCGTACGCTCGGCTGACTTTGCCCATATTGGCGCAGTCTGTTGCACGTTGGTCAAGTGGGCTATTACTGATACCTTCAAATCCGCTGCCCCTCCATTTTATTTGCAGGCGAAACTAATCGATGGCTACCCGCCACCCCCCCCTACCCTTGTGTGCTATTTGCTTGTTTTTCTCGGCCATAGCGATGCTGTCGTCCGGTTGCAGCAATTCTTCCTCGCCATCTCTGCCGGTGCAGAAAACCGATTCCGGCTTGAGTGCCGACAAGCTTCTCGAAAAAATGCAGGCGGTGTACCGCGAGGCGAAGACTTACTCAGACAATTCCACCTTCGTTCAGCAAACCGTGCTACGTAGCGAAGGGGTCGAGCGTGAGACGCCGTTTCACCAAGTGTCGTTGGTTTTCGAACGGCCCAACAAGATGCGGTTTACCTTCCAGAAAACCCGGCCGAATGCGCCTGGCACCGACAATTACGATGTCGCCAGCGATGGGCTGCGAGTCCGATCACATGCCAGCGAGCTTCCTGAACAAGTCCACGAGGCGATCGCCCCGCTCGAACTCACGCCAGATAACTTCATCCCCGAGCCTGAGATGCGTTCGGCCATCTTCGAGGTCTCGTTGGAGAATGTTTGCCCCCAGTTGCCGATGCTGTTCGCAGGTGGCCATTTTTTCCCTAACGATAGTAACCCTACTTTGCTCGGCGAGCAAAAACTGGGCGAGGCGAATTGCTACCGTGTTGGCCTCAACAGCGATGCCGGGCGTCGTGTACTGTGGATTGACGACAAGACGTTCGCATTGCGGCGAATGGAATTGCCCCTCGACGGCCAACGTGCCCTTCTCGACCCTCGCGGCTTGTATTCGAAGATGGCGATTTGGATCGACTTCGAGAACATTCAATTCGATGCAGAAATCAGCGGCGAGACCTTTGTGCTTGAAGTGCCCGAAGGTAGTCGTCGAGTTCGTCGGCTGATCGCCCCACCCCCGCCTGGGCCTTCGCCTGCCCTTGGCCAACCGGTGGGAGAACTGACCTTCACCACATTGGAAGGCGAAGAACTGACCTCCGCAGACTTGGCCGAAAAAATCGTAGTATTCGATTTTTGGTATACCGGATGCCCGCCGTGCAAAATGCAAACGCCGACCGTCGAAAAGGTCTACCAAAATTTTAGCGAAAACGCCGAGGTTGCCTTTTATGCTGTCAGCACGGACGCTCCGCGTGTCTCAAACGACGTGGTTGCTAAAACCATGAAATCGTGGGGAGGCAGCATGCCTGTGATTAGAGATAGCAGCGACTCGGGCTATAATCTGCTCAACGTACGTGTCACCCCAACCACGGTTTTAATTAGTCGTGATGGTCGGCTGCAAATGTTCCAGCCGGGGGCGCACCTCGATCCGGCACCTCTTACCAAAGCCATTCAAGATTTGGTCGATGGCGAAGATTTGGCTGCAAATGCCATTGCCACGCATCAACAACGGGTTGAAGAATACGAACAAGCCCTGGAAGCAGCTACGATTAAAGATTCGATCGTCGAAATCAAGGTTGCTCGTCCCGAAGTGCCAGCTCAACAACTTCCAGAGAATCTTCAGCTAAAACAAGTTTGGCAAAGCACTGCCGACATCTTGAAGCAGCCAGGCGATGTGTTAGCCATTGCGTCAGAATCAGACACCTCGGCTCGGGTACTTGTTCTTGATCGCGGCAAAGAAATTGTCGAGCTGCAATCGGATGGCACGCAGGTCGCCCGACATCCGCTGCCAGAACATGGCGAGCAGGCCAACGGGTTTTTACGTTCAACCGTCGATGGCGAAGGCCGGCGCTGGTATCTGGCCAGTGGCGTGGGTTGGCAAAAGGTCTATGTGTGGGACGAGCAATGGCAGTCGACGTTGACGTTCCCCGATGAGCCGCATTCAGGGATTGGCGATGTGATGCTTGCCGATCTAAATGGCACCGGTTTGCCTGTGATGTACGTCGGCTACTGGGGAGGCTTAGGCATCCACGGTGGGGCCCTCGATGGTCGACGACTTTGGGCAAATCGCCGCCTAGATCATGTTCTGCAAATCGTGGCGGGGCCTACCAACGCAGAAAAGCAACGACCTGCCTTGTGTACCAGCACACGGGGCACCGTCATGAAATTAACGGCCGAGGGCAAACCGATCGAGGAGTTGGATATCTCTGGACGCTCGCTGATGTATGTCGCTTTTGACCAGGGGACCGAGGAGCAACCGCCGAGTTACTGCGGCTTGGCAATCGGACAGGTTGGACAGTACACGGCTGTCGGGTTTGATTCCACGGGCGAAATCTTATGGAGCTACGACCTCCCTCGGGGTGAGTACGTGCATCAAATCCCACGAATTCAATCTGTTCGCCTACCGGGCACCGATGTCCACTGGCAAATTGCCGCAGCAGATGGTTCGATCCATTGGCTGACCGAGACGGGCAAACTGGTCGACCAATTCAAGGTCGGCGAAACTCTTACGGGATTGGCCATTAGCCAAAACGGCGAGACTACTCTACTCTGGGTAGCAACCAACAACCACTTAACCGCCTGGGCAATCGGCCCAAATACCGAGCGGTAACGACTTTTACAATACAGCGAGAGGGATCAATACTCATGGCTATTTCTTCGGAACAAATGACCCAATGGTGCCAAACCATGCTAGCCGGTCGTGCTGCGGCCCCCGAGCTAGAACTGGTCGACTATTTAGAAGCGATTCCTCGGCTAGATTCGCTGGCGGATTTGCCGTCGGGCACGCGTGTCGTTATCCGAGGCGATGTCGACGCCAAGCCGGGTGCCCAGATTGGCGAGGGCGACATCCGGCTTCGCTCGATGGTCGATACGCTGAGCTATGGCCGAGAACGTGGCTGGAAGCAGATCGTCTTCGGCCACATTGGCCGCAAACCCGAGGGCACCTTAGACAAGGTTGCCACTCGCCTTGGTGAACTTCTAGAGTGCGAAGTCTCGCTAATTACTGATTGGCTCGATGAAGAAACGATGACCATCTCAGCCGCAACGGCTGCGCAGATCGAATCGGCAGATCCTGGTGCCGTGATCGTGCTCGACAATACCCGACGCTACGACATCGAGCGCGTCCTCTGGAAGGCCTCAGCCGAGGACATTCCCCAACTAGCAGAAAAGCTTGCGAAGTTTGCCAACGAGTTCGCTGAGAAGATTGCCAACGTCTATATCCATGAAGCCCTGTCGGCGGGCAGTATGGACGCTTCCAGCACCATCGTCCCGGCAGCCATGGAGCGTGTCGCCCTGGGGCAGTACGAAGCGAGCGAATTCGATGGGCCCATGCGAAAATGCTTGGAAACCCAACTCGTCGTATTTAGTGGTCTGAAGATCGACAAGCTCGATGACCTGGAAGTGATGATCAATCGCGGAACAATCCGCCACGTCTTTGCCGCAGGTTCGTTGGCAATGGCCTTAAAAAAGGCAATCGGCGAAATCGACGGCAAGCCGTGCTGCCTGGGCTTGGCTGAAGATCCTTCACATGCCGACAAGCCATACTATATCCCTGCGGAGCGTATCGAGCAGGCAAAGCAGATGGTCGCTAATGGTCGCGAAAAGGGGATTGAGTTCGTTGTCCCCATCGATTCGGTTATCGAAGATGGGTCGGTCGTCGATCAACTCGCGCCCGATCAACAGCAGTTCGACATCGGCCCAAAATCGAGCGAACTATTTGAAGAGCGAGTGGGTGCCTTCCTAGCCACCAACCCCAAGGGAGCGGTCGCATTCCACAACGGCGTTTTCGGTATGTTTGAAGACCCAAGGTTCGAAGCCGGAACCAAACGGTTTATCTCACAGTTAAAACGGATGACCGAGGCTGGGGTCGAGGTCTTTGTCGGCGGCGGCGAAGGCGGGAAGGCTCTTGAAAGATATGGCCAACCCGATTGGGTAACGCACGTCTTCACCGCGGGCGGCACCGTATTGAATGCTCTCGGCGGCGAACCCGTCCCCTACTTGGCTGCCCTACGAGCAGCGGCTCAGCGCCCGGTTGCTCAGGTCTAAAATCGCTATGGGAGGCACACTTGTCTCCTGGCTCCCTGGACCACGTGGCGGTCCGGCTACTCTCGAAAACGGCGTGATTTGGTGCAAACGGGCCCCTCTGCGGCTCTCCGAATCGGCCTTGCGCCGTCGCAATCGTTACGAACACGATACCCGGACTCCTCGAGGAAAACACCGTTGGTAATTTCATGAATCGCGTCAAGCGTTTATGAGCAACTCGTCGATAGCCTTGATATCCAAATGAGAGTTAGCCGCAAGCTTTTGGAACGCGCGTTATTACTTCGCCCGGCACACCCACCTAAGTATGTGCGAGCGAGACGCCAACCACACAATCGCGGCACTGTGTTTCCCCCCCCATTAAGGAGCCTCCCGATGAAAAATCACCTTCTTCTGTCGACGCTGGGCCTGAGCGTTGCTATCGTCCTGAGCAGTGCTTCGAACGCAAATGCGTTCTTTGGCATGCTTGGCGGCTGTGGCGCTGAGCCTAGCTGTGGATGTGCCGACGACTGTTGCGAGCCAAGCTGCGGCGTTGCCGACGCTTGCTGCGATCCTTGTGCCGACTCGTGCTGCCCCACCAAGAAGCGTTGTGGCCTGTTCGCCAAGTTGCGTGCCCGTCACGCTGCCCGTAAAGCTTGCTGTGAGCCAAGCTGTGGATGTGCAGACGACTGCTGCGAGCCAAGCTGTGGTGCAGCCGACGCTTGCTGCGAACCTTCCTGCGGAGTTGCCGACGCGTGCTGCGACCCTTGTGCCGATACTTGCTGCAAGAAGAAGCGTTGCGGCCTGTTCGCCAAGTTGCGTGCTCGTCACGCTGCCCGCAAAGCTTGCTGTGAGCCAAGCTGTGGATGTGCAGACGACTGCTGCGAGCCAAGCTGTGGTGCAGCCGACGCTTGCTGCGAGCCTTCCTGCGGTTGCGCTGGCTAACTTAAAGCCTAGCAAATCGTCAGGGCATCAGCCCTAAGAAGTAACACAAAAGCGACCTCTTGCACTTGCAAGGGGTCGCTTTTTTTACGCGCTAACCAAGTCCCCTTGCTAGCCGCAGGCGGAAGCCGCGGTCGAATCTGAAAAAACCGCAGCTTCCGCCCGCGGCTACTACAGAATCAGCGACTTTGCAATCGTCCTGCAATCAGTTTTCCAAAAGCTGGACACAGCGACCGCTCTACGAGACAATGAACAGCACGTTTATTGGTCTTCACCATTGGCAGGTGTCGATCCGCAGTAGTCTCTTTTCGGAACAGAACGAGGCACAAAGATGAATCTACGGCATCGATCTACATTTTGGTGGCCTGCTATTGGCCCTCTGGGCACGGTTCTCTTGCTGGTTGTGCTTGCCATTGCCCCTCAGGCGAACGCAGAAACAGGCCCACAAAGTGGCACACCGGGCGGTTCTCAAGGCGGAGCGGCACAGGCCGACTTTGATTCGCTCATCGATCTCATTCAATCAACCGTCGCCTTCGACTCCTGGGCAGAGAATGGGACGGGGGAAGGGGAAATCTCTCCCTTTGCCATCAACGGCGTTTTCGTCGATGCGACTGGCACCCTCAAGTTCTCCCCACGCCATCTAACGAAAACTTCGCTAGAAAAAATTGCTCGCACCCCAGCTCTCAAATCGGCAAACGACGATGTACGACAATCCTCACCGCTACGATTTGTCTCGCTATCGCGTCTCGAAGCAACGATTGCCAACCGACGCCAGCGGGGCGAGTCGCTTTCGCTCGAAATGCTAACGCTCGCAGGTCTGCAACGCATACAGTTCGTCATCGCTTACCCCGAAACAGGAGACCTCGTGCTTGCTGGCCCCGCAGGCAATTGGCAAATCCTACCCGATGGAAAAATACTGAGTGTCGAGACGCGTCAGCCCGTAGTTCGACTTGACGACTTGCTCACACTCTGGCGGCGGCAATACTCTCGTGGGAACACAGGGTTCGGTTGTTCGATCACACCCCGGCAGGAAGCGCTGGCGCGGACTCAAAAATTTGTTCGTGCAAGTAACTCAAAACCTCTTGAACCGAGCCAGCGGAAAAAGTGGCTTCGCGACCTTCGCAATTGCCTCGGCAAGCAAGAGGTGGAGTTCTTTGGCATCTCGGCGGATTCCCACGTTGCTAAGACGCTCCTGTTTGCCGACTATCACATGAAACTCATCGGCATGGGAATCGCAGACCGTGTCGAGGGTGTAGAAAGCTACCTCGATACGGTTCAACTCTTGCCCAACGGCCAAGCCCCACCGATGGCGGTGCTACGCTGGTGGTTTGCTATGAATTATGAGCCAGTCGAGGCCTCGACAGACCGAACGATCTTTCGGCTGAGTGGCCAAGGGGTGAAAGTTCTCAGCGAGAACGAGCTATTGGCCGCCAGAGGGCAGCGCGTTCATACGGGGCAATCGAACGAACTCAACAGACGATTTGCCTTGTCGTTTACCACTCAGTTCGAGCAGATTTGCCAACGTCATCCGATCTATGGCGAGTTACGAAACGTGTTCGACTTGGCCTTTGCACTGGCACTCATCCGGCACGAAAATCTGGCCGAAAAAGTTGGCTGGCAACCAACGATTTTCGCCAACGACGAGCAGCTACCTCTGCCAACGGTGAAAGTGCCGCGCGAGGTCGATACGGTCATCAACCATCGAGTGCTGAAAGGCCGGCACATTGTTGCTGGCATAAGCGGCGGTGTGTGGATGGACGCACGCGGTTCGCTTGAAGTTCGTGTTGCTAACGCCGCCAACACTTCGCAGCTTCCGGCAGCGCCGCCCAAACCAACCAAAGAGCAATGGTGGTGGGATTAGAGCTACTCCCTAGGCAACGTCTTCGCCCTGCGAACCGTCTGACGGATCTCCGTTTTTTGTGGAGTCGTCGTCAGCCTGATTCAGCATCGCTTTATCTAACATTTGTTGACGCCGGCGGCGCATCCACCATAGAAACACGAAACCGATAATGGCTAGCACGATTAGCGTTAGCTTCATCTCGGCGTCGCGGAGCAACCGGGTGATATGTTCGCCGTAGGAGTAGGACAAGCCGAAAAATGTTCCCACGACGAGCGTCGCACAAATCAGATCCCAAAGCAAGAATCGTTTGAATGGCATGCGCACCACGCCCGCAGCCAAGTACACAGGCCCACGCACGCCGACCAAAAAACGGGCGAGCAGCATCACTTTGAATCCGTGTCGCTGAATGGCTTGCTCGAAATACGCTTCTCGCTGGGCGCCGACAAACTTCCCAAACTTTGGGTGGGCTGCCACCAAGCCATGGCCAAAGTGATAGCCAATGGCGTACATCAGGCTGTCGCCCAATAACGCCCCGAACAGACAAGCGGCGAACGCCCATTCCGGTACCAAACGTCCCTGCGAGCTAAATATGCCCGCCAAAACGATCGGCACTTCCTCAGGAATCGGCAGACCACAGCCAGTCAGCACCAAAAAAACAATGATGCCCAGATAGCCGCCATTCTCAAGCAAGAATTCCACGAATCCTGTTCTCCTGGTCCATTCCAGAACCATCCGTCCAATGATTGTGCAAATAACTCAAACTGAAAAGAGAAAAACCACAGAGCCACGGAGGGCACTGAGAAAACAACCATCCCGTAAAATTTGAAGTCGGGTATGATTCAGCATTCTTTCGATTCAAAAAACTCTGTGTCCCCCGTGACTCCGTGGTGAAATTTCGTTCTTGTTTTCGCTTTGCGAAAAAAAAGACTGCCTATCTACTATCGGCTAACCTCCTCAGCATCGCCAATTTACAGCGTTAGCTCTGCCGATCCGAATACCCTGCACAATCTGAATCTACCGCAACTATTCTAAACGCAACTTCTCGTCGACGTTTGTCCAATCTCCCTCATTTAAGCCATAGGCACGAACCGTTACCTCGTCAGCCCCATCCTCGGCGGCGACCAAGACCGCACCGATTTTGGGGTGTTTCGAGCAGTACTCGCCAACCTCCTTAGCATCCATTACGAAAAATGCCGTTGCAAGCGCATCAGCTTCTGCCGCCGTGGGGGCAACCACCGTCGCAGTAAATACTCGCTCAGCAGGCCAACCGGTACGCGGATCAAAGATGTGGCTATATCGTCGCCCTTCATGCTCAAAAAACTGAGTCGCCCCGCCAGCCGTGGCCAGTGCTTGATCGCGCAGATGAAATTCCGCCAGGCATCGCTCTGGCTGCAATGGGTGACGTATCCCCAGCGTCCAAGACTGTTTCGAATCGGCCCGATTTTGGCCCCGAGCCAAAACGCTACTACGCCCCCCGTGCCACAGATAGTTGTTCACACCATAACTGTTGAGGTGCTTCGCAACTTCGTCTAGCGCATAGCCTTTGCCAATCGAGTTGAGATTGATTTCAACCTTAGGTCGCAAAAATCGAATCGTACGTTGCGAACTATCCAACTCGACTTGATCGAACCCAACGCAAGAGCGGGCCGCTTCGATCTCCTCCTCCGAAGGCATTCGACCTTCGCGCCGCATAAAACCCCAGATCCGCGATAGCGGGCTGCTAGTGATATCGAAGGCGCCAGAAGTTTCGCGGTAAAGTTTCGCCGACAGTTCCAAAAGGCGAAACAACCCGGGCTCGACAACCACCGGCCCATTCGCAGCCTGCTGGTTGATTTCGATCACTTGGCTATGCTCGCGATAGACGGTCATTTGGGCTTCGAGATCGTCAATCAAGTCGAATGCAGCCAGGATGTCGTCTGTCGGCACATCATCCGACAAGTGATATTGCACGGCAAACTCACACGCCATCGCGCGTCGGCTGGCGTGAGCAAGCATAATCTGCTTACCCGGCGGCGTGGGATCGAGCAATTCCGTCGTGGTATCTACCCACGATTTCACCTTGTCCACCAAAGTTTGGGCAGCAGCACGGCCTTGCAAAAAATCGCGGCGCGAGTGGTTGGACGGTTTTTCCATGTTTGTATTATAGACATCTTCTCCCTACGCTGGGCAGACACGAGGTTTTGCTAAATTCGCGATCCTGGTACGATCGGCTCTGCAACGGCCACCCATTTTGCTCCTCTTACGATATCATTTGCTATGAATGAACCGATAATCAGCGTCTCTGGATTGCGGGGGATCGTTGGCGAGACACTCACGCCCGAAGTCGCCATCCGCTACGTAGCTGCCTACGCCGACTCTCTGCCAGCAGGCCCCGTGGTAATCACGAGAGATGGCCGCCATACCGGGCCGATGGTCGTCGGGGCGGTCCAATCGGCTTTGATGGCCATGGGGCGTACTTGCCTGGATGCTGGCGTGGCAGCCACGCCCACCACGGGTGTTCTCGTTCGGCATCTCGGCGCAGCGGGCGGTATCCAGATTTCCGCCAGCCACAATCCGCCTGAATACAACGGCCTGAAGCTTTTCGATGGTGCTGGCCGAATCATCCCCGCTGGCCCAGGGCAACTGGTGATCGACCGCTATCGCAACGAGACGCCCAACTGGAAATCCTACGATCAACTCGGTCAAAGCCAAATCCTCGACGACACAATCACAGCCCACTTGGCCATGGTGGCGGCTATCTGCGATGTCGAGCGAATACGCAAACGGCGTTTCCGAGTGTTGCTCGATGCCAACAACGGATCGGGCAGCGTCCTCGGCGTGCCGTTGCTGCAAGAACTCGGCTGCGATATCACACTGGTGGGGGGCGAACCCGACGGCCTCTTTGGCCACCCTGCGGAACCGACCAGCGAAAATCTCGCTTCGGTTCTTCAACTTGTCCAATCCGCAAAGGCCGACCTCGGATTTTGCCAAGATCCCGACGCCGACCGACTTGCGGTGATCGACGAATCGGGCCGCTACCTGGGCGAAGAATACACGCTTGCCATCTGTGTCGACCACGTTCTACGGCACCAGCCTGGGCCGGTGGTCACCAATTGTTCGACCAGCCGCATGTCGCAAGACTTGGCCGAAAAATACGCGGTCCCCTTCTTCCGTTCGAAGGTAGGCGAAGCCAATGTGGTCGATCTTATGTTGGCAGAAAACGCCATCATCGGTGGCGAAGGCAACGGCGGCGCCATCGACCCTCGCGTCGGCCTGGTCCGCGATAGCTTCGTGGGCATGGCCCTGTTGCTCGATGCCATGGCTGCTCGTAACGAACCGATCAGCGCCTTGGCCGACGAGCTACCCCGTTATGCGATTCACAAAACGAAGATCGAACTCCCGTTGGAAAAAGTTGCCGGCGCGCTCGATGCCTTAGAAAGCCACTTTGCCGACGCAACGGCAGACCGCCTCGACGGCCTACGCCTCGACTGGCCCAACAAGTGGCTGCTCATTCGGGCAAGCAATACCGAACCGATTGTGCGTGTGGTGGCCGAAGCGCCAACGGAGAGTGAGGCTAGTGAGCTGTGTAACGCTTCTGCTGAGGCGATCAGGCAGGCATAGGCTTGGGTAACCATTCACAGGATGGAAGAAGATGAACCACAAAGATCACGAAGGACACGAAGAATAGAATTCAATAGTCATCCATCAGAATAGATTTAGTCCTTCAGACAAAGCCAAAGGTGCAAGTGAAAGCAAGCGATTTGCCCCCCAATCTTAGTGCTCTTAGTGTCCTTCGTGGTTCAACCTTTTTCATTCCGTGAACGGTTACAGGCTTGGACGCCATGCCGTGCAGCATCGGACATCCTCCGCAGGAAAAGTACGTCAGCAACGATTCGTTACATCGCTTGCCACATCATTCGGTCGAGTAGTTTTTTGCAAACGTCGTAACGCGTGGTAAATCTATTCGCGATTATTCGCGGGCAACCGATTTTTGGCTGGCAAGCTGTGATTGCAATTGCTGGATCACCTTGGCGGTGATATCTGAATTTGGAGAATAGTTGAGAACCACCGAATCGTTTTTGGTGAGTACGATGTCGTAGCCGTTTTGCAGGGCGACTTCCATGCTTATCTGCTTGGCCTGCTTGCGGAAGTTGTGGATGATTTGGGTACGAGCCGCGGTGATGTGTTGCTCAGCTTCGACTTTGGCTTGTTGCAGTTTTCCGTTTAGCTCCTGCTGGTACGTGGCCAATTGGGCCTGTTGTTCTTGAGGCAAGGCATCCTCGGAATGATGGGCGGCAACGACTTCGGCGTGCCTGACTTTAAGCTGTTGGTTGAGCTGTTGTTGAAAACCGACGAGCTGTTCGTTGACCTTCGACTGCCTGTTTGCAAGATCGGCAGACCATTGTTCGCTGAGGCCCAATTGTTTTGCCACTTCGTCGAGGTCGACCACGGCAACATTGCCTTGCGTGGTGGATGAAGAACTGCAACCCAACGAGCATATTTGCAAAGCGACAACAACGAAAATCCAGCGGTGGGCCATGAGGGCACCTCAATCTCTTGTCCATACGGGGAAGAAGCGAAACAGCCGGAAAGATAGAAAGTCCGCTGCTACCCGTCCAGGGAAGCTGAACATGCAGTGCTATCACCCAAAGAAGACGGTTTTCAGTGATTTTAGTGGCTGAACATTGTATGGAAGCAGCAAAGCTGCTTCTGCCCCAACGGGGCAAAACATCACAGCCTAGGGCAAGGCAAGCGAGCATCGCGAGGCTTGCCGCCGCCCTAGGTTCAATTTGCCTCCAGGTCCTCGGCCGAGTTTGTAGCTCAGCCAATCAACGGCACGTAACCGAGGCCGAAACTCATTTGCGGCTTGATTTCGTCCTCAGCAACGTGCCGTTGTTAAATCACGCTATTCTCTCGGACGATTGTTGGGTTGCCTACCAAACCCAGGGCGACTCCAACCTCTGCTGCGCTTCGGTTGGCTTTGCCCTGGGCTATCATATTTTGCCCTGTCAGGGCATTTGCCACAAAATGTCTGAAGAACCAAGAAAACCTACCTGCGGCTCACGCATAGCGAGAAACCGAAGCTTTGGCGATCTCAAGCAAAGCTTGTTTTGCTGGCGAATCGGAGATGCTGGTCAACTTTTCGGCTGCTTGCTGGGCGTAGTCGTTTGCCAGGTTCTGAGCTTGTTGCAGCGAGCCGCTGCGCTGGAGCCAGTCGAGCAAGGTCGCCATGTTTTCGTTGTTGGGTGCTTCTAATAGCTCCCGAAGTTCCTGTTGCTGACCTGGGTTTAGGCTGTCGCGAAGTTCGATCAATGGCAACGTCATGCGATGTTTTGCCAGATCGGTGCCCAACGACTTACCAACGGTCTGTTCTTTGCCAACCAAATCAAGCAAGTCGTCGGCAATTTGAAAGGCAATGCCTAGCAGATGGCCGTACTGTTCCAGGTCGCGTAAGGTTTGTTTATCGCCACCCGCATAGTGGGCGCCAAGCTGGCAGCAGCAGGCACAGAGGGCGGCCGTTTTTGCTTCGATGATGGCAAAATATCCGTCGCGGCTGAGCAAGAATTTTCCGCTGGCGGCCATCTGCAGTAGTTCGCCCTCGCAAACCGTGTTGGTAGCTCGCCCGATCGTGCGACATCCAAAAGTGGTTTCCAGCGAACTGGCAAGATAAAAGGCGTGGGTGAAAAGGTAATCGCCTAGCAAAACACTCGTTTGATTATTCCAACGGGCATTCACCGTGTTTTCGTGGCGACGGATGGTTGCTTCGTCAAGTACGTCGTCGTGTACCAGGGTTGCCGTGTGAATCATTTCCACAACGGCTGCCAAGGTATGATGGTCGTCGTTGATTTCACCCACTGCTTGCGCTGTGAGTAGCAGCAGGGCAGGGCGGAGCCGTTTGCCACCAAAGCGAAACGAATGCTGTGCCAACTCATCGATAAAGGGATCGGAATGCCGTAGCTCGCTCTGCAAACGACTTTCGACCAAAGCCAAATCAGTCTGAATCGACTCGAACAACGAGGACATGGCCGTCGCGTTGCTTGGCTTTGTGGGGTTGGCAGTACTCATCGAATTCCTTTCACCGCGGCGTCTTCGTCGTTGACTCATCCGGTCGGAGTATTTTGAGGGGGCTTGATGTAATGGCCGCTCGCTCCGCCAGACTTTTCTTCGAGCTGCACTTGTTGGATAACCATCCCCCGATCAACCGATTTGCACATGTCGTAGATCGTAAGCGCTGCCACGGAAGCAGCCGTCAGGGCTTCCATTTCGACGCCAGTCTTGGCCGACACTTCAACCATTGCTTCGATTCGTATGGCACGGTCGCCGATCGGTTGCAAATCGAGGCGAACGGAATCGAGCGACAAGGGATGGCAAAGGGGAATCAGCTCCGCAGTTCGCTTGGCAGCCATGATCCCTGCCAAACGGGCGACTTCCAGCACATCGCCCTTCGCGTGCCCCCGATCGACAATCATTTGCCGGGTCTGCGGCAGCATCTGGACGAGCGCACTGGCCACGGCACGGCGGCGGGTGACCGGCTTTTCGCCGACATCGACCATCCGGCTGGCGCCATGTTCGTCAAAATGGCTAAGATTGCTCATACGGTTCTGCTAAACGAGGGTAATTGGCTTGATACGTATGTTCATTGTAAGCAAACCGCCGCTATCGTCGACCCAGGATACAGCGAAACCAGCAAGGGCCAGACGGTTCATTTTTTACCATCCTCGCAGTAAGATAGGACGCAGATAAACGCAGATCAGACGGATTTTCGCGGATACGAAGAGAAGCGATTTCCGAGGTTATAGGCCGATGGATCGAAACAGACGGTTGGCACAAAATAAGGTGTCTGTTTGGGACAGCAGACTGGATGAAAGCAACCGTCCAACGATTGGGCCTCGAATCCACCACACGTCCAAGAGGCCGGCCTAAGAAACTGACCCAAACAGCTAGAACGGTACTTGCCTCCTTTGTTGCCACACCTTTTTGCCCGATTTGAGGAGCGGATTGCCATGCTGACTGCCACTTGCCCGGACTGTGGCATCCAACTGTCTTTGGAGGAAAGCTGGCTCGGAAAGCAGGTTACCTGTGGCAGTTGCTGCAATAGTTTTTCTTTGTCAGCCAATCTGGAATCGAAGACTCAATCGAGTCTTACGGAAGATTTTCCGTCTTCACTACGCGCCCCTGTGCCGCTCTATAAGCAAAAGAGAAGGCGGAAATCGTTTCTGGTCCGCGCAATTAGTTTAACCATACACTTCTTTATCACATGCGCTTCTGTTTACGTCGGCTACCGCGTGGTCATGAGTCGTAGAGCGCTGCCACCCAAACAGGTAGCCGTCCGGCAAGAGCTGCCAAAGAAGGTCATTCCCCCTAAACCTCTAATGAGAGCTCGGCCAGAAAACCCCATACAGCCGGCTGAAGAACCTACACGCAAGCCTAAACCGGAAACTCACATTCCGACGGAAATGCCTTTCAAAGACGCGACTGACTACGTAACATTGTCACCTTTGGATCATAAGGCTCGTCAAGTCTTACTGGCGGACATGGGCGGTACGGAGTTCGTGTTTTCAACGAACACTGAGTCACTCACACATACAAACAAGGTTCTCGAGTGGCGCAGCGCAGAAAATGAGAAGCCGACAGTCATTGCCGGTCTAACAATCCTTGACGGAGCATTGCAGTTCATTTGGGTGGAGGAGGTGCCAGAAGATGCGGTTGCTGCCGTCTGGAATTCCGTTGTTTTTCTCAAGGCCAAAGGGATTGAGCATACCGTCTCACTACGAGCGCCCAGTGAAGTAGAGCCGCTATCCATCGACCTGACAAAAGCATTGCAACGCATCCCATGTAAATGCGAGTTCTTGCCGCATCTCGATGAAATCTACTTCGAGTTAACGGGAATTGCACGGTTCCCAGCGAACAATAGGACTGGAATGTTGCCACTTAAGATTAAGCTTCGAGAAAGTCTCGACATACGCTATACGGGAGCGCAAAACGCCGGGACGACGGTTGCGATGAAAAGAAAAGGAAACATCGTAGTTGTTGAGTTATCCAGCCTGTACACGTTACCCTCGGGTGATAACGAGCCGATGTCGATTCCTGCTGGAAACCGCAAGATGAAAGAGCTATCAGAGATCGAAGCCGAGGCAAAATGGTCCAAAACGAATGTCGGGAACATGAAAAGTTCGCTCTCATCTGCAAAAACGGAATTCGCGGCGATTCAAAGACGTAATGCCGGATTAAACACAGCAGCCGCTGCTGCAAAAAGTCTTGCCCTTGGTGAATTGGCTGCAGAAATCCGTAGTCGTGAACTCGCAATCAATCGAGCAACTCAATTGATCCAGAATCTACCTGCCATTGGAACAGAAATTCGTGAACTCGACCGCGTATCGGCGGTGGCTCGTGAACTTCATGGAACGAAAGGGATTGAATACCGTTTCTTTACAATTGTCAACGGAATCGAAGTGGACCTTGTCGTTGCCAAGCTGCAGTAGCACGAAAATGTGCTGGTTGCACCTGCAATTTCATGATACAATACCAAAAGTCATTCTGATACCGGGGAGGGTATTGTGGACGAAAAAGTGAAAGCATCTTCTACATCGAGGCAACAGCTTTCGAAAAGCCCAAGGATTTATTTGCGCTGTCCTTCATGCGATAGTCCTCTTGGTATCAAGGAAATTTCGATAGGAAAAGTCGTTACTTGCCCCAAGTGTTCTGGCAAAATCAGCCTCGAAGTTCAGACTCGGGTTCACGAGGCGCATCGGTCGCAACCGACGGCCTATCCCATTACCCAACCAGCCACTACGACAACAGCTGAGACTTTTCCATCAGTGGTGTCGGTCAGGACTTCGCCACATCGGCGAAAACATTCTTTATACGGAGCATATTTCCTCTATATCCTGTTGCTCGGTTTTGGCTTCTTGCTAGGGCTTGTGTATTTCCAGCAGGCTACCATCAATTTGAAAGAAGCAGAAAAAACTGGTTCTAGCATAGCTTCTGTTCCTATTGCAGCAGAGGAGCCTGAGTCACCTGCATCTCCTAAAAAAATTCAGTCTCTTTCCAAACATCGGACTGTAACTGAGGAGCAATCCAGGATGGCAAAAGTAAATCTCGAAGGTGGACCGAAGCCCGTCAGAGAGGAACCAGTAGTTTCAGGTTTCGGGAATTCTTTTTCTCTACTTTCTGTTCGCGCTGAGCCAAGCAATTTCGACAAAGATCAGACAGTATTCACTTGCACTGTGAAAATCCGAAACACTTCCGGCAAAGCATTAACAACATTTGTTCATGTCCACCTTTATGATATTGGTGACAAGAAAATCGCAAGCAGTGGCTTAGTGAAGTCGAGCTTTGCCACCGGAGAAACACGCTCGGTTTCCACTATTCTTTCGTGCCCAAACGATAAAGTCGACTTTGTCGATTCCGTGAAAGCCGATGTAAGGGCATCTTTCTAAATTTCGCGCCCCTCGGCCAAATAGCATGTAGGGTGAAACTATGAAAGAAGTCGGTAGGGTGCTGGTCGTCGCCAAATCTGGTGCGTTAATACCAGTTCACTCTTTGAAGCCACGAAACGAACGCACCGTTTTTTCAAAAACCACACACCCTACTCACTTGCCACCTTTTTGCCTGCAGCGGGTAGCCCAGACAACTTGGTTGTCTGGGTGACGAAGGAACAAGAGGCTTGCAAACCGCGTTGTTGTTGGCGAAAATGTTGGCGTGCCACGACAGTGCCACCCGGCCCGCAAGATTTTCCGATAGGATTTACAAGGGCAAACAAGATCGTGGTTGACTCGATCATCTCGTCCATCCAGTAAATCCCGTCAAAAAAAACTCTGCCGTCTCCGCATCTCTGCGAGAAAAAACTCTCCCCGGCCAACATTTTACAGTTGAAATTGGGCCACCACATCTGAGACAATAGCGATTAGCTTTTAGCCGTCAGCGATCAGTTTTTCGTCATTCGTCATTCAGATTTCGTCATTGATAGCGCCTAGCGCCCAGCAACTATCAACCAAAATGGACAATATTATCCCCTTCCGCACTCCGATTTCCGCATTCCGAGCTCCCTTTTGTCCACCCCATGGGCCTTCCCAGCAATTCGTGCCAAAACTAACCCACCATACGCTATTATTTCAGCACCAAGCAGCACAATTTTGTCCAATAAAGTCACCCCAGCCGCTCGCGGCTTAGCCAATATCAACAATTAAACATTACACATCAAACATCCCCCTCAATGGGCCACCCACGCGATCAACCGTTCTGCTTTGACGCGTCAATCGTAATGTGAAAGGAAAACACTTCGTGAGATTCTCGAATGTTATTTGCATGTTTTCATCGGTCGTAGTACTCATCGCGATCATTGTCGAAGTTAGCGACACTACTAACGCAGCGCCAGCCGAGAAGCCGGTGGGGGGCGCAGCGAAGCAGGTTGATTTGGGTCGGGGTGTGACTCTCGAACTGGTTTTTATTCCGTCTGGTGAATTCAAGATGGGGAGCACGCCCGCCGAGCGCGCTTGGGCCACTGGAATCGAAGGTGGCGCCACACCGGGGACGTCGCGTGAGTCATTCGAAGGCGAACAACCGCTAAAAATGCGAGTGAAAAACGGTTTCTGGATGGGGCGTACGGAAGTCAGCGTGGGGCAATTCAGGCGTTTCGTGGAAGAGAGCGGTTACGTGAGCGACGCGGAGAAACCGGGCGGCAGGACGCAGTGTTTTGATCCGGAGTGGACGATAACGGCAAAGGCACCGCCGCATCCTTGGAAGTCGATGGAAGGCAAGAGTTGGCGCGATCCGAATTTCGGATTCCCGTTGCGAGACAGCTATCCGGTCGTCTGCGTGAGCTGGAATGATGGGAGAGCTTTTTGCAAGTGGTTGACGAAGAAGGAACGCGAAGGGGGGCGGCTGCCTGAGGGTCTGGAATATCGCCTGCCTGCGGAAGCCGAGTGGGCCTACGCGTGTCGGGGCGGCCGCGAAAGCACCATCTATTGGTGGGGAAATGATCTCAAAGACGGCGAGGGTCGGTTGAACATTTCCGCGGTCGATTTTCTGCCGGGGCGGAACAAGATCTGGCCGCTGGCGAACGTGCCGTGGAGCGACGGTTTTGCCTTTGTGTCGCCGGTGGATCATTACGGCGAAAAAGGTCGGAACGGCTTTGGCCTGGCGGACATGTGTGGCGGGGTGTGGGAGATTGTCTTGGATCATTTTGATCCGAAAGGGGGCCATGAAGATGTGTATTTTGTAGACGCTAATCTGCGGCCCGTATGTCGCGGCGGCAACTATTTTGATGTGCCCGGCAATGCCCGCTGCGCCGTTCGTTTGGGGCTTGGGAGTCCCAGCTACTCAGACTCCCGTGACGGATTTAGGATATGTTTGGGCGTGCCGCGAGGCTGAGTCTTTCGGCACGGATCGCTACTCAACCGGGCAAAGTCGACCGTTGGAAATTACGGTTGCGATGGTTCGTCGCTCATTATGAATCGTAGCGTTCCGCCTTGGGAGATTTCGTCGTGCGTGAACCACCAGCGGTCTAGCGGCTTGCCGTTGAGTTCGACTCGCTCGACATAAACGCGATCGGGGGCGTAGTTGTCGGCGACGATTTCTAAGCGTTGGCTGCCGATCTTTACGATGGCCCGTTTCCAGAGCGGGCTGCCCAGTTCGTAGCGGTCGGTGCCGACCACCGGATAGAACCCGAGCGAACTGAAGACGTACCATGCCGAGAGCGTGCCGCCGTCGTCGTTGCCATCAAGCCCGATCGGGCCATCATCGTGTTTATGCTTGAGAATCCAACGCACCCATTTTTGCGTTAGATCGGGACGTCCTGCGGCGTTGAAGAGGTACGCGGCGTGAATATCGGGTTGATTTCCCTGCCAGTAGTAGCCGTTCGGCGTCATCCCGATGCGCGGGAACGAGCCGGCGAAAAACTTTTCCAGTTCCTCGACAAAATACTCTGGGCTGGAGAAAAGCGAGACCAGCCCGGCGGCATCGTGTGAGACGGCCCACCGCCATTGCAACGCGCTGCCCTCGACGTAATCGTCGGTGTATTTGTGGCTGAAGTCGAAGTAGGTGAGCAACAGCGGCTTGAGCGGTGTTGAAAACTGGCCAGCCGCATCGCGTGCTTGGAAGTATTGCGTCTCGGGGTTCCACACGTTGCGATAAAACTGAGCGCGTTTTGCAAACAGTGCGGCATCGTCGTCGTGGCCAAGCGCGGCTGCCAACCGACCGATGGCTGCGTCGGTCGAGGCGTATTCTAGCGTTTTCGAGACAGCTCGAGTCATCGTGTCGGAGGGGCAGTAGCCGTATTTCACAAATTCGGCGATGTCTGGGCGAGTGGCGAACGACGACTTGCTTGGCGCCGGTTGCAGGGCCGCTTTGCGCATTACGCGGTAAGCTGTCTCGACGTCGAAGTTGCGAATGCCCTTGAGATAGGCTTCTGCGATTACGATTTCGGCGGGCGCACCAAACATCGAACCGGAGTAGCCAGCCCCGGCAGGCCAACGGGGGAGACTGCCGCCCTGCTCTGCCATCTTGACCAGCGAGACGATCATGTCTCGATGACGATCAGGAGTGAGCAGCGTGAACAGCGGATGCGTGGTGCGAAACGTGTCCCACAGCGACATGTCGGTGTAATACTGAAAACCCTCGGCTTGGTGAACCTGCTGATCAAACCCCAGGTATTGCCCATTCACGTCGTTAAAAATCGTAGGCATGTTTAACGAGTGGTACAGGGCGGTGTAAAAAATTCTCTGATCCGAAGCACTGCCGCCTTCGATCCGTGCAGTCGAGAGCAGTGCATTCCACTCGGCCTCGGCTGCCGTGCGTACGTCGTCGAAGCTGCGATCCGATAGTTCTGCTTCCAGGTTTTCGCGTGCATTTTCGATACTCACGTGCGACAACGCGACGGCCAATTCGATGGTCTGTTCTTGTTCGGTGCTGGCAAAAGTAAAATCGACGCCAACATCCTCGCCCGTGGCGACAGCGCGGCTATCGACGACACGATTGTCAGACCAGGTGGCAAAGCTTTTCCAGGGCTTACGAAAACGGGCTACGAAATAGACTTGCAGGCCGCCGTAGCGGCTCGAAAACGTGCCGCGGGTCCGCGCGGTGCCAGTGACTTCCGCTCGATCAGGAAACACATGCACTTCGCAGGCTTCGCTTTGTCCGTTGCCTAATGCGCTGCCTACGTCGATCAGAATCTTCGGCACCGCGCCGGCATCAAAACGATAGCGATGCAAACCCACTCGCTGGGTGGCTGTCAGCTCGGCCTTTAAGTTGAGTTTGGGCAGCGCGACTGAGTAGTAGCCCGGCGAGGCTGATTCCGTTTTGTGGTCGAATTTGGTGCGCATGCCGCGCCGTCGAACTTCTAGCGGCGTGTCGTTTGTGCCGAGCATCACGCGAAAGTGCCCGCCGTCGACTGCCCCGGTTCCGCAGAGCCGCGTATGGCTGAACCCAAGAATTAGAGGATCGTGGTAAAAATAACCGGACTTGTTAGCCGCCGTTATTCCGCCCCTTGAGATCGTATCGGGGCTTAGCCGCACCAAGCCGAACGGCGTGGTTGCTCCGGGAGAATTGTGGCCACACAAAAAGCGATTGCCTCCCGTGCTGATGAAGGGGTCGACCGCACGACTCGGATTTGATGTATCCAGGTCGTCACCACGCGAGCCAGAGACAACGAAGCCGAACACGACGATCGTTGCTGCGATCGTTAGAGAGCATTTTGTTGGCATGATTCTCGCTCGGGTTCTGGCGTCGCCTCTCTTGGTGAGCTACACCGGCGAAACGAAGAGTCGGCTTACCGATTCGTTGCGGTGGATTCGCTTGACGGCTTCGCCTAGTAGAGGGGCGATCGAAAGGATTTTGGTGTGGGGCAAGATTTGGTCGGGGGACAGAGGTATCGAATCGGTGCAGACGATGCTGGCCAAGTTGGCTGCTTCGAGTCGTTCGACGGCTGGGCCGCAAAGTACGGCGTGGGAGGTGGCGACGTGGATTTCTCGGGCGCCTCGGTCGTGCAAGACTTTGGCCGCCCCGCAGATCGAGCCGGCGGTGCTGATCATGTCGTCGAACATCAGTACGATTTTGTCTTTGACCGGGGCGCCGATGACATTGGCTTGCACGGTTTCTTCGGCGCTGGTGCGACGTTTGTCGATGATGGCCACTTCGCCGCCGAGCCGTTTGACATGGCCCAACGAGCGTTTGATGCTACCTGCGTCGGGGCTGGCGATGACCAGGTCTTTGCTGGGGATGTTTTGCTTGAGAAAATGCTCGTTGAGAACCGGGGCTGCGTAAAGGTGATCGACGGGGACATCGAAAAAGCCCTGGATTTGGGCTGCGTGGAGGTCCATCGTCAGCACGCGGTCGGCGCCTGCTCGGGCGATAAGGTTGGCCACCAGCTTGGCGGTGATGGGGACGCGGCCTTCGTCTTTGCGGTCTTGGCGGGCGTAGCCAAAATAAGGGATGACGGCTGTGACACGTTCGGCACTGGCTCGCTTGCAACTGTCGATCATCACCAGCAGTTGCATCAGGTTGTCGTTCACCGGCGGGCAGGTCGGCTGGATGAGGTAGACATCGCGGCCTCGGATATCCTCTTCGATCTTGCAAGAGATTTCGCTATCGGGAAAGGTGCCGAGCGAGATGTTGCCGAGCGGTACGCCAAGATACTTGGCAATGCGCTGGCCGAGTTCGGGATTGGCGTTGCCGCTGAAAAGCTTTAGGTCGGTCATGATTTTTTTGCTTGGCCCGTTTATTGCATTGAAAAAAGTTAGGCTGACTCGCTTAGCTGTGGTGAGTTAGCATTTAACCACAGAGACACGGAGGGCACGGAGAAAAATAGTCTTTAATTTCAATCGAGAGAAAGACCTGATTCATCGTTCAAAAAAGCTCCGTGTTCTCGGTGGTGAATATTTATATTTCTTTTCAGTTTGAGTTCGTTACACTTCGTTGTAGTTCGGCTTCGACTAGTTCTAGGTCGGCCATGCTGTTGATGCTCATGGCTTCGCAAGGTTGGAGTACGTTTTGTGCGATTACGGCTTTGCCAGCGGCTAGCATCAGCCCGGGGCAGTCGGTGATGTAGTACTCGCCTTGGGCGTTGTTGTCGGTGAGTTGGTCGAAAGCGGCTAGTAAATCTTGGGCGTCGAAAACGTACATGCTGACGTTGATCTCGTGGATTGCACGTTGGCTGTCGGTGGCGTCTTTTTCTTCGACAATTGCTTGGAACTCGCCAGCGGCGTCGCGTACGATGCGACCGTAGCCGGTGGGGTTTTCATTGTTGACGGTGCCGATGACACAGGCGGGGGATTGCTGTTGGAAGTATTCGAGTAGTTTGCGAACCGAGCTATCTTGCAGCATCGGCGAGTCGCCAGCCACGACCAACACTGGGCCTTGATGGTCTTCAAGTTGCTTTCGGCACATCATCACGGCATGGCCTGTGCCGCGTTGTTCGAGTTGCTCGGCAAACTCGATGCCCGATTCGTTTTGTAGCTCGGCACGGACCAGATCGGCACGGTAGCCGACGACCGTTACGATTCGGTGGACTCCGGCGGCAGCGAGGGCGTCGGTGACGTAACGGAGCATGGGCCGGCCAGAGACGGGCACTAGCACCTTGGGCAGCTCGGACTCCATCCGAGTTCCTTTGCCAGCTGCGAGGACGATCGCCATGGTGGGCGAGGAGGAATTTTGTGAGGTCATACGCACATCTTGCCATGAAGTGGCGTGAGCTGCCAAGGGTGTACGGTTTTTCCAGACTCGACCGCGGCTTCCGCTCGCGGCTAGGATGACTTTGCTTGGGCCTCTTTCGCCGGGTCGCTAAAAGCGCTAAAATGCTAGATTCGCTAAAATCACCGCCTTTGAGCGAAACCCGCCGACCGCGAAGCAAAGGAAAACCTGTCTTGCAAGATGCCATTCAAAAGGCCGACGTTCTGATCGAGGCGATGGGATGGATCCGCCAATTTCGCGATAAGATCACCGTGATCAAGCTGGGGGGCAGCGTGATGGAAGACCCTGAGGCGTTGCGCCATCTGCTGGTCGACATCGTGTTTATGGAAACGGTCGGCATGCGACCGATTGTGGTACATGGCGGCGGGGCCGCGATCAGCCGTGAAATGGCGAAAGCAAAAATCGAGCCGAATTTTATTCAGGGACGTCGTTACACCGATCAAGCGACGTTGGCGATTGTCGAGCGCGTGTTAGCCGGGACCATGAATGAGTCGCTTGCAACGCGGATCGAAGAGTTTGGCGGTCGAGCTATGCCGTTGAACTTTTCGGGGATGAATAACAACGTGTTGTTTGGCGAACGGCTGAAGCTGGAAGATGGCGACGGGAAGCCTGTAGACTTGGGGTTTGTGGGCGACGTGACGCGAGTCGATCGCGAAACACTCGACAATCTGACGTACGCGGGACAGGTGCCGGTGATTCCGTCGATGTGTGAAACCGAAGCTGGCGAGCGGCTGAATGTGAATGCCGACACGGCAGCGACGGCGGTAGCCCAAGCTGTGGGTGCCGAAAAGTTGATTTTTTTGAGCGACGTGAATGGCGTGCGTCGGGATAAGGACGATGCCGACTCGTTGATACACTCGCTAGCAGCCGCCGATGCTCGGGGGCTGATCGCGGGCGGGCAAATCGAGTCGGGCATGATCCCCAAGGTGCAAGCCTGCCTCGATACGCTAAGCCGGGGGGTGGGCAAGGTACATATTATTGATGGCCGTCTGCGGCATTCGTTGCTGCTGGAAATTTATACTAATAAGGGTGTGGGAACCGAGATTGTCGGCGAACCTGGCTAGGGCCGACAATGTCATAGTGCTTTGTCAGCGATCCATCAATCCAACATGGTCAAAGCACTCGACGCATCCCGTGAGTTGCAGCTATTCAATCTTTCTCGAAGGAGTCGTAAGACGTGAGCACTGCCGCAAATCCCAAAATGTCGGAAGATGTTGCCCAACTGTTCAAAGAGTATGTGATACCGAACTACGGACGGTATCCGCTTGCCCTGGTACGTGGCGAGGGCTCGCAGGTTTGGGACGATCAGGGGAACCGCTATCTGGACTTTTTTCCCGGTTGGGGCTGCAATCTTTTGGGACATTGCCCTGCGCCGGTGGTAAAAGCAGTACAAGAGCAGGTGGCTGAGCTGATTCATGTGCCGAACACCTGGCACATGGAGGCCCAAGGTCGTTGGGCGAAATTGCTGAGCGAACGCAGCTTTGGGGGGCAGGCTTTTTTCTGCAACTCGGGCGCCGAGGCGAACGAAGCGGCGATCAAGCTAGCGAGGCTCCACACGCCGGCGGGTCGTTATAAGATCATCACGTTTGAAGGAGGCTTTCATGGTCGTACCTTCGCGGCGGTGACCGCCACGGCTCAGCCTAAGTATCACGAAGATATTGGTCCGATGTTGCCAGGGTTCGTTTATGCCCCGTTTGGCGACTTGGAAGCTGTGCGAGAGAAGATCGACGACGAAACGGCTGCGATCATGGTCGAGCCGATCCAGGGCGAAGGGGGCATACGGTTGCCGCCGGAAGGTTTCTTGCAGGGCCTACGGCAACTGGCCGACGAGCATGGGTTGCTGTTGATCTTTGACGAGGTGCAAACCGGTTGTGGTCGGACGGGCAAGTGGTTTGCGCATCAACATTTTGGCGTCGAGCCAGACATCATGACGTTGGCGAAGGCTTTGTGCGGCGGAGTGGCGGGGGCGGCGATGTTGGCGACCAAGGAGGTGGCCCTAAGCCTGCGGCCCGGGATGCACGCCGCCACTTATGGTGGAAACCCATTGGCCGCACGAGCCGGCATTGCCACGATCGAGATGATCGAAGAGCAAGGTCTGCTAGCGCGTGGCGAGCAACTGGCGGAAGGTTTTCGAGAGCGGCTTTCGCCGCTGGTCGACGAGCTGCCGTTTGTTACCGACCTGCGAATTTGCGGCTTGATGATTGGTATTGAACTGAGCGTGGATGCAACCGCCGTGGTCCAGCAGTGCATGGATAAGGGTTTGTTGGTGAACTGCACACAAGGCAAAGTCGTTCGGTTGTTGCCTGCGCTGACACTCACCGACGAAGAGCTAGCCGCGGGTTGCGACATTTTGACAAGCGTATTGCGAGATTACACATGCGACATCTCCTGACCCTGAATGACGTAACGTCGGATGAAATTCGGCGGATATTTGCGTTGACTGAGGATCTCAAGGAAAAATTCCTGCAAGGCATTCGCGAGCCGTTGTTCCCGGGCCGTGTGATGGCGCTGGTGTTCGAAAAACAATCGTTGCGAACTCGCGTGAGCTTTCAGGCAGGCATGGCCCACATGGGTGGCAGTAGCATGATGCTGGGAGCCGACGTTGGCTTTGGCAAGCGAGAGCGGGTCGACGATTTTACGCGCGTGCTGTGCGAATTTGTGGATGTGATCGTCATGCGTTGCAAACACCACGAGACGGTCGAGCAGGTCGCCAAGTATGCCACTTGCCCGGTGGTAAACGGTTTGACCGATCAAGCTCACCCCTGCCAGGCGCTGGCGGATTTGTTCACGATTCAAGAACATTACGGTTCGCTGGAAGGTACCAAGTTGGCTTGGGTAGGCGATGCGAATAATGTCGCGACAAGCTTAGCGATTGGCTGCGGCCGACTGGGCGTCGAATTTTCGATTGCCTCGCCGAAGGGGTATCAGTTTTCGAGTGAGTTTTTAGATTCGTTGCACGCGCAGTGCCCCGACTTGAAATTTACCGCGACCGAAGACCCCTTCGAGGCGGTACAAAACGCATCGGCCATTTATACGGACGTGTGGGCAAGCATGGGGCAGGAGGGCGAACAAGAACAGCGGCGCCGAGACTTTGCTGACTATCAGGTGAACCAGAAATTGATGGATGCAGCCCCCAGCGAGGCGCTGTTTATGCACTGCCTGCCTGCCAAACGGGGCGAAGAAGTGACCGACGAGGTACTCGATGGGCCGAACAGCGCAGTGGTCCAACAAGCAGGCAATCGCATGCACGCCCAGAAGGGTGTCCTTGCTTGGCTGTTAGGTGCTCAGAGCTAGTCTGCCGTTTTCGCCATCATTTTACTATCCAGGACTCTGGGGTATTCGCCTTATTTTAAGTACTTCCTCCTTGCCCCTATCTGGAACGACTGCGTGTATCTTACCAACCATTTTTGCCTCCTTGCCCAGCAAGCCGCACCGCTCGAGACGATACCGCCCACTACGCGTGCAGCCGCCTACATGGCGTTGATCGGAATCCTGCTACTCGGATTGCTGCTGATAGTTATCATTTTGCTGGGCGGACATTGGGTGCGCCGCTGGGGTTCGTATCGCCGCGGCCCTGCCGTCCCCGCCGATTTCATCCCAGACGCCCAGCAGCCAAGCAAGTCGCCCGACCAAAACCTCAAACAACCCGCCGACGACCGAAGTTGCTCTGATACCATCCGCCCCGACGATACGATTGTCTCGTAGAGCAAGAGACTACTTACTCAAACTGAAAACAAGAAAGAAATTTCACCACGGAGTCACGGGGAACACGGAGTATTTTGAATCAAAAGAACGCCGAATCATACCCTACTTCAAATTGGACTTTGAGACTATTTTCTCAGTGTCCTCCGTGACTCTGTGGTTATCTCTTTTTCGCTTTGAGTAAAATTCATCCTATCTTTCGTCGTGTTCGTTGTGTCGTCGTGGTTCAATCTTGCGAAGTAGTATTCGTATGTCGTTCAATTTCCCCAAGTCAGCCAAGCTGCTAAAAACTTCGGAGTTCGATCGCGTATTCAGCGCTCGTTCGTCGGCTGCGAACCGGTTGATTATTGTCCACGCAGCCCGCAGCCCATGCGAACAACCTCGACTTGGCCTCACCGTGTCGCGCAAGTGCGGCAACGCAGTGGTCCGCAATCGTTGGAAGCGATCGATCCGAGAGGCATTTCGTTTGGTGCAGCACGAACTGCCTCGACATTTCGACTTCGTCGTAATCCCCAAAAGAGGAGCCACACCAAACGTAGCCGATCTACAAGAATCGCTACTCAAGCTGACAAAAAAAATCGCCGCCCGACAATCTGCTACCAATGCCAGCAAGAAAGCCGAGCGATGAGATTCCTCTGGCAAGCTTGCAACTCGCTTCCCAGTTTGGTGCTGATCGGCGCCGTGCGGTGCTATCAACTGCTCATAAGCCCCCTGCTCGGCCCCAGATGCCGATTCTATCCCAGTTGCAGCACCTATTTCATTGCCTCCATAAGCAAATACGGAGCGATACGCGGCAGCCTCAAGGGTTTGAGGCGAATTACCCGCTGCCACCCCTGGAACCCAGGCGGCTACGACCCGCCCTAGACCAGGACGATTGCAAAGCCATGCTAGCCGCAGGCGGAAGCCGCGGTCGAATCTGAAAAAACTGCGGCTTCCGCACGCAGCTCCTACAGAACGGCTACTACGGAATCAGTGACTTTGCAATCGTCCTGGCCCTGTCGCAGCCTGTCTTGACCACGATTCACAGTGTTTCTAAGCTTCCGCCCCCCTTCTCTTCTTCTATCCCCTTGTTTGGGCGGCTGAGGCGTATGAAATACGTGACGAAAAACACGCTCTTTGCGGCATTGGCTCTCGCCAGTTGGTGTACGTCAGTAGGCTGCATGGGCCCAATCCTCAGGCATCAGAGCCCCGGCTCAACGCTTGCCGATGACGTGCCTTCTGATGCGACACTGGTAAGCAACGTCGCCCATCCCTACGGCATGGGATACGTAAAGCTCGAAGCGGTTGGTCTGGTGACCGGCCTTACGGGCACCGGCGAAGACCCCCCTCCTTCGCCCCAACGTGCCTCGATTCTTGGCGAAATGAACCGTCGAGACGTTCATTACCCAAACCAAATACTGGCTTCTCCTGATACGGCTCTCGTCTTGGTGCGTGGCTTTTTAAGGCCGGGCATTCAAGAGGGCGACCGATTCGACATCGAAGTGCGCGCGCCAACACGAAGCGACACGACAAGCCTACGCGGAGGAAAGCTGCTTGAAACACGCATGACCGAGATGGCCGTCTTAGGTGCGCAAATTCGCAAGGGCCATTTAATGGCAGTCTCCAACGGCGCCGTTCTCGTCGACCCCAATGCAAGCATCAAAGACGATCCCGCGTTGGCTCGACGCGGGCGAATTCTTGGAGGCGGCGTAGTCACCAAGTCGCGAAATCTCGGTTTGATCCTCGACCACGAGCGCCAATCTGTTCGCATAAGCCAACAAGTCGGTCAGTCAGTCAACCGACGGTTTCATAGCTACATCAACGGACGGCAGCGAGGCATTGCGACTCCAAAGACCGATGAATTTATCGAGCTAGAACTTCATCCACGCTACAAAGACAACGTCGGACGATTTATGCAGGTGGTGCGAAACATCTCCATCCAAGAATCGCCCATGCAACTGCAATCTCGATTGCTGTTGCTCAAAAGCCAACTACTCGACCCCGTTACCTCAGCCACTGCCGCATTGCGGCTAGAAGCTGTGGGCAGCGAAGAAGCGATCGACATTCTTAAACTAGGGTTAGACGCAAACGACCCGGAAGTTCGATTCTACGCCGCCGAAGCTTTGGCCTATCTGGACGCAACCGATGCCGTCGCACCGCTGGTTTTGATTGCCCGCGAAGAGCCGGCCTTTCGCGTTCACGCACTAGCCGCCCTAAGTGCCATGGACGATGGCGCTGCTTTCGACGAGCTACGCAAGCTGCTGAGAGTGAAGAGTGCCGAAACTCGCTACGGGGCATTTCGCTCGCTATGGGCCATGTCTCCTGCCGATCCACTCGTACGAGGCGAAAATCTCGGTCGAATGTTTAGCTACCACACTTTGGATGTCTCGGGCCCCCCGATGATCCATGTCACCAACAGCCATCGGCCCGAAATTGTCCTGTTCGGGCGAAAACACCAACTCAAACTTCCCTTGGTTCTCGATGCAGGCCCTCAGATTCTGGTCAACGGTCTAAGCGGCGGCGAGATCAAAATAAGTCGATTTGGCGAAACAACTGAGCAGCGAGTGGTTTCAACCGACGTTGACGAGGTCATTCGTGCCGTGGTTGAATTAGGGGGCACCTACCCCGACGTCGTTCAGATGCTAGCCCAGGCCAAGGAGTCTGGTGCGCTTGCCAGCCGGTTCCGCATCAACGCGATTCCAGAAACGGGCCGCGAGTATTTGAAGCCGAGCGGCGACTCGCAAAGTTCAGAAAAAGACGCCGAAACCGCGATCGACTCATTCGATCTCGAAACCCCCTCCCCCGAACTATTCGGCCGCCGAAGCTAAGCAAAAATCCCATGCTCAAAGCACTGGAACTCAATGGCTTCAAGAGTTTTGCCGATCGGACTCGGTTTGAGTTCCCGTCTGGCATCACTGCGATTGTTGGTCCCAACGGGTCGGGCAAATCCAACGTCGTCGACGCCATCAAATGGGTACTCGGCACGCAAAGCGTCAAGGCACTCCGCGGCAAAGAGATGACCGACGTCATCTTCAGCGGTGCTCGCAGCCGAGGGCAAACCAACGCAGCAGAAGTCACCCTCTCGTTCGACAACTCCAACGGCACCTTAGACATCGATGCCGACGAAGTCCATATTACGCGACGTGTCTACCGAAGCGGCGAAGGCGAATATCTAATCAATCGCCAGCCTGTTCGGCTGCGAGATATTCGCGAAGTCTTTGCAGGCACTGGAGTTTCGACCGGTGCCTACAGCATTATCGAACAAGGCAAAGTCGATGCCCTGTTGCAATCGTCGCCTCGCGAGCGGCGGTTGATTTTCGAGGAAGCTGCCGGGGTGAGTCGCTTCAAACTGAAACGGCAAGAAGCGGCCCGTCGACTTGAGCGAGTGGATCAAAACCTGCTCCGACTTTCTGATATCGTCGACGAGCTAGACTCCCGCCTACGAAGCGTGCGTTCTCAAGCAGGCAGAGCGCGCAAGTACAAAGATCAATCCGATCGCCTGAAAGAATTACGCACCAAAACTGGTTTGGCCGATTGGCACAAGCTAACCGCTTCGCTCAACAAACTGCAACAAGGTGCAGGCGAGCATCGTAGCGCTAGCGACGCGATTCAGCAACAGGTTGATGATCGCGAGCAACAGCTAGAGGCCCTCGAACAAGCCGAGGAAACGCTACAGCAACAAACACGCACGGCAAGCGATCGAGCGGCAACCACTCGCGAACAAATCGCGCAATGCGAATCGACTCGCCGGAGCCAATCGGCTCGTCTCGACGAATTAGACCAAGAAACACAGCGTATGCAGCGCCAATTGCTGGCAATGTCGTCGCGTGCCGGCGTCACCCAACAGTTGGTCTCCGAAACCGATCAGGAACTCCAGTCGGCAGAGCAACAGTTTGCTGAACTCGAGTTGCAAGTTCAATCGCAACAAACGGCTTTCGACCTGGCCTTGGCGGCCCAGAGCCAATGCCGCAGCGAAATCGAGACTTGCCGCGAACAGCAGGCCGCAACGCTACGCGACTCCGCTCAGCTCGAAAAAAACATTCACTTGCTCGGTTCCCAACATGCCGATGCAATCGCCGCAAGCCAACGATACCAACACCAGGTTCGAGAAGTCGAAGCATCACGTTCCGAGGTCGCTGCCCAATTCGACCAAACCGAAGCCACTTGCCAGCAATTCGAAAACCGAACCAATCAATCGCAACAGGCACTAACCCAGTTGCAAAAGCAACTGCGCGACGACCGGCGCATACTCGCTCAAGCTCAAAAACAGTTGGCCGATTTGCGTGGTCGGCTTTCGGGCGCAAAAGAACGTGCCGCCGTTTTGGAAGAGCTAGAACGACGCCTGGACGGCTTGAGCGCTGGCACCAAAGAAGTCTTACGACTCGCTCGCGAACAGCCCGAGGGGCCATTTGGCGACGTACGTGGGATCGTTGCCGACCTGCTACGAGTCGATGCCGACACGGCTCCATTGGTAGAAATCGCGCTCGGCGATCGTGCCAACCACTTGCTGGTTGATCGTGTGAACCCGGCGATGCTTACCTGGGACGGCGCCGATTGGCCTGGGCGAACGGGCTTTCTTCGGCTCGACGTGCCCCAGCCTGCGAGCGCCGTCGACCGCATTGATTTATCAGCCGAGCCGGGAGTGATGGGCCGTGCCGATCAGTTTGTCGAGACGGCACCAGAACTGATGACGCTCCCGCGGCGTCTGTTGGGTCGATATTGGTTTGTCGATACGCTGACAACCGCCATGCGACTGGCCGGCGGGACAGGGCGAGGGTTGAACTACGTAACCGTCGTCGGCGAAGTTGTCGGAGCCGATGGTACGCTTATCGTTGGGCCAGCCCAAACGGCAACCGGCTTGCTATCCCGTCGAAGTGAATTGCGGGCACTCGTCGACGAGGTGCGTGATATGGAATTACGCATCGAACAGCAACATACGGTCAACGAGAAGCTCGAAACTTCGATTACTACCCAGGACGAGCAGCAACAAAAAATTGCAGAGCAACATGCGGTACTGGCAAAACAACTTAGCGCCGCCCAGTTGAAAGTTGCTGCGCTACGAGAGCGACTCGACCAAGCCAATCAGCGACACTCAGCCGCCGAAAGCGAACTTTCTACCACCGAAGAGCAAGCCACCCGATCGGCGCGAGACTTAGAGCGCGATCAAAAACAATTAGACGAGCGAAAAAATAAGCTTCAAACCCTGCAAACCCACCTCGAAAGCCGTACCGAGCAGGCAAGTCAACTTGAGCTTCAAGTCAGCTCGCTACAGCGCACCGTCACCGACCATCGGGTCTCCTTGGCGCGGGGCGAGCAACGGCGCGACGGTCTGCGCCGCCAGATGGACCAATTACACCGCGACCGAGAAGAGCACGATCGGGCGTTGGCCGACACTCGCAAACGAATCACTGAGTGCCACGCTCAATGTCAGCAACTTACCCAGTCGACGCTCGACCTCACCAGCGAAATCGCCGAGCTATTTAGCGACAAAGAACGACTTGCAAGCGAGCTACAGCAGTCAATCCGCCAGCAAGACGAGACCAGAAAATGCAAGTCGCGCTCGGGCAAAGAACTCGACCAACTACGCAAAAAACTCCTCAAATACCAGGGCGATCTGCAAGCAGCTGAAATGCGGGTCCAGCAACAGGTGCATCAGCGTAATGAACTCTCGACACGGCTGTCGGACGATTACGAGATTGATCTCGCTGTGCTTGCCGCCTCGGAATCGGCACCAGAACTAGGTACCCGAGAGCAACTCGACGAGGAGATCAAAAAGCTTCGACAGCAGCTACAAAATATCGGACCGGTGAATCTCGAAGCACTCTCCGAATTAGAAGCGGTTGAACAGCGCCACAGCACGCTTTCTGAACAATACGAAGACCTGCGAGAGGCCAAAGCTCGACTCGAGCAACTGGTCACTAAAATCAACATCGAAAGTCGAGAGATCTTCATCAACTCGCTAGACGTCATTCGTGGCCACTTCCAAGAACTCTACAGCAGCCTGTTTGGCGGAGGCGAAGCCGACATCCTGGTCGACGATAGCGGCGATCAAGACGTGCTAGAGTGCGGCATCGAAATTATCGCCCGCCCACCCGGCAAACAGCCGCGAAGCATCTCGCTTCTCTCAGGTGGCGAACGCACACTCACCTGCGTCGCCCTACTGTTGGCAATTTTCCGAAGCCGCCCCAGCCCCTTCTGTGTGTTGGACGAAGTCGACGCCGCCTTGGACGAAGCAAACATCGACCGTTTTGTCGAAGTGCTCAAGCAGTTTATGACATCCACGCAATTCGTCGTCATCTCCCATTCAAAACGAACGATGGCCTGCGCCGACACCCTCTACGGCATCACCATGCAAGAGTCCGGCGTCTCGAAACGCGTCTCCGTAAGATTCGAGGACGTATCCACCGAAGGGCGTATCAACCCCAACGACGCCCAAGCCGCCTAAAAACCTTGTCGAAGGCAAAGCCCGGCCATCCTGGCCGCGATCAAAAAAAAGGGAAACCGCTAATCAGCGCTAATACACGCTAATAGGTGAAACTCAAAGTGAAAAGAGAATAACCACCGAGTCACGGAGGACACTGAGAAAACAACCACCCCGTCCAATTTGAAGTAGAAGTAGGGTAGGATTCGACGTCCTTTCAATTCAAAATACTCCGTGTCCTCTGTGGTTATTCTTTTTCCTAAACTTTGGTTGATCGCACTGACTTCGCAATCGTTCCGCCACCAATCATCATATCTTAAATCAGCAATCTAACATCAAACATCCCCCACCCAAAACCCAAAAGCAACAACCCAACAGCCACCCAATCACGAGTCGACCACCGATCGCTACGCGAATGAAATCGAAGAAAACCCAGCAACGCCCCCGTGGGGCAACCAAAACGGCAATAAGCCATCGGCACGAACAACGACGCGACGAGTCCAACGACAGCGACGGTAATGGTTGCCCACCCGGCCACGTAAAAAACCCAAGCATCGAACGGCTCGAAGTCGACAAGGCTCATCGGCAATGTCAACAGGACAACGGCAACACACCAAGCAAGCAGCAAGCCAGGAAACATTTTTAACAAGCGTAATACCGCCGGAGAAATCCTCAAACGCCACCCCAATCGATTCCTCAGCAGTTTTTGAGCAGCCCCGTGCGGGCAAAGATGCGTGCAATAAATGTTCCGTCGCGTGGTCAGCGGCACCAAGAACGCAACCAGTGTTAGCAGCAACAGCCCTCCCGCAGTGCGCCACGGAATACCATGCTGGGCCCAACCAGCAATCATGGCCTGTGAAATCATATCGCCATTCACCAACCCAAGATAACCGACCAACAACCACTGAAATCCAACTCGCAACCAACGAACCGATCGCAGCGAAGTAAAACCAAGAATGCAGCCGGCAAGAATCATCGCCGCCGTACCCAAGTCTCGAAGCGACCAGCGGATTTGCCGCTCGCGAATCGGCTGCCGCTCAGAACGAATCAAGTCGCCTGCCGCTAGTACCACCCCCTTGGCAACGGCCAAGCTAGTCATCGTTGCTCCCGAAACTCCCTCAACCTCAGCCGCCTGCAAGTCGAGTTCCGCCAGTTCAGCCAACGTCAGACCCTCGAACGAATTCAGGAAATAGCTGTCTTCACGCACATAAGTCACATACGGCCGGTTGTCGTAACTATGTCGCAAAGCAATTGCCGTAACACGTCCATCCGTCCCAAAGCCAATCAACGTTTCGGTCGGCCCCTGATAACCAATAAGGTGATCGGCAGCCGGAGAGGTTCGCACGAAAGAACCTAACTCTTCGCCATTCCGTCCATAAACTTTCCAAGGAGGTACTGCTGACGCATCCTGTTCAATCGCAATCGCTTGAGGGAACAGCGATTGAACTTCGCGAAGTGTGGGCGGATCGGGAAACCTCAACGAAGGGGCCTTTCTGCCAAGACAATGAAGAACCGATTCGTAAATCGCAAGGCTCGTAAGCGTGGCCCCGGTAACGGCGTCGACATCGGTTTTTCCTAGGGCCTCTTGTCGCGTCAGGCCGTTGAACGCTTGCAATAACTGCCCGTCGTCAATAACCTGCTGAACGTGTTCCTTGGTATCCTGACTGGCAAGTATGCCCAACCCACGAATGCGATCGTTGTCGTCCAATGCAATAAGCACGTTGGTCGGCCCAGAAAACCCAATCAGGCGATCGCTATCCGGCGAAGTCTGCAAACAATAACCAAGCTGCCGATGGGCGTCATCGAAAACGGCGACCCCACCTTCTGTGAACAACTCACCCGACGACGCTGCCTCGGGATAAAACACCTGCAGTTGGCTAAGCGCGACAGGAGCCAAGCTCTCGTTCGCTCGGCGCGCGGCTCGACGAGAAGCCTGAAGGTGCATTTGCATCAGAACGGTGGCGAAGACCGCGACTCGAACCGCATGAAGAAGAAACCGTCGGGCACGTCGAGAGCGGGCAGGCGGAGCCATCAATCGATCCGTACCACTTGCACCGCGTCAGCATGGACCGCGCCGCCGGCATCCTCAGTCCGCAAAACAATAGCAATCGGCTCGCCTTGCTGTAAATCGAACTTCCCCAGTGAGACAAACCCATGCTCCAATGGTGGCTGCTTGCGCATGTTGACGGTCGTTTTCGTTACGTGATCATTGATGACAACACTCACGGGAACCGTCGTCCCACGGTTTTCATGCGGCTGATAAGCCAATCGCACATCAAATTTTCCGGCACTCGGAGCAGCAACACGAAAACTCAACGTAGCGCCTGAATTATTGCCAGCATAACGGTATCCCCAACCAACAAATCCTTTTAGATGGTCTGATTTCGTCCACTTGCCCGACCGAACGGCTTCTTGATCGTCGACCACGACGCCGGGCAACTTCTCTGGCGCCAAGCCCGGCGCAACTCCAAACTTGCCTGCCAGCGGCAACGAGTCTTTGGGGATTATCATCTCGCTACTCACCGTTTCGCGCCGCGCCTTGCCCGGCAATTCGAATAGCTTAATCATCTTTGGCCAGTGTTGCTTGTAGATATCTCGCGGCAAACAGTCGTGCAACACGCACAAACTAGCCGCCCGGCCAACCACTTCGCCCATCATGCCACAGGTTTTCATCACGCGAACCGTTCCCAAGGCTTCATGGGTCACACTAATACAACGGCCTGCCATGAACAGATTGTCGATATTTCGCGAGTAAAAACACCGATACGGCACCGGAAACCCAAACGCCCTATCAACACGAGTGTCGAATTCAGCAACCGAGATAAACGGGTTATCTGGAAACTTCTTTGCATACTGCTTCTTTGGATAGTGAAGATCGATCGACCAAGTGCTGGCAACACAGCCATCGGCAAACGCACGTTTGGCTACGACGTCATCCTGCGAAAGCACGATGTCTCCCATCAGTCGTCGCGATTCTCGCGGCCCGCCGATGTAGGCGATCCAGGTGAGGTAAGCATTCTTGTGCTTGTCAGCCCCTCCACGATTCTTCATCGCATTGAACGCGCCGTAGACGGCTCGCAGGTTCCAATCACGAATGCCTTCAGCATCCGCAAGCGGGTCTTTATCAAAGCCACCTTCCCAAAACCATTGGCCGTGATGCTCACGCGGGTAGGGGAAATCTTCCATCTCTAAATCCAAGGCCCAAGATAGGTTTGGGAAGTCGACCTGTTGATCGCCCTCACCCCAAGCCCACATGTTGCTCATCCCCATACGTCCCTTGGGCGTCATCTCCCAATCGGCACCAGCCAGAAAGCCAATCGTGCCGTGACCCGTGCAGTCGACGTAGGTACGTCCTGTAAAACGTTTTTGCTCGCTGGTTTTGGTGTCGAAGGCATAGACTGCGGTAATCGCATTCTCTTTGGTCTCCACCTTGTAGGCGTGATGATTCAAGAACAGGTCGATGTTTTTCTCAGCTCGGACAAGGCGTTCTTTCTTGGCATCCTCGAACTCCTCGTAAGTGCCCGGCGACTTGGTAGCATGATCGCTAAGCTCTTCGATAATCTCCCCCACCCGCGGATAGATGCCCCGTCGGATGAGTCCCATCGCCCAGACACGCACTTCGCTCGAACCATTTCCGCCAAGCACCGAGCGATTTTGGATCAACGCCACTTTGCATCCCATGCGAGAGGCTGAGATTGCAGCCCCCATCCCGGCATACCCGCCGCCTACCACCACGAGGTCGTAGCCACCTTTTTCAACGGGCTGTTTGTCTAACGCCAGCAAGCTGCGGCGCCATTGGGGCAATATCTCCGACTGATTGGGCGGAGCTTTCTCCGACTTCGTGAACAAAATGGCATCGCATCGGCCTTCAAACCCTGTGAGATCGTGAAGCGAGACTTTGATCTGCTTGCTATCAATCTGAACGGTACCGCCGTCATGCCAAAACCAATCCGCACCGCGAGTACCAAAGGTCTCGCTCAAGGGCTGCCCGGCAATCACGACCTGGAATTTTCCCGGCTGACCCGAAACCTGCCAGCGAGCAACCCAATCTTTGGTGCGAACGTAAACTCGGTATTCACCCGTCTCAGCGAACTCAACCGTGGTCGTGGCATCTCCCACGGGCTGACCCAAGCCATGGGCTAGCAAATAAGGAGACCCCATCGCCTCGATCGACTGTGTATCTAGTTTCCATCCCCCCGTCGACTGAAAACTCTCGGCCTCGACAAGCACCTCTTGGGCAGTCGTCAAACCTACGCAGCATGCCATTAGCAAACAAACAGCGAAAGTACTTCCAATTTTCATAGATCGCCTCCCGGCGGTAGATTTTTTGGATGATAGGTCCAAAAGGCTTCCTAACCCAACTTGTGGACAAACCTGTCGCAAAAAATAGCAAACAACGATAGGAGCCCATTATACGATGAATAAGCAGCAACGCCAGCACGGGCGTTATCCCACAGAATAAGCTTCGTTCAGCAGTTTCAGGCGAGTTCTTCCCCCCCGGCTGATCGCGAGGATCGTTTGAAATAGGGCATCGCGAGTAGCTGATATAACCGGTGGAGTCCACGCGAATGGCGAAAGTTTCTAAAGTCTGACCCCCGATTGAATCGACACTATCTTTCGGAAGGGTTGTTCTCGACAGCACGGCCACACTGGCCAATCTAGCTGAAAGGAATGTCCTACCAAGGGGGGAGCCTGCCAATTGAAACGGACACGCACAATGCTCAGGCAGTGTGCGCCCGCCCGGACCACACGCGGTCAGCTCTCTCTACGCAACGCGATATGTTGCAAACCTATTTAGCTATGGAGGCATTGAAAGACGCGATCGTATGGATTGTAACGACTACTACCTGTAGTCGCCAATTTAACGACTTTTGCCAATCTTCCAGTGCTTGCATTGCCGATAGGACTTACATGACGGAGAGGATCAGAAGGACCTGAGCCAACCCAACATGCGATTTCGGAGTGCCCCCGACCCAGGTGTGCATTCGGCTATTTTACTGCGGAGGTCGTAAGTTTTGAGTTTCGTCGCAAGCTTTGCGTAGCGAAACACAAGACCAGCTTCAGACGTTGAAACTCACTGGCGGAAGGGAAGCTAACGCCAGGCCGAAGCACAACAAAGGGGCGCCCAGGCTGACGGACTTTCCCGAAGCCTGACCAGCGTCAACGCAAGACAATATTGGAGTACCCGTGATGAAGGTCTTTACTACTGGTCAGGTCGCTAAGATCTGTAAAGTGGCCCCGCGCACGGTCAGCAAATGGTTTGACTCAGGGCGTTTGAAGGGCTATCGCATTCCTGGTTCGCAGGACCGGCGCATACCCCGTGAATATTTAATCAAGTTCCTAAAAGAACATGGCATGCCATTGGGCGATCTAGAGGACGAGGCGATGGCCAAAGTTCTGATCGTCGCCCAGGATCAGGTCTTGATTGAGAACCTCAAAAGAGAGTTGCCAGCGGAAAGATCGTTCCGCACATCCATGGCAGCCAGTGGGTTCGAAGCGGGCATCCAAGCCGAAAGTTTCCACCCCGACTGTATCATTGTCGACTTCTCGATTGGTCAGGTCGAAGCACTGCAGATTTGTCAAAATCTGCGTCGCAGTAGCGACTTCGCCGATACCATCTTGATCGCTTTGCTACCCGACGATGGAACTACCGCAAGCTTCGATCGTTCTAGCATCAACGAAACGTTCAAAAAACCGTTCGACTCCGCTTTGCTGGCCGAACGCCTACGAACGCTCATTGGAGCCAAGAAAGAGTTGGTCTAGCGAGTGAGGTCGAATTTCGACCCGACACCTTAGCACCCAACCCGTCGGTACGATTGCCAGCGGATTACATACGAAAACTGGGGCTGTTGAATGAATCAACTGCGAGGCAACTAATCTCTCCCGGTTAGTTGCCACTTCCCCGCACATACCGGCCTCGCTACTGAACTTTCAGTAGCGAGGCTTTTTTTATGCGCCGAGGGGCAAAAGGTGTCCGGTACAGCGACAACGTGTTTTGAAATTGAAAAAGGGGGTTAGGGGCTAGGAACTGGGGGCTAGGGAAAAGGGTCATTTCACTACCCTAGTCCCCAGATCCTAGCTCCTCTTATGTTCAAGCGATTTTCCAGTTTACGAGGCGAGGGAATTCTAAAACACGTTCTAAGCCGCCAGCACGAGATTTCAACATTGTCGTGTGGGTTTCTTCAATCGTTCCGTTGCCGCTAAAAAATCCGTCTCTGCACGAAGAATTGTGCCCCATTGCGGTAGCGGATGGATGTGTTAGACTCGATCGTTCAGAAATACTGTAATGTCTAACCCGTTCGGAGTGTTGATGGAGTTGTTTGGCAACGGCCGGAATCGAGTCAAAACTGCACTCTTGCTTGCTGCTGGAACTGGCAGTCGCCTTCAACCTCTTACCGATGAATCGCCCAAGTGCTTAACTGAAATCAACGGAACAACGATCCTTGAACGTCTCGTTCGCGGGTTGCAGTTGTGGGAATTCGAACGTCTGGTTGTTGTCGTGGGGCACCTTGACGGTTGCCTGCGTGACTATCTGGATAACTTAGTGAGTGGGCTAGACTGTCTAGGGAGCGGGCTGACAATCGAGTATGTCAGCAGTGCGAAATATCGCACCACGAACAACATCTACTCCTTGTGGGCGGCCCGCCAGGTAATTCAAGAGCCGTTTCTACTACTTGAGTGCGATCTCATCTTCGACGACGCCCTATTGGGCAAGATGCTGGTGCCCGACCGGATTGCTGTCTCTCACATTTTACCTTGGATGAATGGAACCACGGTTTCGCTCGATCGTTTTCACCAAGTGATCCGTTTTCACATGGGCAAAGATCAGCCACCTAGTCGACTCACACACAAGACAGTAAATATGTACAGCTTCTCGCGGACGTCTTGGCAGCGCGTGACACGAAGGTTGGAACAATACATTTCGGCTGGTCGAGTGAACGGATATTACGAGGCGGTGTTCGCAGAAATGGTTGCCGAGGGAGATCTCTCGTTCGAGGCGGTTTTCTTTGATAACGAGTGTTGGTACGAAATCGATACTCTTGATGATCTCCACGAAGCGGAACGCCTCTTTCCCGGTAGCAACGGACAGTTGACTTCTGGTGTGGTCTGACCATGACAACCCTTGATTACGCAGCCGCCAGCCGCTAACTCCCACTAGTGTTCTGCCGCAGTTCAATTTTCGGATTAGCCGCTTGGGCGCTAGCCCCGGTTAAGGCGAGAAAAACCGTGGCTAGCGCCAAAACGGCTAATTTGCTCAACTCGAAAATCAAGCTGCGGTGCAATACTAGTACCGCCCGCGCGCTGCCACATAGAAAAGTACTGTGGACACTACTTCTCTCTAACAAGGGCTCTCTGAAATCGTCAATGCATGAACCACCGAAAAATCTTTTTGTCAGAAACTTGGCAAACATCGTCTCGATTCTTGGCGCGCTTCCGATCTGCCTACTCTTCGGCAAAGATGGATACCAGTACTTGCTCCCGTTGATCATCTACAACAACGTCATGGACGATTTGGACGGCATCTTGGCGGCCAAGTTGAACATCCAAAGCAACCTCGGCGCTCTCTTGGACAACATTTGTGACCTGGTAGCACACAGCGTCTTCGTAATGATTGTGGGAATGTACTACTTTCAGGAGATGGGGGCTCAGGAAGCGGGGCATCCCAGCCTGGGCGGAATCTGCCTCGCCGCCAGTCTGCTGGCCACTAGCGCGATGATCCTGCGTGTTGTTACGCGGATCAATCCGGCTTCTGAGACCGGGACCGGCTCGCCAACGAACGAACTAATCCGCCATGTTTTCTTCGTCTTACTCGTGGCGTCTATCTTTGCATTCGATCCGACGCCGTACTTGATCGTCACATTTCTTCTTCATTCCGTGTCGATGCTTGTCCAGTTTAAGATGCCCTACTTGATTCGAAGTCTGACCAAGTCGGCCACCTCGATTGGCCTCATAAATGTTGCGTTGCTTGTGGCGTGGCTACTGCCCTCTGCGGCCCCGGTCGTCGCAGCGTCGTTCTTCCTTTCTTATCTGGCTTCATTCGCTGCAGGCAAAAAGTGAGTAGGGTGCGTGTTTTTTGAAAAAACGGTGCGTTCGCTTCTTGTCTTCAAAGAGTGAACTGGTTTTAACGCACCAGATTTGGCGACGACCACATATCCTACCGACTACGACCGATGAAAACATGCAAATAACATTCGAGAATCTCACAAAGTGTTCCCCTTTCAAATTACGACTGACGCGTCAAAGCAGAACGGTTGATCGCGCGGGTTGCGCAGCAACAGGAAGGGTGCGCCAGGATAATTGCAAAGTCGCTGATTCTGTAGTAGCTGCGGGCGGAAGCCGCAGTTTTTTCAAATTTGACCACGGCTTCCGCCTGCGGCTAGCATGACTCTGCAATCGTCCAGGAGGGTGCGTCATAAAACAATATTCCCCGTGTACTTTCAGCCAACTCGTGGGTAACACCGACACTTGTCCGCAAAAAGCTCTGCCACTCATTTGGCATCATTCGGACATGTGTCGGTGTGCGCAGCACAAGAGGCTATTCGAATATCCACTCCAGCGGTACTACAGACGATTCACCCAGCAGAAAATGGCGTGCAGAGCTCCAACGCTAATCAACAGCCCGCCCCACAAGTCCGGCGGTCACCGGATTCTTGTGCATGTAATCCAGCTTCTCTTCCGCTTTCTTTCGGGAGTACAAGTTGAACGGATAATACTTCGGCTACCAGAACGGATCGGCTAGCGGAATTTTGCTGGCAAACTGCGGAGCCACGCCACGAAGCATCTTCTTGAGTTTCATGCTGGAAGTTTGTTTCCAGCTCTTCATGAATCGGCTCAGTTCGCCCGGCTTGTCAAACCACACGATGAGATGCACATGGTCAGGCATGACCACAAATCCTGAGCAGATGCCCCTATACTCGTCGAGCTTTTGTACAAGCAACTCAAGCAGCGTATCCCGCAACGGTTCGCAGTCGAGCATCCGTCGTCGGTGGTAGCAAGAGAACGTCACGAAGTGAGCATGACGTTCTTGGTCGTAGATTCGTCGTTGGGCCATGACGTCATTGTGAGTGCCAAGCCAACGCCGATCAACCTCCTGTGCCACACACACCGACATCTATGGATCGAGTTGTGTCAATGGGCAGACCGGTACTTTCGTTATTTCCTTCGATGGTTTTAGTAGTAAGTGTTTATCGTCACTTCGTGTTGAAGCTTTCCTGACCAGGACCGCCTTTTTTGCGTGCATCGGAACGTCAGTCCGTGCTCAAACATCTATGCGGTGATCACTTGCCTTGGCAAGCGTCCCATGATTACGTGTGCGATGGATGTTCCATTCAATCGTTCGTTGGTCGCGAATGTTTCACGCCAGCAGTCGGTGTGTCGAGATCATCCTTACCTACGGTCTGGTCAAAAATTTGCTTCAAACTCGTTGTGTCATTTCTGAGCCTTTCTTTTTCTACGCCGCTGCCGGAAGCTGATAGGCTTTGCCGTCACGAAGCATCGCATAAACCACCAACAGCAAGCGGCGAGCAATCGCGCAGGTAGCCTTCTTCTTGCCGACTCGCTGGCTGAGCCGATCGAAAACAACCTGCCAACGACAACTATTTCGTTTCATGCGGTGGGCTAATTGGACCATGACCCAACGCAGCAACGGTGAACCCGCCTTGGTCAGCCTCAGGTCTTTACGACGGCCATCGCTTTCCCGCACTCCAGGGGCCAAGCCGGCGAAGGCAACCACGGCGTCACCGCTGCCGAATCGCTCCCAGTCTCCCAGTTCGGCCAATAGCACGTCGATGGTCACCAATCCCACCCCCGGCATCGTGGCCAATACCGCTCGGGCCTCGTGTTCCCTGATTGTCCCCTGCGATGCAAAACGAACCAAACGCTCCTCGACTTTCTCAAGCCGCCGACACGCCTCGTCAAAATCTTCCCACAGGTCTTCGAGCAACCAGCGTTCTTCGGCGAGAAGTTGGAGTTGCTGGCTAGCTAGGCGACCGAGCTTTGAAAATAGGTCTTGGCGGTCGGCATTGTAACGTGTCAGGACGCCGCGAATGGTGTTCTTGATGGCGGTGATGCGACTTTGGATTTTCTGACGGCGTCGGACCAACGAACGATGTTGCCGAACGCGAGGTGTTGCTCGCCAGGCCTCGGGGATCATGTTGTGAGCCAGAAACTCGGCCAAGATGCGAGCGTCGATCTTATCCGTCTTACAAGTACTTTCGGCAATAATGCGAAGCTTGCCCGCATGGGCAATCACCACCCTTTCGGCATACTTTTCTGCTACCCCGGCAAACCAGTCGTAGCCGATGGTTGCTTCCACGGTAATTTGAAAAAGACCCAGCATACGAAGGAAGTCCTTAATCTGAGCCACATCCTGGCAAAGAATACGCCGCCTCTGAATGACATGGGTAGTTCTGTCGACTATTTCCACAACGCAAAAACTGATACTCTTCTTGTGGAGGTCCGCACCGACGTATTTCATGGCGAGTTTCCTTTTGTGGAGGGGTTGGAAGTGAACTGCTACCAACGGTCTACCACGTTTTCAGGGACCGCCACAATCGCGGTGCGGCCTCTGCTCTCTTCCATGTTTTCAACCGTTCGCGTTAGGCGGACTCGCAGGCAAAGTTTACTCCGAACGACTGTCGGTGCCACTCAACGCCGTTAACCCTTTTTATTCGGTAAAAAACAAATCTTGATGCGACTGAGCGTTATGGTCCATGCTTTCTTTGCACAAG
>JAADGV010000080.1 GCA_013152205.1 Planctomycetota bacterium
CGCAGGCGGAAGCCGCGGTCGAATCTGAAAAAACCGCGGCTTCCGCCCGCAGCTACTACAGAATCAGCGACTTTGCAATCGTCCGCCCAGAGGTCGGGGCTATTTTGAAAAATCCACGGTGTGCCGCTATACTGCTTGGCATGGCAATATTGATCGGCATCGACGAAGCGGGCTACGGACCAAACCTCGGGCCGTTGGTGGTTGGGGCCACTGCGTGGTGGGAGGAGGAGGGGTCAGAGGTCGGGGGGCAGAGGTCAGGAGAGGTTACCCCGCCGGTTGACCTCTACGCCCGACTCGCCGAAATTGTTACCACCGCCCCCAGCACAAACCAAATCGCAATCGCCGATTCCAAAACACTCTACAAACCGGGCGGCGGGTTGCGGCAATTGGAACGCGGAGTACTCACGGCGCGGACTGCTATTGGTGGGGACTCTGAGGCTCATTGGCAGAAGCTTTTCGACGAGGCGGATCCCGAAGGGCATCGCCACGAATTGCCCTGGTACGCCGACTACAATTTACCATTGCCGATTGATGCTTCGGCAGATGAGATTGCTGGGTTGCAAACTTGTTTTTGTTCTGGTTGCGAAGACGCGAGCGTTGGGTTGATTGATGTGCGTGCCCGGGTGGTTTTTCCGCGCGAGTTCAATGAACTAACCGACCACTATGGCACCAAAGGCGCTACGCTGTCGCACATATCAATCGCACTCCTAAAAGAAGTGCTAGAAAACCCAATCCCCGACCCCCACTCCCCAGCCCCCCCCACCCACATCACCTTCGACAAACACGGCGGCCGCAACCGTTACGCGGCCCTCTTGCAACATCATTTTCCTGGGGAGCGAATCGAAACGCTCCTCGAAAGTCGAGCCGCCAGCCACTACCAGTGGGGCCCGGCGGAAAGCCGCATCACCGCGACATTTCGCACCCGAGGCGAAGAAGAATTGCCAACCGCACTCGCGTCGATGGTGGCCAAGTACCATCGAGAACTGGCCATGCGGGCGTTCAATGCCTATTGGTCAGAAAAAGTCGCCGACTTGCGCCCCACGGCAGGCTACCCAATGGACGCCAAGCGATTTAAGGACGATATTGCGTCGATGCAACGCAAGCTTTGCATCGACGATCGGCAGTTGTGGAGAAACCGATAGGTGAGGAAGAATGTCCAATGGGATGAAAACGATTGCGCCGTTGCTGCAAATTCATTGGGCCTTTAACCAGCCTATATATTTCTCACCAGGATTATTACCACCAAGGACACTAAGGACACAAAGATAACATTGGGAACTAGCAAAGCATTCATTCCTGAAATTTAGACTCTCGCAAAGGCGCTAAGGCGCAAAAAAAGGATTGTCTCGCAGAGACAGCAGAGAAAACTAGAATGCTGTAGCTCTGCCGTCTCAGCGTCTCTGCGAGATCCAAATTACCTTACGGAGCCTTCCATGTTCATCTACATCGCCCGCCACGCTTGGGCTTATGATTTTGGCGACCCGCGCTGGCCCGACGACTCGCAGCGCGAGCTCGAACCGGCAGGCGCCGAACGCTACATGCGGGTGGTGCAAACGCTTGCCACGCGAGGTTTCGCCCCCGAAGCGATTATCAGCAGCCCCTATACTCGCTGCCAACAGACGGCGGAGATCATTGCGCAACATACACCCAATTGCCCAGCCATTGCCGTTTCAGAAGCGTTGGCCCCAGGCAGCGATTTCGCGGCACTGGTCGAGTGGGCGCAAGAGGCTGGTTGCGAGCAAGTCGCTTGGGTCGGCCACGCCCCAGATGTCGGCTTTCTCACTGCGGCACTGGTCGGCGACAACAGCGCCGACATCCGCTTTGCAAAAGGCACCGTCGCTGCGGTCAGGCTCGAAGGCCAGATCGCCTACGGCACGGGCGAACTCTACTGGCTCACCACCGCAAAATCACTAGGACTATAAAAGACAAAGCCACGAGGGTCGCACCCCCGTGGCTCTGTCGTTTTACTCAAATGGAAGTTGCTCTAATAGCGGAAGATCCAGTCAACCGTAAGGCGATCTTCAAGAATACCTCGACGGCTGGTGAGCGGAAACTCATAAGCGATGCCAATTTCACGGTTTCTGTTTCGCTTATATTTTACGCCTACCGCTTGGGTAACAATGTTGTTGCCAGCCACGCCGGTCGACCCCAGATTGATCAAGTCGCCGCCCTCGATACCGGCAAAGCCCCCTTGGGCACCGGAGCTAGTGTAGTTGTACCAATTCACCTCAGTCAGAGCGTACCAGCCGTCGCAGACTTCGTAGTCGAAATGGTTCGACCAATAAAACATGCCATTTTCTTCGTTGCGATTACCCGGCATGAGAAATCCCGAGGCGCTGATCCAGTGACCATAGTCCATAAATTCGGTACCGCCGGTCAGGAAAACGTGAAACAAACCATCGCCGTTGCCTTGCAGAGTACGAGGCGTTCCAACCGGCAACTCATAGGTAAAACCGGTGCTAAGCAAGCGTTGCTTTGTCGGGTCGGCGTGTAGATTATACTTGAGACCCACATTCACATCGGCCCAACCATCTTGGACCAATGGAGACGTCGAAGTGGCATAGCCATCTTTCGTGGCGATGATCGAAAGCCGATCGGTCAACGCAGCCCGCAATTGCACGGCAACTATATTTACCGCACCACCGCCGAGGCCCGCAGGAACCTGTTGGCGAAGAAAAATAGTCCGAGCCTCAGTCAACGTGCGAGGATCCTCGAAGAACACCGGGTTCGTCATTGGACTGATAAACGAGTCGTAGCAGTGATCGGATTTGGCAAACAGGCCTAGCAGTTTGCTGCTGCCACCACTGTCACAACAGCTGTTGGCTGAACACGGCTGAACATTGGCATCTTCAAACGGAGACTGAAATACTGAATCGGACAGAAAAGAAAGATCCTCATCAGCCTGCACAAGCACTGGGCTGCAGACAAGAGCAGCAATTAACAGCCGGCTCGAAACAGCTACGGCTAAATCAATGGGCCCGCGAGACATCGGTAAGTCCTCCGTGAACGTGAAATATATGCTTTGATTTGCAACAATTGAGTTCCACTCAATCGGCCCGGCCCACCTACAGGAAGAGGGAACCGCCATCTGCGGTACACTTCGACTAGACGGCTACCGTTGCTGGACATACGTTTTCCGACGCATCGTGAACTACCCAATCGAAACCTTCCTTCAGCACCGAGCCGCTACAGATTACCAACAATCGGAGGATCCTCCCCTTCAGTAGGGTGATTTGAATTTTACACATGCTTCGTTGCGAAAAATAAGGTTTGGCTCTACCATTAGGCAATCCTCTAACTAGCCAGCGACAGGGAAGTTTTCACCATGGCCAAACATGGCAACTTTGATTGCATCATTATCGGCGGAGGGCATAACGGTTTGGTCTGCGCCGCCTACCTCGCCAAAGCGGGCCGTAAGGTTTGTGTGCTTGAAAAACGCCATGTGCTAGGCGGATGCGCAACCACCGAACAGCTCTGGCCCGGCTACAAGGTTTCGACTGCCGCCTATGTGATTAGCCTATTTCAAACACAGATCCTGCGCGAGCTGCGACTGAAAGAATATGGCCTGAAGATTCTTCCTCGATCACCCTCTTCGTTTACCCCCCTGCCCGACGGTCGCAGTCTAACGATGGGCCCCGACGAAGCGCTCAACCAGCGCGAGATTGGCAAGTTCAGCATGCGAGATGCGGCTGCCTATCCGCATTACGAAGCGTTGCTCGAACGAGTCGCCTCGACCCTAGAGCCAACGCTCAGCGAATCGGCTCCCGACCCCTTGCCACTCCCCACCGGCTGGCGAAACATTGGCTTGGGCAAACGGCTACGCGACGGCAAGAAACTGCTCGATCTCTACAGCGCCGTAAAAGGCCTCGGCAGCGATCTTCCTGATGCGGTCGAGTTACTGACCGCCGCAGCACGCCCCATCCTCGATCGCTGGTTCGAGTCCGACGTTCTCAAAACAACACTTGCCACCGATGCCATCATCGGCGCGTTCACCTCGATCAGTTCGCCTGGCAGCGCCTACGTGCTATTGCATCATGTCATGGGCGAAGCGGGCGGCGCGCGGGGTGTGTGGGGTTATGTCGAAGGCGGCATGGGCGGCTTGGCCGATTCGCTCGAAGCCGCTTGCAAAGATCTGGGCGTCGAAATCCGGCGAGAAGCGCCCGTTCATTCCATCCAAACTGGCCGTTCGGGGGTGGTCGGCGTTGGCTTAGAGGATGGATCTCAATTAAACGGACCCGTGGTCGCATCAAGCGTCGACGCCCATTTAACCTTTGAGAAAATGTTGCCGCCCGAAGTACTCCCCGAGGAATTCCGCCAAGCCGTTGCCAAGATCGATTACTCATCGGCCTCGGCCAAGGTGAACCTAGCGCTCAGCGAGCCACCCAATTTCACCTGCCTACCCAGCAACGGGGTCAGCCCACATCATCATGGCACCATGCACATCGGGCCGACGCTCGATTACTTAGAACGCGCCTACGACGACGCAAAATACGGTCGACCCAGCAACGAACCCATCTTAGAAATCACGATGCCCACAAGTGTCGACTCGACAATCGCCCCTGAAGGAAAACACATCCTCTCGATGTTTGTGCAGTACGCTCCCTATCAACTGGCCGAGGGCAATTGGGACGATCAGAAAGAAGCGTTCGGCGACCGGTGCGTCGAGATGCTAGCTCGTTACGCCCCCAACGTCCCGGGCGCGATCGAGCACCGCCAAGTTCTCAGCCCGCCAGATATCGAACGCATCTACGGCCTAACCGGCGGCAACATCATGCAAGGAGCCATGTCGCCCCACCAACTCTACTGTTTCCGACCCGTCGCCGGCTGGGCCGACCATCGCACCCCCGTGCCCGGCCTCTACCTCTGCGGAGCCGCCAGCCACCCCGGCGGCGGCGTCATGGGAGCCTGCGGCCGCAACGCCGCAACCGAAATCCTGCGTGACAAGACCTAATTTTATCGTGAAATGCACTCGTAAGTCCCAAAAAGTTAAATTGACTACTATACCGCCAGGCGGTATAGTTTAGATACAGAGTAGGACACCTCTCATCCGATACCATTGAGCAACAGTCCTTGTTAGGACGACGCAATGGAGACGCGACTTTGGTATCACCTCAACATAAAGTCAGCCCCGAAGATTTCTTGCATTTCGTCCAGCTCGATGAATTCGCTGAAGACTGGAAATCATTGGGATTTGATATCGAGGATGATCTGTGGGCTCTAGAAATCCTGATTATGACCAATCCCGAACGGGGCGATGTCGTCCCTGGCACCGGTGGATTGAGAAAAATACGCTTCGGAAAAGGTGATCGTGGCATTGGAAAACGCAAAGGAGTCCGTGTTTGTTACGCTTACTTCAAAGAGCATTGGACCGTTTTACTAGTCGTCGCGTATGGGAAAAACGAAAAAGACGACCTGACGGAGAGTGAAAAGAAGTATATTCGCGACTATCTCAAACGAGCAAAAGCTTGGTTGGACAAGAAGAAATACTAAACGGGGAACACATTATGCCTAAGAAGAACGAGGACAATTCGGTCGGCAATAAGATTGTTCGCCGACTAAAGGGGTTCGTTGAGGCGGTCGAAAGTGGCGAGGAGGTACTTCAGCGTTTCACCTGTCGGACCATTCGACTGCAACTCGAAGCACAAGAGTACAGCCCCGAGCTGGTGAAGAGCACGCGAGAACTCCTTGGAGCCAGCCAGGCAATTTTCGCTCAGTTTCTTGGCGTCTCTACTAGTGCCGTTCAAGACTGGGAGCAAGGCTACAAACCACCCAAAGGTAGTGCCTGTCGACTGATGGACGAAATACGCCGTGATCCAGAATACTGGCTAACTAGGCTACGCGATCTCTCGACTCCGATCAGCGCTTAGCTGGACCTCAACGAATTCGAGCACCGCCAATTATTCGACCCTCCCTGCAAGTCTTAATGGGTACCCGCAACCGAAATCCTACGGGATAGACTCGGCCTGTAGGATGTGGGATTATAGATGTCGGTGAACCAACCACATCATCCATTAAACATCTCACATCAAACATCCCCCCATGCCCTCCGAAGAAGAACTCTACCAAGAACACGTACTCGATCACTACGAGGATCCTTTTCACCAAGGGGAACTCGAGAGTGCCACGCATGTGCATCAAGACAAGAATCCGCTATGCGGCGATATTATTCGTATTGAATTGCAGTTGAACGGCGATGGCAAGATCGAAGACCTTTACTTCACCGGCGAAGGCTGTGTCATCAGCCAGGCCTCGGCTTCGATGCTACTCGAACAGATGTACGGCAAAACGGTCGAAGAGCTAAAACAGTTCTCTGCAGCCGACATGCTAAAACTCTACGGCCCGCGTCTGACCCCCAATCGGCAGAAGTGCTGCTTACTTTCGTGGAAAGTCTTACAGTCAGCTGTGCATTCGCCCCTGTCGAAGGAAAACGAGTCATGAACTCCGCAACCCTCGACCAATCGGCCCTGCTGCCCGAGTCGCTACGCAACGACTTTCCGATTCTTAGCAACGACGTCCTGACGGGCCACCCGCTCATCTTTCTAGACAATGCCGCCAGCACGCAGCGACCGACCCAAGTCATCGACGCCATTAGCAACGTGTATGAACACGACTACGCCAATGTCCATCGTGGCATCCACACCCTGAGCGAACGCAGCACCGAACTCTACGAAGAAGCACGCGAAAAAGTGCGATCGCTGCTCAACGCCGAACATGCCCACGAAGTGATCTTCACCCCAGGCACCACCGCGTCGATCAACTTGGTCGCACGCAGTTGGGGCGGCGCCAATCTACAGCCCGGCGACGAAATACTTACCACCGTCATGGAGCACCACTCCAACCTCGTCCCCTGGCAACAAATTGCCGCCCAAACCGGTGCAGTCCTACGCCATATCCCGCTGACCGAAGATGGCCGACTCGATATCGAACAGTTCGCCAAGCTGCTCACCAATCGTACCAAATTGGTTGCCGTCGCCTCGATTTCAAATACTTTGGGCACAATCAATCCCATTGATGAAATCACGGCCCAGGCACACGATACCGGCGCATTGGTTTTAGTCGATGCGGCCCAGAGTGTCCCTCACCTGCCCACCGATGTTCGCAACTCGGACGTTGATTTTCTTGCTTTTAGTGGCCACAAAATGCTGGGGCCCTCAGGCGTCGGCATTCTCTATGGCAAAGAGTCGTTGCTCGACGCCATGCCGCCATTTTTGGGCGGCGGCAGTATGATTAACGAAGTTCGACTCGACAGCTTTACCCCTGCGGCGTTGCCCGCCAAATTCGAGGCCGGCACACCGCCCATCGTGCCAGCCATCGCAATGTCCGCTGCCATCGACTATCTCAACGCGATCGGCCTCGACGCCATTCATCGCCACGAGCAATATCTCACTCAACTTGCCTACGACGCACTCTCAAACATCGACGGCCTAACGATTCTTGGCCCTGCACCAGAACACCGAACGGGCTTGGTCAGCTTTTCGTTCGAAAAAATCCACGCCCACGAATTCGCCCAAGTCCTCAACGACCAGTTTGGCGTTGCTGTGCGTGCCGGGCACCACTGCACGCAACCCTTGCACGCCCTGCTAGGAATTTCCGCCAGCACGCGAGCCAGCTTCTACCTCTACAACCAACCCGCCGATGTCGACCGACTACTAGAAGGAATTGCCGCGGTGCAAACAATGTTCGCACCCCGCGGCCGTCGACGTAAAAAGAGAAGCGAGTAACGAAAAAAGGATGGACACAGAGCCACAACCAAACAAATAGGATTTTCTCGCAAAGGCTCTAAGTCGCAAAGGAAAGACAAAAAAGGGGTTGTCTCGCAGAGGCGCAGAGACAGCAGAGAAAATTAGAATACTGTAGCTCTGCCGTCTCAGCGTCTCTGCGAGAGTCTAAATTACAGGTCCGATCATCCAAAACTTTTGCTCGTTGCGTAAATTTGAATCGTTGGTAACACAGAGTGCCTAAAAAAATAGTTTTTCTCTGTGCCCCTCCGCGTCCTCTGTGGTTCAATTTTTGCGGTATAATTCGCGCAATTGCAATATTGCTATCCACACGCTCCCCCGACCTCGACTCCCCAAAATGCTTCCGCTATTCCTTCTATTCACGCTGATGCCGCTGCTCGAGCTTTGGCTCCTGTTTCAGCTCAGCGGAAAATTTGGCTTTCTACCGACGGTGGCAATCGTGCTGCTCACCGGCGTCGTCGGCGCTAGCTTGGCACGATGGCAGGGCTGGCAAGCCATGTCGCGCATCCAAAACGACATGCGGCAAGGCATACTCCCCACCAAGGCCCTCGGCGATGGCGTGCTGATCCTAGTCGCCGGCGTGTTGCTTATCACCCCCGGCGTAATCACCGACGTCGTCGGTCTCTCGCTGCTAATCCCCCCACTGCGAGCCGGCTTGCGAAAAGTCTTACAACTTTGGTTCGTCAAACACGTACAAGTACAAACCAACGTCAACTGGCAACAAACCCAAAGCGAAACTTTTACGCCAAACGACAACGTGGTAGAGGGGCACGTTGTCGATTCGCATGTGGTTGACACAGATCAGGATGGTCCGGCTAGATAGCCCAACCGTCTCGGTTGAGTTACTGTGGCAACCGCCCCGTCTCGACCTCCGGAAACTCGCCCAGCAGTCCCTCGGCCATAAATGCCACTAGGTCTTGCTTGTCCTGCTCGCTAAGCTCAAGCTTCTTCACTTTCTCGCTAAGATGCTCGTTAGGGTGTCCGCCCTTAGCGTACCATTCGACCACCTCCAGCAATGTGTTCTGCGAGCCATCGTGCATATAGGGCGCAGTCAACGAAACATTGCGAACCGTCGGCGTCTTGAAAGCGCCCCGGTCTTTGTCGTCGTTGGTTACCGCAAAGCGCCCAACATCCGGTTCCTCAGCCGCCATACCAACTCCCAGATTATGGTACTTCTCGTCACTGAAGTTCGCGCCCACGTGGCAAGCAGTGCAACCTGCCTTGTCGCTGAAAAAAAGCTCTCCGCCGCGAGCAGCACTTTCACTGATCGGGTGGGCATCGCTGGCCTTTTTGCGAGCCATGTAGTCGTCGTAAAGCTCTTCGTCTTCGTCTTTCAACTCCTCGAGATCGGCGATGTCGTCCGCATACGCCTTTTCGAAAGTCGCCAGCTCTTGATAGTAATCCCAAGGCGAAGGGCCTGTGAGAATCATGCGCTCGAAGCTCGCAATGGCCCGACCGACGTTATCAATCGTTACCCCATCTTCAAAGACCGCAGCAAACTGTTTTTGATAGCCTTCGATGCCCTTAAGCGTTTCGACACAAGCTTCGTGAGTGTTGCCCATCTCGATCGGATTCGCAATTGGCCCGACCGCTTGGGCTTCAAGCGATTCGGCACGACCATCCCAAAACTGCGGACCGCTGAAGATACGGTTGTAAGCAACCGGCGAATTGCGACCCCCCTCTTGTCCATCGATGCCCACGCCAAACTGGGTATCCTTGGCATATCCGTTGTCGGGATCGTGGCAACTTGCACAACTAACGGTGTTGTCCGCCGACAACCGGGTGTCGAAGTACAACTGACGCCCTAGTTCGATCTTAGCAGGTGTCAGCGGATTGGCGTCGAGGCCCTTGATTTCTGCCTCGCCCAACGAAAGCCCTAACGGCAACTCAGGAGTGAATTCAACATGGTTACTTTTATCAGCAAGCCAAGCCTCAATCTGCTCACTCGTGAGTTCCCCTTCGCCGGGAATACTCGCAGTCAAATGCACAACCTCACCAGAATCATCCGCTCGCGGCTTAGCCCCATCCACAGAAACAGCACCCGACTCAGCCGGCACATTGCAACAAGGGCAAAAACTTTTAACCGCCAGCGCTACAGCTACCAACACGATCACAATGGCTATCAATCTACCCACAGTTCTTTCCCTCCCGTTTACAGTGAATTCCAACCGCTACTTATCTAACATTCGCCATCATTTGAGTCTTACCACGTAGGGCTCGCCTGTTTAGGAGCGACCAACGGAAGCGAACCACTCAAACCGAGCGGAAGCTCGCATAGGCTGCGGCCCTGCCGTCGCTAGAGTAATTCCTCAAAATATGTAGACGCTTTTCAGCGAAAAAACTGCTACGAAACCATACATTTTGACTACATGTCAGAGCGACACGCTCTAGGCGTTTGCTTTTTCAAAATACTCGCGACTATCGGTCGGGCTTGGCTTGATCGTAAGATCGCCCTGCTTCCAGTTGGCTGGGCAGACTTCGCCGTTTTCTTCAAAGAACTGCAACGCATCGACCAAACGCAACGCTTCGTCGACACTACGCCCCAGCGGCAAGTCGTTTACCAACTGATGACGAACGACGCCCTCTTTGTCGATCAGGAACAACCCTCGCAGGGCAATACCATCGGCAAGAAGCACGCCGTAATCTTCGGCAATCTGTTTGTTCAGGTCAGCCAACATCGGGTATTGAATATCGCCAAGCCCACCCTCGGCACGAGGCGTTTGACGCCAGGCCAGATGCGTGAAGTGGCTATCGACCGAGCAGCTAAGTAGTTGGACGCCACGCTTTTCGAACTCAGACGCTGCATCCGAAAAGGCGATGATCTCAGTGGGGCAAACAAACGTGAAATCCAACGGATAGAAAAACAGCATCACGTACTGGCCACGGTAGTCGGCAAGCGAGACTTCCTTAAACGAACCATCAGGCATCACGGCCTGAACTTTGAACTCAGGCGCCGGTTGCTGAACTAAACATCCCATTGTCTATTTCCTCTATGTTATTTTTTCTTCTGAAAGGGTGGATCTTTTTTGATTGAGGCGTTCACTGAACTCAAGACAACTGGGCCTTGAGAGCAGCAATCGCAGCGTCGTAATCAGGCTCGCTGGTGACTTCCGAAACATACTCGGCATGAGTCACCTTGCCCTCGCCGTCCAACACAAAAATCGCTCGGGTGAGGATCTTGAGCTCTTCGATCAAGGTGCCCCAGTTGTTGCCAAAATTTCGATCTTGGTAATCGCTGGCCGAACGAATGTTGGTGATACCCTCGGCTCCGCAAAAGCGATTCATCGCAAATGGCAGATCAAGACTAACGGTCAACGCATTGATCGAATCGCCAAACTCGCCCAGCGACTCGTTGAACTTCTTAGTCTGAATGGCACAGACCCCCGTATCAAGCGATGGCACAACGCTCAGCAAGGTCGGCTTACCTTTCAAGTCGGCCAAGGCGATTTCTTGCATCCCGTCTTCAAAGTAGTGCAGCTTGAAATCGGGGGCTGCCTGACCAGCACTCACGGCTTCGCCAGCAAGGGTAAGCGGATTGCCTGCAAAAGTAACGGCTCCAGAACGTGACATAATCGGACCTTTCTGTCGGGTATTAGGCGAGGAGCTTCCTTGAATTTCGGAAGCTTTCATATCTCAAGGATCGGAACCATTCAGTATCGAGTTTTGCCGTAGAGTTGCAAGGCCCGACATGCCAGGGTAGTGGCTCAATGAGACCCTACCGCAGCGGCATAACAGTAGTCGAACAGAAGCTCCCACTCCCGCTGCTGCAAACTTCGACAGATATCAGCGTCCGCATCTGCCGTACTGACCGCCGCTTGGCAGGCGTCGATAAAGGCAAACGGATTCCACACGCGGGTGGCCCAGACACATTTCACCAACAATGGTCGCCGCTGGTTTGAAGTGATGTTGAAATGTGTCTGGGTTGCGCAGCGACAAGAGGTTGCCCCATGCAGCGATATTCCTCTTGTGCTTGCAGCACCCAGACAACAAAGTTGTCTGGGCCACCCGCGTAAGCTTGCTCAGTGCTGTAGGCATAGTGCTTTGTGCGTAGCACTTGCCTCATACGATCCAATAAGCGCGGCGGTGGAGCAAAATTTGCCCCGTCGTCCAAATTACGATACACTGCGGACATGTTTACCCCCTCAGGCAAGATGACACGAAACATGTACGCATGTATACTTCGTCACCTCACCCAGAGTCAAGGGGTTTATTGAGGAAGTTCCCAACTAATAACAAGTTCCGTCGCTATGACGAACCTCTCGACCGGTACCGTGTCTGTACGAGGATCAACCGGAACAACATGGAGGCTTAACCAATGCTTGAAGGCATCCAATCGGATCGCCTACTGGCGATGACTGACCGAGAAAAACGCTGGCTCGACAACGTCAAGAAGGCGTTTCAGCAAAGTGATCTCGCGCTCCAGTCCGGAACGCCGGAAGACGAATGTCTTGCTGAACTCTTCAAGGCGATAGACACCGCCAAGACTTTGCGCCGGTCTCTCCGTGGTGAAGACGCCTCTCACTCTCAGAACAAGAAACGGTTCATCGAATTTCTCGGCCTAGAGATTCCAATGGCTCGACCGGGCGAATCGGAATGGACCCTAGTCCTAAAGGATGGTTCAACCAAGTCATATCACTTCGGCGAAATTGTGTACGACATCCGCTGTATGGTCCATGAAAACGAGAATCTGAACGTCGCCGAAGATGTTGACCACCACATTCTCCTCGATTGGTCACAACCACACCCCCAAATCTTTGCAAACCAAATCAACGGCACCTTCGTATGCAACGGCTATTTCCTATGGAATCGTTTGCGACAGGTTCTTGCCAAATTCATAACGGGCATTGATGGATCTATTTCGTTCGCCACAAATGGCTCGTTTTCGATTACCATCGAACCGGAAATGGGGTCCATCGCTCCAGAACGTAAACCCAGAACGAAACCGGTCACTTAACACCGCAGAATCGCGACAGAACAAAACGATGCACGCGGAGCACGGCTTGCGAGCGTTTTCAAATAGAAGATCAACCGTCCGTGCCCGGTGATCTCGGTCGCTCTGTGTAGACTAAACTCGGTACCGTTGGCAACCACTCACGTCCGGTGCCAGCCAAACTTCCCGTAAGACGAGATAAATAGCTATGCCCAATTACGCATCAGTTTTGTCAGCAGCATCGCAGTTACCGGTCGGTGATCGCCTCCGCCTTATAGATGACCTAGCCTCGTCAGTTCCCGACGATCAGCCGCCACAGCTTTCGGACGCGTGGCTTAGTGAAATCGACCGACGCTCTGGTGAGATCGACTCGGGCGCCGTCGCTGCCGAGGATTGGGAGGACATTCGTGCTCGATTGTTCACGAAGCACGGTGTTGACGGTGCGAATTAGTTTTCATCCCAAAGCAACGGCCGAATTGGAGGCATCTTCGGATTGGTACGCGGAGCATAGTCACTACGCTGCTCGTAATTTCTGTGTTGCCATAGATGTCGCAATCACGAACATTGAGGCCGATCCCAAACGGTTCGTTCGAATCGACGCGCGGCACCGTGCGTGCAACGTGCAAAAGTTTCCGTTCCAGATTGTATTCCGTCATGACGGGGATCGAATTCACATCGTTGCCATCGCCCATGCCAAGAGACGTCCGGGCTATTGGCACGATCGCTAGTCCAAACGATGCACAACACAGAATATTAGAATAGTACAATTCAAGTGCTGGCTAAAATCATGATTTTTCCAACGCAATATTCCCCTCACTAGATTACGCCAGAATAAATCGCTGAACCTGACCGCGAACTACATAGTTAATTTTGGCAACCTGATTTCCGCGGCAGGTTACCTTGGTCGTTATGGGCAGTTCTAAAATCACACAGGCTTCCTCGCCGGAAGCATTTTGAGGGTAGCTTCGAGTCTAAAAACAACAGGAGACGTTTGCGAAGGGTTCCCCGCAGGGGTAGCTCACAAAACGGCGATGGCGGCGACGTAACAGTAGTCGAACAGCAACTCCCACTCCCGCTGCTGCAAACTTCGGCAGATATCGGCGTCCGCATCTGCCGTACTGACCGCCGCTTGGCAGGCGTCGATAAAGGCAAACGGGTTCCACCCGCCCGCGCCAAGCAAAGGTTCGCCACCCAGTGGCTCGACCGCTTCGGTTAGCTGCTCGAAAATCGGGTGGTCGCCAACCTTGTGAAACCAATACTTGGCATTCGAAAAGTCGCCCTCGCGGCGGTGCATAATGCCGTGCCAATAGCTCCCCGACGGGGTGGTGATCCCCTGGCTAATCGTATGCGAAGTGCTCAGGAAATCGTGCAATAGCCACACGCCAGAAATACAACAGCGAGCCATCTCCTCATCGAGAACCTGGACGTGCGCAAAAGCCGCTTGGACCGTGAGCGAATCTAGCTGCTCGCGACAACCGTCATCCGGGGTTCCCTCGTCCAACGATCGTAGCCGATCGCATTGCAACAGCTCCGCAAAGGCAGGGCCATATCGGGAAAGATCAAAAGTCGACACGGCAAAAATCCCTTGGTAAAGAAATCGGTACCGTTCATCGTCGCTTCCAACTCCAACCGATGCAACCCCCCAGAGCCTACGAAACCGACCTCACGTTCAGCGTCGTCGCCGCTTGGATGGCTTGCTCGAAACCTTGACCCCAGAACTCTTTCTGGCCAGTTTCGAATACTTGGCAGCCGGCTCCGGCTCGCCTTGGGCTTCGTACATCGCCGACAAATTGCTGTAGGGCACATTCAATGCAATTCGCTTGAGCAATCCACTCTCAACCGCTTCTTCGACCAACTCAACACCTGCTTCGGTCAACTCGATTGCCCGCTCGCGGCGGTTCGTCTGCCAATACGAAACGCCCATACTCACCAACGCATCACCATGCTGTTGCGGAGCCGCCATGGTCGTAACCGGCACAGGATCAAGGAGCAAATCAGCCGCTTGATCGTACCAACGACACGCCGTCACATGATCTTCGTAATGCACGGCATGAACCGCACCAATTTGAAAGTACAATCGCCCCAACAAATAGCCCGTATCAGGCATCTCGTCGCGACCCTTCGCTAGCCCGCTGAGCTTCAGATCCGCTAGGTCTCCCAACCGCTCGGCGCTTTTAGGATCGCTACGTCGATGTTCGATCTGGGCCGCTTGAAAATAGGCTAAGCCAAGTTGCCAGTCGTACTGATCTCGTACCAATTCATCTACCGAGTTTTCCTTGAGATATCGCGCGGTTTCCTCTGCCTCTTCAACCCAAAGCAACGGGTCGATGGGCTGATCAAAACTCGCCGCAGCGGCCAAGGCACTAACCGCCACTTGCAATCGCAAAGGCAAATTGGTCGGATCCGCTGCGATCATCTCTTCGGAAAGCGCAGAGGCACGTTCAATCCATTTCGGTACGGTTTTGTCTTTTTGCTCCCAATCGCCTCGCGCAATCTCGACGGCCGTTGCCAAGTGGGCTTCCACCAGCAGTTCGTTGGCCAATTGGCTAACTTTCGCATCCTTGCTGGCAGCCAACTTATCCGCGATTTCAATCGCTTTCGTATGCAGTGGCACGGATCGATGAGCCGCTTCCCTCGAACCCAAAGCGGCAAGCAACCCCATCTCGTGCAGGGCTAGTGCTCGCACTAGTGGCTCGGTACCAGGAGCTTCTAGTACCTTGCGAGTCTCCTCAACCGCAACATCGTATCGAGCAAGCTGCCGGAGACATTTGGCATACTGCAATCGGTAAAGATGATTGCGGGGTTCCATCTCGATCGCCTCGGCGATAAAACGCTCAGCCGTCACGACCTTACCCAGCGAAAGATAAATATCGGAAAGCAACCATTGCACGCGGGCCAAGGTGCGGTCCAACGTCAATGCTTGCTCCAAGTCTTCTAAACAAAGCGTCAGGTCTTTACGGCGATTGTTCTCGGCACGTAGTAGAAAACCGCCCGCCTTGATCGGTTGAATCACCACCTTCAAAACCTGGGAATCGATGTCCGACGCCGAAGCCAAAAAATCGTCCTCATCAGCGGCCAATGCCTCATGGTCGGCACGCGCCAAACGCATGGCAACGCCCCGTTCTGGGTAGACTTGGGCAATCGCGACACCTGCTTTGTTCGTCAAGATCGCAGGGCGAATCGATTCCAAACCCAACCGACTCGTCAGCTCATCGGTAGATAATGGCCGGTCGAGTGTCACGACAATCGCATCAACCACATTGCCATCAAACTGAACTCGCACAGACCGCATTTTTTCAAAACGGTACATCAACGTTGTTGCTGTGGTCGACTCGCTACGCGGATCGCCCCACTGGCGAAACACATCGCGGCGATGCGAGATACCGGGCGTAATGCCCTTGAAACTAAGCACTTCAGAATCTGGCTTCACCCGGAGAACCCGGTCGGCTGCTTTGGCTGTATACTTCTGAGGTGGCGGATCGGCCAACTCGGGTACCGCAGCAACTACCTCGGGATCAGCAAGATCGGGTTCGTATTCCGAGACATTCGCAATGGGCTCTAAAGATTTACCCGTAGCCCTATCAGCAGTAAAGTCGACCGGAGACGGCGCCCGCTCCCTCGAAGCAACAAGAATCGATTGCTCCGTCTGCCGCTGAGTGTTGCAGTTGTCATCAACATCAAGCTCTGCGGCCTGGGCCAATGGCGTACTCGCTTTTCCAAGCAACGCCAACATACCAATCAGAGCAGCACAAGCGATTCGACTCGCACAGTGCCGACGCTTTGAATTCCCCCCACGCATATCAATCCCCTTCTTGCCGGTGGGCAATAAGCCCTCCAAGGTGGCCACTTATTTCGAAAGCGGCATCGGTCGCATTTTTTCACGATAGAACCATAGCGGCATGCTCCAATTGGCGCACCCTGCTATCGTCCGTTATCGACAACGCGGGTTATCCACTCTGCAAAAAATATATCGAGTGCGCGAAAAAAGCCGATCAAACAAACTTTACGCAGGCACTGCTGGCACTGCATCATTGGCTTCGAGATAAGTGTTTCGAGACTTACTCTAGCGCAGCAGCCGCTCGATCGCCCTGCCCCTGCTCGCAGTGTTCAACCGCCTGCTCCAACAACAAAACTTGTCGCTCGGTAAATGGAACTGCCGCGCCGACGGCTGGCGGCTGGGGCACTAAAGAGTTGGCGATCGCTTCGAGCAAGCCATCTAAGCCGGTGCCTTCCAAAGCACTGATAGCAATCGCATTTTCCTCAAAACTTGTTTGCGAACGGAGTAGATCGATTTTATTGACCGCCATTAACAAAGAGCTTCGATTGATCTCCACTCCTGCCAATGCTAATTGTTGACCAACAAGTTTATCCAACGAAGCGGCAGTCTGCGATTCGATGGTCTGCGCATCAAGCACCCAAACCACCAAGTCTGCCTCGGCAAGTTGGTCGTGTGCTAGCACTATTCCGGCGCTTTCCAGATCATCAGCCG
>JAADGV010000037.1 GCA_013152205.1 Planctomycetota bacterium
CAGGTGATGATTTGGGCTTGGGCTGACGATGCCCGCAAATGGACGCCAAACTTCGGGCCGCTTGACGGCCAAAACGGCTCGGCAGACCGCCGGCTACAGCGTTACATCGCCGCGCGTCTGGGGCCGCTTCCCGGCTGGTCGATGAGTTACGGTTTCGACCTAGATGAGTGGGCCACCGAAGCGGAAGTGCAATCGTGGGCCGCTTTCCTCAACGACGAAATGGGGTGGGAGCACTTGTTGTGGGCTCGTGAGCGAAGCAACTCGGACCTGGACGCCGTCTCCAACGATTTTCGTCCTGACGGAAACCCGGTTGACGAGTTTTACCAGTTAGCAGTCGCTGAACTGGACGCTTCTCAAGGACGGCCAGTCATCTTTGAGCGACGATTCGCCTACCTGCGCGATGGGGTCTGGACCGATGAGAAAACTCGTCAAGCAATGTGGCAGTTCACGATCGCAGGTGGAGCGGCCGGGTGGTTCGGCTTTTTCCCCGGCAGCACCATCGCAGACCCGGGCCCCTATTCCAATCCCGAGGAACTACGGACGCACGCCGCATTTTGGAAAGACCGATTGCTCATCGACATGGAGCGTCAAAACGGGCTGACGCCCGATAGCCTGGCCTGGGCTTTGGCGACGCCAGATTTCGACAACATCGTGATCTACGCTATGGACACGGATGAAATCCAGTTGAATCTCTCAGGCCTTACGAATCCGTTTTTCGCGATTCTTGTCGATACGGAAACCGACTATGCGGAAATCGATCTTGGCATTCTGAATCCGAGTGACCAAATCCTCGACCTATCATCCTTTGGCCAGGCACGCGACTGGGCGCTCGTGCTAACAGAGGTGCTCCCTGGCGATTTTGATCTCGACGGCGACGTGGACGGAGCCGATTTTTTGAAGTGGCAACGCGAGGGGCTGGGAGCCAGTGCCTTGACTCTCTGGAAAGCCCAATTTGGCGATACGAATACCCCGCCGGCTGCGGCGAGCGTACCCGAGCCAAGCTCGGTAGGCACACTTTTGCTGGGCGTTTTGATAACGCTCGGTGTTCCCCGTTGTGGGCAAAACGTGATGAAATAAAACAAGCCAAAAACGCCGGCATCTCTGGGGAAAGGGGCGGACCCCAGGGGTGCCTTTTTTGGTAACCGTTCACAGCGAAAAAGAAGAATAACTACAAAGACACAGAGGAAAAAACATTTTGACCCATTTCGACTCGAAAAAACATCCAGCTAGCTCTTTCTCTCTGATGAAAACGCGGATGAAAAAACTCAGTGTTCTCTGTGTCTCCGCAGCTCAATTTTCTTTCCCGCGAACGGTTACTCTAAATTTGCAATACTGACAAAGCACTCGCCTACACGATGGGGATCGTTGGATCGAGACGCCAATCCGGCGGTATCTGATGGAATACTGCATTATACCCAATACTCAAAAGGAGCAAACTAAGATGCTATCCTTCCGAAATACGCAGATCTATTTACGAATAGACAAGTCCTCGGCGCGCAAGGGATTTACCTTGGTCGAGTTGTTAGTGGTGATTGCGATCATCGGAGTATTGGTCGCTTTGTTGCTTCCGGCGGTCCAAGCCGCCCGTGAATCGGCACGACGCACCCAATGCATAAATAACATTAAACAGTTGGGGATCGCGCTGCATACCTATCACGACGTCTTCGGTGCTTTTCCACCAGGATTTGATGCTGGCATAGAACCTCCTAGTTCGTCTTCAGCTTCGAATTGGTGCAATCAAAATGCTAGGTATGGTGCTCCCTGGACCGTGCTGATCTTGAAATGGATAGAGGAGGCACCTCAGTTTGATGTTTTGAACATCAAATCTGGTTTTTACGACAGCGGTAACCGGACGGCTGGCTTCATCAACACTGCCCTGCTTGTTCCCCTGAGTGCTTACGCTTGCCCGTCTCGTGTGGTCGAGAACACTCAGGGAATTCCATATGGATCCCTTGCATCGAGTTATGTCGGAGTCCAAGGAGGGGGTGAACAGGCGGAGTGTGCGAATACCGCTTGCGGTACCGCTGGAGACCGCACATGGTTTTCCAACGGCGTCTTGTTTGCCAGTTCCGACATTAAAATCGCGGAAATAACGGACGGTACGTCAAATGTCTTTCTGGTGGGCGAAACTCGTTACACCTACGCCCCCTGGGCAGCCAGCGGCAAAATGAATGGTTGCGCTTTCGCGCAGTGCTTTGCCGGCTCGCTCGATCCAATCAATCTCTATCCGAGGGAAGGATCCAACGCACTCATGAGAGGCTTCAGCAGCAACCATCCCGGAGGCTGCCACATGCTGATGGCCGATTCTTCCGGTCACTTTGTGAGTGAGTCAATTGACTTGGATATCTACCAGCAGCTAGGCCAACGTAATAGCGGTTTACCGCTGGAAGGATTGCCGCAATGATTTTTTCGGGGAGCTTCCAATTCGGGCAGAGTAGGCAACTCTATCAGCATGGGCGGATCGGGCATCTCACCGTTTCTGCTTTGGCCATGACAATCGTTTTGACGATCGGGTGTGGCAAGTCGTACGACGGTCCGACGCGCTATCAAGTTTCTGGAAAAGTAACTTACCAGGGCCAACCAGTGCCGAAAGGTTTTATCCGCTTTGTACCCGATACGTCCGAGGGCAACCACGGCCCAGGAGGAGGCGCACCGATCACCGACGGGAAGTATGCCACGCCCGAGAGACAAAGCATTGTTGGCGGCCCTCACCTTATCACCGTCACGGGCACCGACGGTATACCCGTCACCGAGTACGGAGAAGAAATCCCCGATGGCAGGCAGTTGTTTCCAACCTACCAGCAGAAATACGACTTTCTCAAGGAAGACACTCAATGGGATATTGACGTGCCAGAAAACGAGCGATCCCATTAACCTCAACCTGAGACCAACCGTGAAACATGATTTGCAAATCGGCATTATTTCGGATAGGACAGCCGCTATGAAAACAATATTCAGCGACCGGTTTGCCGGAGGGTTACTCGTTTCGCTCTTGGTCTTGTCACACGTTTTTTCATCGCAGGCGTTGGCAGAGAGTGACAACGCGAGTTTGATTGCAAAAGAATCCGAGGGGATTCCGCGTCTACGTGTCATCGTCGAAACCGATGCGGGGGGCGACCCAGACGACGAACAGTCGATGGTTCGTTTTTTATTGTACTGTAACGAATGGGATGTGGAGGGGATCATTTGCACCCGCCCCAAGGCCCGTGA
>JAADGV010000045.1 GCA_013152205.1 Planctomycetota bacterium
GTCGAGTAGTCAGCACTTCCGTCTCCATCGTAGTCGGTCCACTCAGCCCAGTCGAAACCTGCGGGCAAGCTCCAGCCCGAAGGACCTTGGTCGAGTATCAAGAACTCGAATAGCTGAGAGGCGGGATCGACAATCCAATATTCGGCAACGTCGTACTTGGCATAGAGATCGAGCTTTTCGGTCCGGTCGCGGCGATCGCTCCCTGGCGAGAGAATCTCGATCACCAAATCAGGCGGTCCTTCGACTCGGTCGCCGACAATGTCGCGTCGATCTTTCGCAATGTAGAGCAGGTCGGGTTGCAGAATCGTATCGTCTGAAAATACGACATCCATGGGAGAAACAAACATCAGCCCATCGGAAATATCTTCGGCTCGCTGAAGAATTCGAATCAGGTGAGCGATCACGGTTTGATGTAATGCTGTTGGGCTTGGCGACATCATGAGTCTTCCTCGCACGAGTTCGACTGGCTCTCCCTCAGGAAGCTTCCAATAATCGGCAGCGCGGTACGGTCCTGCGACCGTGTAGGGCGAGAACGATTCGAACTGCTCGAAATGGAATACGTCGGTAGACATGTTTGTTAATATAACACGAACCGATAGGGCCACCAGCAAAATTTCAGGCGCTGTTGAGAATGATTGCAAAGTCGCGATTGCACAAAAAAACAGCGATAATTTGAACCACAGAGGACACGGAGTAGCACAGAGTTTCTGAAAAATAGTTTATCTCTGTGTTCCTCCGTGTCCTCTGTGGTTATCTTTTTTCCCAGACTTTGGTTGATCGTTCGACTTTGCAGTTGTCCTGCAGGCTCTAATTCCCGGGGCCAAGCTATAGGTTGCAACCCCTTGCTTTGGGATGGTCGACATACTGCTTTACTGAGAGACGGTTGCGAACCGATCTTGCAGTGCTTGTACGCCCATTTCCTCTTCGCGGAGTGCTTCCATCGCCATCACGGCGGCGGTGGCGGCTTCGATGGTGGTAAGACATGGTACGCCGGCTTGGACGGCAGCGGCGCGGATTTTCCCCTCGTCGGTTCGCGCGCCCTTTCCTCTGGGAGTGTTCATCACCAAAGCGACTTCGCCATCGGTGATAAAATCGAGCAGGTTCGGATGGCCCTCGCGGATTTTTTTCACTAGCTTCGTGGGAATCTTTGCCGCGGCGAGCATCTCGGCCGTGCCTTCGGTTGCTAGAATCGTGAAATCCATTGCGTGCAGTCGGCGTGCCAAGTCGACAATCGGGCCCTTGGCTCGCTCGGCCACGCTGACGAAGATGTTGCCCGACTTTGGCAATATGCAGCCGGCCGCCAACTGACTCTTCGCAAAGGCGATGCTAAACCGAGAGCTGATGCCCATCACTTCGCCTGTGCTTCGCATCTCGGGGCCAAGCACAATGTCGACGCCTGCGAACTTGTTGAACGGAAAGACGCTTTCCTTCACCGAAACATGGCTCGGGATAGGGTCTTCGGTGATTCCCTGCTCGGCTAGCGAAACACCGGCCATCACCTTGGCTGCAATCTTGGCGACTGGCATCCCGGTCGCCTTCGCAACAAACGGCACGGTTCGGCTAGCACGCGGGTTGACTTCGATCACATAAACGGTGGGCCGTCCATCTTCTTCTTTCACGGCAAACTGCACGTTCATCAGGCCGATCACGTTCAGTTCACGGGCCATTGCCTCGGTTGCATCGCGCAGTTCCTTCACCACGGGGCCAGCCAAACTATAGGGCGGGATGGCACAGGCCGAATCGCCTGAGTGGACGCCTGCCTCTTCGATGTGCTCCATAATGCCCGGCACAATGACATCGGTGCCATCGCAAATGGCGTCGACATCCACCTCAGTCGCGCTTTCTAAAAACCGATCGAGCAACACGGGCTGCCCCTGGGCTACGATGAAAGCCTCGGCAACGTATTTTTCGAGTTGTGTTTTGTCGTAGCAAATTTCCATCGCACGACCGCCCAGCACAAAACTGGGACGCACCAATAGCGGGTAGCCGATCTGCGAGGCGACGCGACGGGCTTGGTCCATCGTGCGGGCGATGCCGTTCGCCGGCTGCTTGAGGTCGAGACGCTCTAACAACTGCTGGAACTTCTCACGATCTTCGGCTCCTTCGATGGCGTCGACGCTTGTACCAATGATCGGCACCCCGGCATCTTGCAACGCACGTGCCAAATTGAGCGGCGTCTGGCCTCCGAACTGCACAATTACGCCATCGGGTTGAACGCGATCGCAGATATTCAGTACGTCTTCGACCGTCAGCGGCTCGAAAAACAACAGATCGCTGGTGTCGTAGTCGGTACTGACCGTCTCGGGGTTCGAGTTGACCATGATCGACTCGATACCCAACTCGCGAAGCGCAAAGCTCGCGTGGCAACAGCAATAGTCGAACTCGATCCCCTGCCCGATGCGGTTTGGCCCGCCGCCGAGGATCATGATGCGTTTGCCGCCCTCAGGCTTGTCGGGAACCTCGTCCTCGGTCTCATAGGTCGAGTAAAAGTAGGGCGTGAATGCTTCGAATTCGGCTGCACAGGTGTCGACCGACTTGAAGGTGCTGCGGATGCCGATATCTAGCCGACGAGTACGGACTTCGTTTTCGGTCGAGGCGAGCATCGTTGCCAATTGGCGATCAGAAAATCCGAACCGCTTGGAGATGCGCAATAGCGCGGGCGAAATTTTGTCTAAAGACCCTGCTGCGCGAATTTGCTCTTCGGTTTCGACAATTTCGAGTAGGTTGTCTAAAAACCAAGGGTCGATGTTGGAAATTTCGTGGATATGCTCGACGCTCATCCCGCTCTTGATGGCGTAACGCAGATACCACACCCGTTGTGGACCAGGGCGAGAAAGCTTTTCTTTGATTTCTGAATCGTCGGGCTGCTCGTCCGTTCCCCACAGATCGCTCCCATCGCAGCCAAACCCAAAGCTGCCCACTTCTAATCCTCGTAAGGCCTTCTGGAACGATTCCTTAAACGTGCTGCCGATCGCCATGGTCTCGCCGACGCTCTTCATTTGCGTGGTGAGAGTGTCGTCGGCTTCGGGGAATTTCTCGAACGCAAACCGGGGAATCTTGGTTACGACATAGTCGATCGACGGCTCGAAGCAAGCCATTGTCTCGCGGGTAATGTCGTTGGGCAACTCATGCAACCGATAGCCGACCGCCAACTTGGCCGCAATTTTCGCAATCGGAAACCCGGTTGCCTTGGAGGCCAACGCACTGGAACGGCTCACCCGTGGGTTCATTTCGATGACGATCATTCGCCCGTCGTCGGGATTCGTGGCAAACTGAATGTTGGAACCGCCCGTTTCGACGCCAATCTCGCGGATCACCGCCAAGCTGGCATCCCGCATCCGTTGGTACTCTTTGTCCGAAAGCGTCTGGGCTGGGGCTACGGTAATCGAATCGCCAGTATGAACGCCCATCGGATCGAAGTTCTCGATCGCACAAATGATAACGACGTTGTCGTCCGCGTCGCGCATCACCTCCATCTCGTACTCTTTCCAACCGATGATCGATTCTTCGATCAGCACTTCGGTGGTGGGGGAAAGATCGAGACCGCGGAGCACCAACTCGTCGAACTCCGAGCGGTTGTACGCGATGGCCGATCCGCTGCCGCCCATGGTAAAGCTTGGTCTCACGACCGCCGGTAGGCCGAGGTCGTCGATCAACACGCGCGCTTGTTCGATCGTCGTGACGGTTTTGCCACGGCAGACTTCGAGGCCGATCGTGCCCATCGCCTTTTTGAATCGTTCGCGACTCTCGGCTTTGTCGATCACGTCGGCCTTGGCCCCGATCATTTCGACGCCGTACTTCTCTAGGACGCCATACTTTTCTAAATCCATGGCGACGTTCAAGCCGGTCTGTCCGCCCAAGGTGGGCAGCAGGGCGTCGGGCCGTTCGGCTTCGATCACCTTGGCAACCATTTCCCAGGTGAGCGGCTCGATATACGTCCGATCGGCGGTGGCCGGATCGGTCATAATCGTGGCCGGATTGGAGTTTACGAGTATGACCTCGTACCCCTCCTCACGCAGGGCTTTGCAAGCCTGGGTACCGGAATAGTCGAACTCGCAGGCCTGACCAATAACGATCGGGCCAGAGCCAATAAGCAAAATACGGTGGATATCGTCGCGTCGCGGCATGGGGAAGGGGCTGGGGGCTAGGGGATTGGGGCTAGGGAACGATGTAGCCGCGATCTTGCAGATCGCCAGCAGATCATCGAAATATGTGTAAAATCGCTCCATCGTAGCCCATCAACGGTAGAAGCTTCAAGTGGCCCATGCAAAGTGACTTCCGCTATAGGTCAGATTCATTATCATCAATGGGTCTAGGCGACCAATCTTTTCCGCAGAATTCTCCTCAGGATGAACTTTCACGGATGACCACCTTCGCAGCGCTGCTTCGCTCGTATCGACTCCGTGCCGGGCTGGGGCTGCGCACTTTTGCCGGGCTGATCGACGAGCGGGCCTCGACCGTCAGCGCCATCGAATCGCATCGCCGCGCGCCTTGGCGTCAAGCGGAGCTGCTGCACCGGGTGGCCGAAGTGCTTGGTATTGCTGAAACCTCTGAGCTTTGGGGCAAGTTCTGCGACCTTGCCCAGCACGACGTACAGCAAAATCACGAAGCGGCGATTCTCGCTTCTGACAGCATGCTCGATTGGTGGTGGACTACCGAAGCCGCACCGCCCCTCGGGCAAGCGGAACTGGCCGAACTGGCGGATTTCGTCGGCACTTCGCTAGCCACGCCGCCGACTGCCGAACTCAATGGCGATTCCTGCCAAGACCCGCCTGCGCGACCAGCGCTAACCGAGTTGGCCATCGAATGGCGAGTCCGACGATTGTTGGGGCGCCGCAACTCGCAGCTTGCTCCTGGCCCGGTCGATGTCGAAGCCGTTTTGGAGAATGAAGCCGGGGTACGGCTAGAAATTGTTCCCGGTTTGATACCGCGGTTTAGCGTACAAGCGTGCATAGTGGAGTGCAGCGACCATACCACGCTTTATGTCGACCGTATCGTGGCCGACTCTCGACCTTTGGCTTCGTACCGGCACCTGTTGGCCAAGTGCTACGCCATCGCCTCGCTTTGGAGCGAGCTTGTCGACCAACCCACACGGGCCATCTGGCTTCAAAAACTGCGTGCAAGCGACACTTGGACGCTGGCGCTACGAGATTGCGAGCGATTTGCCCTGGCACTCCTGTTGCCAGCAAACCCTGTATTGGCTGAGTCGGAAAGCGTCTATCGCGAATTAGTTGAACAACAAGGTTGGGTCGAAGACGATGTCGGTACTCGCTGGGTTCGCAATCGGCTCGCCGAACGGTTTGCGGTGCCGCCCACGCTAGTCCACCGGCGTCTGGTCGGCTGGCCCTGCCATCTCTATGGCCGCATCGCCCAGGCCTTGGCAGCGCAAGAACCTACGCTACCGCCCACCGATTGGTTTGTCGACGACGAGGCCGTGCGGCAGCAGACGCTGTTTGACTTGGACCTCCAATCGCTAGCATAATGCACTTCCCCCACCAGTAGGGAATCAAGAGAACGAAACAGCGGGAAATCAGTATCTAGAATTCGATGGAGTACGAAGCATTGTTAGCTCGCAAACGTCCCGATATTTCATGGAAGGATCTGGCTTGCGGCATGGCAAACGCCATCGCACCTGAGAGTATTTCTCGACAGCCTGCTGAAATCCCAAATCAGTGGATGCCAAACAGCGAATCCTTGGTATGCCTTTCCGTTCGCAGTGGACTTCATCTTTTGCTGCAAGCTCTCAACCTTCCCCGTGGAAGCGAGGTCATAGTCACTTCGATTACCATCCCAGATATACTCACGATCATCGAGCATCACGGGTTAATCCCCATACCAGTGAGTATCGAGCCAAACTATCTGGAGCCATTAAGTACCGAAATAGAGAATGCTGTCACATCAAAAACCAGAGCTATCTTGGTCGCCCATTTATTCGGCAGCCGAATTGAAATGCAACCAATCATCAATATCTCAAATCGAATTGGCTCTCTCGTGATCGAAGACTGTGCGCAGGCATTTGTAGGCTACGAATACGCAGGTCACGAAGAAACCGATGCCGTTCTATTCAGCTTTGGGCCGATCAAAACAGCAACCGCTCTCGGAGGGGCCGTCCTACGCATTCGCAATGACTCTCTCCGTAAAAAAATGCGCCTAGTACAATCTACCTACCCAATTCAAGGCAGGCTTCATTACGCACTTCGATTATTGAAATACACATTCCTCAAGGCGGCCTCCACGTCGTTGATCTACGGGATCTTCGTACGATTGCTGCGACTCTTAGGTGTGGATCACGACTCCTATGTAAGTCGAATGGGACATAGTTTCGATCGCCAACACTTTTTTTCAGCCATTTGTCGAAAACCATGTAAAGCGCTGAAGTGGCTACTATTACGCCGCATCAACCGGTTCGACCATGAGGACCTAATTCGCCTCCACCGCCGTAGGCGAATCGGCAGGCGTCTGTCACGTTGCCTTATTAATTCATCGCTTAGTTTTCCCGGAAGTATGAATTGTACGCATACGTTCTGGATCGTTGCTGTACGGGTAAAACAAAGCTCGCGACTAGTGCATGTCTTGAGAAATGCCGGCTTTGATGCAACAACTAAATCCAGTTTGTGCGATGCAATAACTCGCACCGACAAAAAAGCCCCTCAAGAAAAGCAGTGGCGATCCTGGCTCTCCGAGACGATTTTTCTTCCTGCCGATCCTGACATGTCTGCGCATAGTTTGCGGCGTATGTGCCGCGTGCTAAGGTCTTCGTTATCTCACTCAACATGATTGCCAACCGCACTGCTACACCTGTTGCCACGAGCGATCTTTGGCACTGGCGAGTACGGCGTCGCAAACCTTTTGGGTTTCTAATGCGTCGCGGAACGTCGGCCTGACGGGTTCGCCCTTGGCAATACCTTCCAGGAAATCGGCCACTTGATGGACAAAGGTGTGCTCGTAGCCAATCTGTAAGCCCGGCACCCACCAGTGGTCCATGTACGGCTGGTCGCCATCGGTAACGTGAATGTTACGCCAGCCCCGGACAATCGATTCGTCCGCGTGGTCGTAATACTCCAGCCGATGTAAATCGTGTAAATCCCAACGGATCGACGCATGTTCGCCGTTGATCTCGAACGTATAAAGGGCCTTGTGGCCGCGGGCATAACGGGTCGACTCGAAGAGGCCAAGCGAACCGTTGTTGAAGTGGCACATAAACGTACAAGCGTCGTCGATGCTCACTTGCTCAACCTTGCCTGTGAGTTGGTGCTCGCGCTGCTTGATAAACGTTTCGGTCATGGCGCTGACGTCGGTAATCCCGCCATTGATCCAAAGAGCCGTATCGATGCAGTGGGCAAGCAGATCGCCCGTGACGCCGCTGCCTGCGGCTGCCGCATCGAGTCGCCACAGTGCTTCGCCACCCTGCGGCAAATCTTCGGCAATGGTCCAGTCTTGCAAGAAGTTGGCCCGGTAATGGAAAATCCGGCCCAGCTTGCCAGAATCGACAATCTGCTTTGCGAGTGTTACCGCCGGCACACGTCGGTAGTTGTACCAAACCGTGTTTGCGACACCTGCCTTCTCGGCCGCCTGGCACATCTCCTCGCCTTCGGCCACATTCATGGCGATGGGTTTTTCGCAGAGAATCATCTTGCCTGCTTCGGCAGCGGCGATGGCCATCTCTTTGTGCAGATTGTTTGGCACACAAATGTCGATGGCGTCGATGTCGTCTCGTGCAACGAGCTTCCGCCAATCGGTTTCGACCGACTCGTAGCCCCAAGTATCAGCAAACTTCTGCACCGCCTCCGCATTGCGACCGCATACGGCCTTCAACACGGGGCGATATTCCAGATCAAAAAAGTTCGGGACACGATTGTAAGCATTCGAATGCGTACGACCCATAAAGCCGTAGCCGATCATTCCGATGTTTAGAGATTTGGTCATGTGAGGGTTATCCTTATGCAACTAGTGTTGTTAAACAGTAATGAGGTTGAGGAAAAAGCGGAAATCGGAAAGCGGAAATCTGGACACGAGTTCACACTAACCCCGCTGAGCTTTTGTTTTTTTGATAGCGGTTACAATTATCTTGATTAATTCCTCCGCCTCTTCTCTCAAAGAAGCGAACTTTGCAACGGGAACAATGCTGGACTTCGTCAGTAGTTCGAACCAAAGCATCGTTTCATCCAATTCCTGCTCAACAATCCCAAGCTTCGCGATAAACTCTGCGTCCGACCGGGCTCTTGTGGCTTCAGAAAAATTGGCAGCCACACTGGTACCCGAACGCAAAACTTGCTTGCCCATCACCTGTGCAGATGTTTCTTTCGGCAACGCGGAATACAGTTTTACCACACGTAGTGCAAATTACTTCGTCCGATCACGCAACCCTTCCATCCGCATAGAAATTCCCCCCCTTCGGCTTTCCGCTTTATTTTCAACTCTCCCAGCCGTGGGCCTCTCGGACGGCGACCATTGCTGCCAGGATGTTGTTCCAGGTTTCTGGCTTGCCCATGACGTCGTTGGGGAACATGCAGCCGTCCCAGCAGATGTGCCGGTATTTCTTGTGTGGCTGGCCATCCACGCCATCGCGAAGCCAGTAGCCGGCTTGCTTGGTGATATCTAGCTTGCCCTTGGGATCGTCGGCCAAACAATGCCTGCCCGTTTTATCGTGGCTGCCGGTGCCGTGTACGGTCGCATCGTTTTGGGCGATGTGGAAATCAAGGGTCCAGGGGCGCAAGGCGTCGGTCAGCTTGGTGTAAGCCGCGTCGAACGTGGCGATGTCTGACCAATCGAAATCCTCGGGCAAGATACAATCTTCTGGCGCGTTGACTCCCAACGTGTAAAGCAACGTGTGAGCCATGTCGGCTTGAAAACCTAAGACCTCTGGTCGATCGACCAGTTCGAGCAGTTCGACCATACGTCGGGCACTGTGCATGCCACCCCAACAGATTTCACCTTCGGCAGCTAGTTGCTCGCCGTGGTCGGCGGCGATGTCACACGCTTGGCGGAAAGTCTCGGCGATGATCTTTTGGTTGGCCTCTGGATCGGCATACCAATCGTCGGGCCCAGCCGCCGAATCGATACGCACGATGCCGTAGGGACGAACGCCCAGTTCACGTAGCTGCTTGGCGATCGAGCAACTTTTTTTCACCTGCTTGAGAAAGTTGGCACGGTCGTCGCCTTCGTCCATCGCGCTGCCACCGCCCGTGGGTGGCCAAACCGGAGCCACCACCGAACCGATCACCAAACCACGCGACTGCACTTTGTCGGCCAGCACTTTGAGGTCGTCAGCCGTCGAGTCGATGCTTACGTGCGGGTCGAACAGAAAGAGGTCGACCCCATCGAACTTCTGACCACCGACCTCAGCCGCAGCGGTGTAGTCGAGCATCGTGTCGAGTTCGATCGGCGGATTGGGCGTGTCGGGTTCCTTACCCACCATCCCAGGCCAAGCAGCATTGTGAAGTTTAGGAAAGTTGTTGGACATTATGTAGTCTCCTGTTTTTGGTTCACCGCAGAGGACGCGGAGAATCGCAGAGGGGAATGAGGATAAAGTTTAGCCACAGATGAACACCGATAAACACAGCACGGTTTCTGGACGCAACCAAATAGGTAGGAATTTCTCGCAAAGGCGCTAAGACGCAAAGGAAACAAGAAAAGGGATTATCTCGCAGAGACGCAGAGACGGCAGAGTTACGGCATCCCAATTTTCTCTGCTGTCTCAGTGTCTCTGCGAGATCAACTACCTTTGGGAGCCGCGCATGAGAGATTGTAAGACTGGATTCCCCCGTTCTTTGCGCCTTAGCGCCTTTGCGAGAGTCTAATTTGTAGGCCCAATCATCCAAAACTTTTCTCGTTGCGTAAATTTAAACCGTTAGAGTATTTCTTATAAAAGCATAGCCACAGAGCACACCGAGGTCTCTGAGAAAATACTGAAGCGAGTAACCTTATCTCAGTGTTCTCTGTGAACTCTGTGGCTACATAATTGAAGGAACTGCTCTAGTAGCACGAATAGTAAGCTGTGAACTCCGCGGTGATCAATTCCGGTAATCTCCCACGTTGGGCACCGTGTCGAACGTGTCGGGTCCGAAGTAACGGAGGCCGACCAACGGTTCGCTGCCGGTGTTTTCGATTTCGACGCCGGACGTTGCTGCTTCGTGGGTGATAAAGACTTCGTCTTCGGTCGTCGCGCCAAAGCGAATCATCGCGGGCGTTTGCAAGTTGAGCGAACCCATCCGGCCCCGTCCTTGGACGGTAATCCAACTGGTGGCACCGGGATCTTTCAACGTACACTTGGCCCCTGGCTCGAGGGTAAGTTCTTTCGAGCTGAATAGTTGCTTGCCATCGACTAGGCCGTAAACAATCCATCGGTCGACCCACCCTTCGCCTTCGTCGGCGACGATCGGCTCCAGATAGTTGCTCTCTTTGAAGTGGGTGTCGACGTTCTTTTCCCAATCGAGTTGGCCAATGATGAAATCAAGATCTTGATGTTTCTCTTCAGGCATGTCTTTCACAAGCAATGCCCACGGCACCTCGCGGCCTTCGACCAGCGACTGATACATGCCAAAGACATCGCTACCCCACTGCGGCTCGTAGGTACAGAGCGAGCCGGGAGCATGCAACACGCCGGGCGGGATCAACCAGCCGGTGCCCCGTTGTAGTCGGTGGGCTCGGCTGAGATCGAGGATGCCGTTGTCGCCGCGACTCCAGTTTTCGAGGCAACGACGCAAGTCGGCCTTGGTCGTGCCGGGCTCTAGCCCCATGAAGGTGTACGCAAAATTGTTGTCGACGTTGTTGTACTGTGGGCAGAAGTAATACGACTCGGGCTTTCCCTCTTGGCCAACCAGGGCTGCATCCTCGGCACTCTGGTGCATGTGGTGGGGGATCGGGCCCATGTTGTCGAAAAACTTCGAATAGATGGGCCATTTGCCGTAGGTGTCCCAAAGCGAACTGCCAATCACCCGATTCGGGGCTTCGGCCACGGCATCTTTTAGCATGAACTGCTGTCCGCCGAAGGTGCAGAAGCTTTGGCCCTCGTGCCAAACACGGTTGTCGTTGGCTGCGTCGGTGGTGCTGCCAAACCATCGTTCGTCGATGCCGCCCCGATGGGCCCCGTAGGCATACCAATCATGGGGATGCAGCTTGATTCGTTTGCCGGGGTGCAAAAAGCTTCGGGGCACCCAGTTGGGCGCCAGGCGTAGCAGGCCACCCTCGGCATCGAGTGCTTGTTCGAGTACGCTGGTAAGAGCTTCGCCGTGGAGGACCGATTGGCCCGTGAACGTAGTGGTTTCAACAGACATCCGCTAAATACTCCAAGGTACGTAAATAAACAGCCGAACCGCCACGCGGTCCAAGGAGCCCCCCCAAAGGCGAGCACGCCCACACCCGCCCCCATGCCCCAAACAAGTTCAGGCCAAAGCTGCGCACGAGGTAAGAAAATACGTCCGCAGCCTTGCCAATAGTGAACAAGAAATCGCCTCGTTCCGCAAGCAGTCGCAAAAAACGAATCAGGCTCATTTGCAATCTTTTTCTGGAGAAACATTGCCATGCCCACGAAATCCTGGACGCTAACCGACACGGCAGACGGCACCCATCACGACGATATTCGCATTTCAGCGGCCGACATGCCAAGCGCTGGCGATGGTTGGAGTGTCACCAAACGGACCCTGCGTGGCGGGTTGCAGGATGGAGTGGAGCTGGTCGAAGTCGATACGGGTCGCATGAGGCTGGCGATTTTGCCGACCCGCGGAATGGGCATTTGGCGAGCCGAGTTGCCCAGTGGTGAAAAGCTCGGCTGGAAATCTCCCGTGCATGGGCCGGTGCATCCGAAGTTTGTCCCGGTTGCCGAGCCGAGCGGCCTGGGCTGGCTGGACGGGTTCGACGAGCTGATGGTCCGTTGCGGCCTGGAGAGCAATGGCGCGCCCGTATTCGACGACGCTGGTCGGCTGCTTTACCCGCTGCATGGGCATCTTGCCAATCGGCCTGCCCTGAAGGTGGAAGTCGTGGTCGACGACTCGGCGGGGACGATCACCGTTCGTGGGGTGGTAGAGGAATGTCGGTTTCATTTCCAGAAGCTGCGACTCACCGCGTCTGTGACCGCGGCCATCGGAAGCACGTCGTTTACTTTAGACGACGAGGTGGAGAATTTTGGCGGCACCCCGGCAGGGATGCAGATGCTCTACCACATCAACTTTGGCGAGCCGTTGCTGGGCGACGGTGCTGAGCTTGTGGCCCCAATTCGCGAGATCGCGCCACACGATCCCGTAGCGACGGCCAACGTTGACATGTGGAACAAGTACGGGCCGCCCGTGGCCGGTGCTCCGGAGCAGTGTTTCTTTTTTGATCTCCTCGCGGACGAAAACAGCCAAACACAGGTGCTGATAAAAAACCGCGATAGCTCGACTGGCGCGGCGATACGATTCAACACCAACGACTTGCCGTACTTCACCCAGTGGAAAAACATGGTTGCTTCGTCCGACGGGTATGTGACGGGCCTAGAACCGGCAACGAATTTTCCGAACCCGCGAGATTTTGAAAAACAGCAAGGCCGAGTCGTCGAATTGGCAGCTGGCCAAACTTGGTCGACCCAGGTAACCATCGATTGGCTCACCTCGGCCAATGAAGTGGCGACCACCGAACAAGCGGTTCGCAAGCTACAAGGCGACACTGCGGCAACCGTACACCGCGAGCCATTGGCCAAATGGACGCGGTAGGAAACTAAATTACCACCCGCTGAAGCAGGTGGGTTCGAAAGTTTCGTGAGCTGAGGAGAACAAACTCGCAAGCCTCCTGTGCTTCGCACACCGACACGGGTCCGCCAAGCGGTCTCTCGCCAAAAACCTTTTTCCGAACCCGTGTCGGTGCCACCCAAAAACATCCCGCTGCTGATTGCGAGGGATGATCGGCCCTTTTTCGGCGGAAAATCTAACGGGGAAAATTGCAAAGCGATTGCATAATTTACGCTGGGTCAACTACAACGCGAGATAAAGCTAACGAAAAAAGGCGTCACAATTCTTCGCACACGATTGCTGCAATGCAGGCAATGGTGCGGGGATGGTGACGCCTTTTTTCGTGGCTACACTGAATGGAAAGGTCGAACTTTGAGAATCACCCATTTTTTCGCCTGCCTGCTGTTAGTGCTCGGTTGTTTGGTTTCCGTCGCCGAGGCGCAGACCCTGCGCACCGTAGCGTTCTCCGGAGATGCGGCACCGGGAATGGGAGTCGGAGTCAACTTTGGCTCTGTCAACAATTTCGGCGTCCCCGTTCTTAATGACGCAGGCCAGACGGCATTCGTTGGATTCCTCACTGGCACAGGGGTAAGCACCGACAACCGCTCTGCGATTTGGTCGGAGGGGGGTGGGAATGGGCTTGCTCTGGTCGCCCGCGCGGGTAGCGTTGCGCCGGGCACGGGGGATAGTGAGAATTTCTTCAATTTCAGCAATCCGGTTCTGAACGACAGCGGGCAACTAGCATTTGCTGGCTATTTGGACGACTCGGTGGTAGATGATGCCAATCAAGATGGCATCTGGATTGAAGAAGGCGGCAGCGAACCACGACTCGTTGCCCGCGTAGGCGGCGCTGCGCCGGGTACCGATTCGACCTTCGAACTCCTGTCTGAACCTTCTCTGAGCAGCAATGGCTCAGTAGGTTTTGCAGGTATTTTGGTCGGAGCAACACCAATTGGGGGCAGTATCTGGAGCGAAGGGGATGGAAGCGAATTGGCTCTTGTCGCCCTTAAAGGCAACCAAGCTCCAGGCACCGAAAGCGGCGTCACTTTCAACATAATTTTTGCGCCCCCCGTCAGACTAAATGGTAGTGGACAAACGGCTTTTTCTGCCTTTCTCCGAACAAACGACTTTGGGGTTTGGAGCGAAGGAGTTGGTAGTGGACTTGCTCTTGTCGTTCGCCGAGGAAGTCCTATACCCGGAGATGAAAGCGGTGCAATCATGAGTTTTCCAGGTGTTGCAACGCTGAATGACAGTGGGCAATTGGCTTTTGCAAGCTCTTTCATCGATCCAAACAACCCTGGGAGCAATTCGGGTATCTGGAAAGGAAGCAGCAACGGATTGGCTCTTGTCGCTCGCGAAGGGAACCCGGCGCCCGGCACTGAGAGTGGTGTAGACTTCGCTAGATTTCCCGATTCTTTTATCCCATTTGAAAAAACAGTCGTACTGAACGGCAACGGCCAAACGGCATTTATGGCCCCAACAACCGGCCCGGGCACATTTGATAGGGGCAGTGGCATCTGGAGCGAGGGGAACGGAAATGGGCTGGCTCTTGTTGCTCGCCAGGGTAGTGCCGCCCCCGGTACTGAGAGTGGCCTAACTTTTGGATCCTTTGGAGACGACGACTTCGTGCTGAACAAGTTAGGTCAAACAGCATTTAGATCTCAACTAAACGGTACGGTTCAAAGTGGAATCTGGGCTCAAGATTTGTCGGGCAACCTGCGTCTGATTGCCCTTACGGGAGATTTGCTGGATGTCGATGATGGTTCTGGCACAGACTTCCGTGAAATCAGTGGCCTCGACTTTGCCAGGGGCACCGGCAACGAGGATGGCCTTCCAAGCGGATTTAATGACCTGGGGCAACTGGCGTTTTTGGCCCACTTTACCGATGGCACAAGCGGGGTCTTTGTCTCCAGTCTCGTAGCTATCCCCGAGCCGAGTACACTGCTGTTAGGCGCTATCTCCGCTTTAGGGATGTTGATGTATAAAAGACGCTGAGGTTCAGCTCAGAGATTCTGCTTGCGGGTTTTTCCGCACTTTCCCCAGGAAGCGATCCAGCGTCCGACGCCGTCTTGGGGGAGTGGCGTAGCTTCGATGACTTGCGAGATCTCTTCGGCGGTCATGCCGCGGTCGAGCATTTCACGCTTTAAGTCGTACTCGGCGTTGCGGCGGTGAACTGAGCCAACCATGGCACTGATGATGACCGTGGCAACGATAAGAACCACGGTCGTGCAACCAATGGCTACGATCAGCACAACGAGCTCGTCGGTGCCGAGTCCAAAGAAGCTCTCCGTGTTGGCTGAGGGAATGGACGACGCTACATCCTGGGCTAGTAACAACGGTAAGTGGAACATGATTTGGGGTCCAGTTTGTTGATGGGTGGGTGTTTTTCGGGCCAGGATGGCCCGGCTATGGTTGGGGTTGCTTTTCGGATTTTGCTTGAAGGACTTGCTCGATTTCTTCGACGGTCATTCCCCGATCGAGCAATTCTCGTTTGAAGTCGAGTTCTAAACGCTGGCTGGCAAATTTGCGGAATTGCTTGGCAATGCTCGTGATGACCCCTGCGCCGGTGGTGATCAACACCACCACGACAATCATGTTGAATGGGGTCTTCAAACGCAGGATTTGCTCCATTAAATCGTACACGGTTGAATCCTCGATGTGGGAGGCGTCTCTGACGCCGAAAGTGGTTGGCTTCGTCTCTCGATCGGCGTCAGAGACGCCTCCCACAGCGACTTTGCAATCCGCGGGGGAAGCCGCTGCGCTACTATCTTAATCGATCTGCTTGGTTGTTCGTTGGTGGGGGTGATTTCTTGGAGGGAATTGACAAAGCGGAAAGGGGAAAGCCGAGAGCGGGTGGTTTAGACTACGGGGGGGGGTGGGATTATACTGCTTAATTATTGGGCGTTGGGTGCCTTTGATTGATTGACTCGGCGTCCTAAACCATTTACTGTAAAGGTGTTGGCGAACTTCCCTATTGTGCTAGTGTCTGTTACCTATTGTGTCAAAAAATCAGAAAAAACCCTGGTCTGGCGTGTTCGACGGCGAGACCGATCCGCGGGTCGAAAAATTTACCGAGAGCGTGAGCTTCGACCACCGACTCTATGCCCAAGATGTGCGCGGCTCGACTGCTCACGCTCGGATGTTGGCCAAGACGGGGGTACTCACCGACGCCGAGTCTCTTCAGATTATTGACGGCTTGGAGCAAATCGCGAGCGAGATCGCCGGTGGTTCGTTCGTTTTCCGAACTGAGCTGGAAGACGTCCACATGAACATCGAGCGGGCGCTGATCGATCGGATCGGCGACGTTGGTCGCAAGCTGCACACGGGGCGCAGTCGCAACGATCAGGTGTCGACCGATTTTCGACTCTGGATTCGAGATGCTATCGACACGATTGACTCGCGGCTGGTCGATTTGCAAAAGGCGTTTGTCAGCCGATGCGAACGTGACGAGGGGGTCATTCTGCCGGGCTACACCCATCTGCAACGGGCCCAGCCGGTGCTGGCAAACCATTATTGGCTGGCGTATTGCGAAAAGCTCGAACGAGATCGCACTCGGCTGGCGGACTGTCGGGTCCGAGTGAATCAATTGCCGCTGGGCACGGCGGCGCTGGCGGGCACTACGATTTCGATCGACCGACAGATGGTGGCTGACGAGCTGGGCTTCGAGGACGTTGTCGCGAACAGTCTCGATTCGTCGAGCGACCGGGACTTTGCGATCGAGTTTGCCTTTGTGCTGACGCTGGTGGCCGAGCATCTCAGCACCTGGGCGGAGGAATGGATTCTGTGGTCGACCAGCGAGTTCGACTTTTTGACGTTGCCGCAAGCTTATTGCACCGGTTCGTCGATCATGCCGCAGAAGATTAACCCCGACGTACTGGAGCTAACGCGAGGCAAAACGGCCCGCGTCGTCGGCAATTTACAGAGTTTGCTGGTGCTGGTGAAGGGTTTGCCGCTGGCGTACAACCGCGATTTGCAGGAAGACAAGGAGCGAGTATTCGACTCGACAGAGACGGTCGAAGCCTGCCTCGAATTGACTGCCGCAGTCGTTGCGAGGGCGGAGTTGAATCGCGAGGTGATCGCCGAACGGTTGGACCGGGGCTATTTAGACGCGACTACTTTGATGGAATATCTGATCGGTTTGGGAATCCCACAGCGGACCGCCCATGAGATTATTGGCGGCTTGGTGGCGGTGGCAATGAAGCAGCGCGTGCCGTTGGCCGATTTGTCGCTCTCCGAATTTCAATCGGCCCATGAATCGCTCGACGAAAAAGTATACGAAGTACTAGGTGTCAAACAGGCAATCGCTGCGTTCCGCAGCTATGGCTCGACGGCACCGACAGAAGTGGCAAAGCAAGTCGCGATGTGGCGAGAGCGGCTGAAGAGTTAGGGACTGGGGATTAGGAACTAGGGAATAGGGCATTTGCGTTATGAGATTATTTTTTTGTTTGGTTACGATGGCCACGTTGGTGAGTGGCCACGTGTGGGCGCAGACTGCGGACGAGGCCCTGCTAGGGGCGGCAACCCGTCGTGGCGCAGCGGTGGCGACGGTTTTGGATTCGCCGCGTGACACGCCTGCGGCAAAGTTGGCCGCGGTGCTGACGCTTGTTGATTTGGGAGAAACGGACGTGGCTGCGGTGGTTTGGAAAACGCTGGCCGAGGTCGAATTGGAAGACGCGATCTACGCAGATTTGGCGATGGAATTTGGGACGGCCCGCTTGATGAAGCTGGCTCGCCTGGAAAAACCGGCCATCGAAGAGGTGCCTGCGCAGTTCGCTGGTGCCAGGGCGTTTACCAATCGCTGTCTCGAAGCGGCCTCCCGACGTGCTCTCGACCCTGAGCGGCTGGCAAAGTTGATTGCCGAGGTAAACGACCCCGCTGCGGAAGTTCGCAAAGCAGCCCGGGTTGAGTTGGCGGCGACCGGAATCGACGGCGCAAAGGCTTGCCTAGAAGCGTTGGCCCAGGCAGAAGAAGAGTCGATACGAGCAAACCTCATGCTGGCGATCACCGGCCTGCAACCGGCAGCCAACCCGTTGCTGGTGGCCGCATTGGTTGATTGCCGCGGGCACTTTCGCCGCGACGTGGCCGAGATGTGTGGTTATTTGCGAGTCGACGAGGCGCTGCCATTTTTGGCGGCCATCGTCGCCGGTTCAGAAGCTGACCCAGCGGTAATCGCCGCAGCGACCACCGCCCTCTCAAAACTGGGGCACACCGTTCCGAACGATGCCGAGGCCCGTGCTCTTCTTGCGAGAGAAATAAGACGAATCGAGCGAGGTGCCTTTGATTGGCCGACAAACGACGCGGAGGAGGGCCTCTGGTGGACCTGGCATGATCACTCGAAGCCGGATGCCCAAAACAACTTCTCTGGCAAGAAGGTTCATCTCAGGATGATCCGATTGTTGGTAGCAGAACGACTTTCGCAATGTCTTTTGCGATGTGGCGTTCCAGAAGAGCACCAGCGGCAACTGGCCATCATTTATCACCTCGAAACTTGGAACCTTTTGTCCGAGGATCGAGCAGTCGCTTCGCCCATCCTGGAATCAACGACTGCTGCTGATTTCTCGGGCCCGCTTGCTGCTGCGATGAAGCGCGACCTGATGGGGGCTGCGATCACCTGTGCAACACGGCTTGGCGATTTGGGAGACTCGTCCATCCTGATATCAAACTCCGGTCGACCCTCGCCTTTGGCCACTGCCCTAGGGCATGGCAATCGGACGCTACGTTTCGCAGCGCTCGAGGCGATCATGAAATTGGCTCCGCAGCGTTCGTTTGCTGGAGCAAGCCGAGTGCCGAAAGCGCTGTGGGAGTTTGCTGCCGGGGCCGGTCCGGCTCAGGCGATGGTGGCCTCGTCGGTGACTTTGCGAGCAGACGATTGGGCGGCCCAATTGCGAGGGCTGGGATACGATGCGACGCCAGCAACCTCGGGTCGCGCGGCATTGCAGGCGGCGCTAAACTCGCCGCGATTGGAATTGGTGCTGATTGACAGCGATATTGATCGGCCCGCTTTGCGAGAGATCGTTTATCAACTCCGCTCGAACGAACGGACGGCACGCATCCCGGTGGCCATCTTGAGCAGTCTGGCCAATCTGGAACAGGCCCGACGATTGGCTACGGTGGATTCAAAATTGCTTGCCGTAATTCGGCCCCACAGCGATCAAGAGATGCAAGAAACGGTCGACCGCCTGGGGCAACGGAGCGACCAACTAGCCACCGAGCAACAACGCGCAGAGCGGGCAGCGCAGGCAATCCAATGGATTGGCCAGCTACTCGAACAGGGCCATCCCTACGACGAATTACTGCGTGATGTGAGAGTGTTGAGCGAAACGGTGCACGTCCCCGGGCTGGTCGAGCCGTCGCTCAGCGCTTTGGCGATGGCAGGAACGACCGGTAGCCAGCTCGCGTTAATCGATTTTGCGAGCCGAGGAGTGAATCCGATCGAGATGCGACAGTTGGCGGCAGAATCGTTTGCGACCAGCGTCCAACGCTTTGGCAAGCAGATGCGATTGGACACGATCCACCAACAATACGAGCGATACAACACCAGCGAGTCGGCTGGCGCAGAGACACAACAAGTGCTGGGTCAGATTCTGGATGCTTTGGAGGGAAAAGTTTCACACGCTTCAAGATCAGGGGGTTAAACCCTAGATTGACGACTGGTTGTGACTCAGGGTGAAAACGCTAGCATGTTTAAGCCCGCGAATCACCCAGCGCAGCAAAGCCGCAACCAAGCAGGTAAAGTTGACAGGATAACAGGATAAAAAAGAACGCTAATCGGCGCTAATCTTCACTAATCAGATTAGCGAAGATTAGTGTTTCAACTCAAATTGATAACCGTTGCAATTCCTTTGCGTCTTTTTGCGAGAGTCCTATCTTAGAGCAGTTCCTTCAATTATGTAGCCACCGAGGACTCCTAACAATTAAACCTAGGGCGGCGGCAAGCCTCGCTACGCTCGCTTGCCTTGCCCTAGGCTATGATGTTTAGTCCCGTTGGGGCAGAAGCAGCTTTGCTGCTTCGATGTAATGTTCAGCCACTAAAATCCCTAAGAAACTACTTTTTCGCGTCTATTCGCGTAATTCGCGGGCCCTTTTCTTTTCAGCTTAGGTAAATGAGTATCCCACCCTCCACCGCCGACCAGGACGACTTCGCCGAGATTGCACTGCCGGGTGTCATCGGTTCGGGGCAGGCGATGCGAGAGGTCTATCGCAACACGCGGCAGGTGGCTCGTTCGAGGGCCTCGGTGCTGTTGTTGGGCGAGACCGGGACGGGTAAAGAGGTGATCGCCCATGCGATCCACGAATTTAGCAGTCGGAACGATCGACCCTTTGTGCGCGTGAACTGTGGAGCGCTGAGCGAAAACCTGCTCGAAAGCGAGCTGTTTGGTCATGTTCGCGGGGCGTTTACCGGGGCAATCGACCACCGCACCGGGCGGTTCGAGGCGGCCCACAAGGGCACCATCTTTTTGGACGAAATCAACTCGACCACGCTGCACTTGCAGGTGAAATTGCTACGGGTGCTGCAAGAACGCGAGTTCGAGCGTGTGGGCGACACCAAGACCGTGCAGGTCGATACCCGGGTGATCGCGGCCAGCAACCGCGATTTGCTGGAATTGGCGGCTGAGGGCACTTTTCGCGAGGATTTGTACTATCGGCTCAATGTGGTGCCGATTTACCTACCCCCGCTCCGAGACCGGGTCGAAGACATTCCCCAGCTAGTGGCTCACTTTCTTGACCTCTACAATGAACAGAACGACCGCTATGTTGCGCATATCGACCCGAAGGCGATGGAAGCGATGCAGCAGTACAGTTGGCCCGGCAACGTGCGAGAGTTGCAAAATTATGTCGAGCGGGCGGTTGTCATGGCGTTGGGCGACGAGTTGACGCTCGACCTGCTACCCTCGGTGGTGACCTCAGGACGTCAGCCACGGGCGTTGGGTCGTAGGGCCATGGATATCGAGTCGTTGACCGAAGAGCTGGTGCATACCGGCTTGAACGGCGTGAGTGACACCGAAAACGATCTCCATAGCCGGATTGTCGATCGGGTCGAGCGCGAGGTGATATCGCAAGTGATGCGAACTTGCGATCATGTGCAGATCAAGGCAGCCGCACGGCTGGGGATCAACCGAAATACGTTGCACAAGAAGCTAAAGCAGTATGGTTTGGATGGCGAAGGGTAACCGTTCGCCGGCTTAGCCAAGTCTCCTTCCATAAATTTTTGAGCGAAAATTCGTTAGGCGGCCACCGATGGATTCTGGCATCAACATGTTTTGCTTTTCGGCAAGCTATGGCGTTGCGCTGGCACTTGAGTTCTCGGGGCTTTGGGCTCGGAATCGGATTGGGCGATTCGCCCTGTTGTTCTCTGCTATCGCGGGATTGATCGCCCATACTTGGTATCTGGGCCGCCGGGTGGCCGAGATGCCTGCGGCGCCATTAGCGAGTCAGCAGGATTGGTATGTGCTGGCGGCTTGGGTAGTGGTGATCGTTTATCTGGTACTAAAACTCTATTACCCACGATCCTCAATGGGGCTGTTCATCTTGCCAGCAGTGTTGGCGCTGGTGGGAATTTCGCGATTTGCCACGAAAACGCCGCTCGCCACTTTTCAAGCTCCGCGCGTCTGGGGGCAGGTGCATGGTGTGCTGCTGATGCTGGGAACCGTAACCGTACTGGTGGGGTTTTTAGCGGGGCTAATGTATCTGATTCAGAGCTATCGCTTAAAACACAAGCAGTCGTCCTGGGGGCGGTTGCAGCTTCCTAGCTTGGAATGGTTGGGAAAGGTGAATAGCCGATCGTTGGGGGTGGCGACGCTCTTTGTCGGCGGCGGATTTTTTACCGGCGTGCTGAGTCGATTGGCCCATCAGGGCGAACAAAACTTCGTGCCCTGGACAGATCCCGTCGTTCTCAGTTTGGCGGCAATGTTTGTCTGGCTGATGGTTGCCGAGTGTTTTCGGTTGGTCTACCCAGCAGCTCGACAGGGGCAAAAAGTCGCTTATCTCACGATCGCAGCGTTTTTGTTCTTGGCGCTCGTTCTTGCCGTGGTGACCTGGGGCGACGACTCGCTGCACATGGGCGCTGAGACCGAAGAGCCTAGCGTATCAACAGAATCAGAAGAGCCGAAGGTATCTACGTCCGGAGGTCGCTTATGAACCTCCAGATGGTTGGGTGTACGCATCGTGAGACGGGTATCGATATTCGCCAGCAATTGGCGTTTGATTATTCGCAGACCTTAGAAGCCTTGCGCGAATGGCAATCGCGTTTTCCTGATACTGAATTGTTGTTGCTGTCGACTTGCAACCGAGTGGAACTCTATGCAACCGGCGACCCCTTGGCAAACGAGCTGATCAAAGCGCTGTTGGATTATCGGAAGGTTCCCGTCGAGCAGGTCGAGGGACGGATGATGACCTTGTCGGGCAACGAGGTGGTGAAGTATTTGTATCGGGTTACTTCCAGCCTCGAAAGCATGGTGGTCGGCGAACCACAGATTTTGGCCCAGGTGAAGCAGGCCTATCAATCGGCTCAGGAAGTGGGATCGACCGGCCCATTGTTGCACGGCTTATTTCAATCGGCACTGCGGACGGCCAAGCGGGTAGCAGGCGAGACCTCGCTTCACAAGCATCGGGTGAGTATCCCAAGCGTGGCGATTTCTGACTTAGCCAGTTGCGTTTTTGAATCGTTTGACGGCAAGCATGTCCTGGTGATCGGTGCCGGCGAAATGGCGGACGAAACCCTACGCTACTTGCGAGATGCGGGCGATGCACAGATTCACGTTATTAACCGCGACGTCCAGCGGGGCCAGCAATTGGCGGAAAAGTGGGACGGGCAGTACCACGGCTGGGAGGAACTGTGGGAGCAGCTCGTCGCGGCAGATTTGACGATCAGCACCACGGCCGCCACCGAGCCTATCGTGACTACCGCGAATTTCGAAGAGAAAGTGGTCCCAGGACGATATCAGCGGCCCCTGTTCATCCTCGATCTGGCCGTTCCCCGCGATTTCAACCCAGAGGTGGGTAACGCACTGGGGGTCTATCTATATTCGCTGGACGATTTAGCCCTGGCGTGCGAGAAGAATCGGGCGGCCCGGGCAGCTGAACTGCCAGCCGCCGAGAAGATTGTGCTCCAGGAAACAAAACGATTTGTCGCTGAAATAAATCACCGCGCGACGGGACCGGTGATTTTCGAGCTACGCAAAGGTCTCGAACGCCCTAAGAATGCCGAATTAGAACGGCTATTTCACAAGTTGCCAGAACTGGACGACGAAAGCCGAAAAGAGATCGAACAGTTTGCCGATCGGCTGGTGAACAAGATGCTGCATCCGCCGTTGAAATCGCTACAAGATGCTTCGAAAAATGGCACCCAGCACGGTCTACTAGACGCGTTGCGAAGTTTGTTCAAGCTAGAAAATTAGTAACGACTCGCTACTTGTCGTCCTCTTCTTCTTCGTCTTCGTACTCATACTCGTCTGCATCATCATCCTCTTCGTCGTCGGCTTCCTCGTAGTCGCTATCGTCTGATTCGTCGTCGACGTCAGAATCGTCGTCGACTTCTTCCCACTCGTCCTCTTCTTCGCCCTCAACCGAGTCGTCGTCGTCCTCCTCTTCTTCGTCGTCGTCTTCGTACTCGTATTCATACTCGTATTCGTCGGCGTCTTCATCTTCAGCATCGTCGCCATCTTCTTTTTTGTCTTTGTCGTCTTTGTCGTCTTTGTCGTCTTTGTCTTCGTCCTCTTCGTCCTCTTCGTCCTCTTCGTCTTCGTACTCATATTCATATTCGTACTCGACTTCGTCACCATCTTCTTCTTCGGTGGCATCTGCTTCGTCAAGCTCTGAGTCGTCTATTTCTGCCCCATCCAACTCGGCAACTGGCCTATTTCTCTCGCTAAGCATCTCGACTGTCCCTTGCCCCGCCGGCGACCCAAAATCGCCTAACGGAATTTCGAGTCTAGCAAATAACACATCCGTGGCAGGGTTCATGCGTTGCGTAACCATCAATAAACCACTCTGGTGAGAATCTTCGACGAACAACACGTTATTGCTCCTACATCTTCGTATACCATTTTCGAGAAATTTGCACTGTGCGAATCTGCGATTGGGTGAACTGCACAGTGTACTCTACCAAATGCCTAAAGTGAAAAGAGTTAAACCACGAATAACGCGAATATGGTAGAAATTTCGTTCCAAATGCCCTTCCCAAAAAGCGTCTGCATTGGTTGATCTTGGGCCTGACCTAGCCTTGATATTCGTGCTATTCGTATGATTCGTCGTTGGTTGTTTTCAGTTTGATTAAATATTAACTTCCACTTTACGAATTTGGTCGATTGGAGGCAATTGTTCCAACCGCCGAAGTCCAAAAACTTGCAAAAATTTCTTGGTGGTCCCATAAAGAAAGGGGCGGCCCAATTCGTCCGCCCGCCCAACAATACGCAATAAATCTCGTTCCATCAATACTCTCAGGATTTCGCCGCACTGGACGCCCCGAACCGCCTCGACTTCTGCCCGTACAATAGGCTGCCGATAGGCGACTACTGACAGGGTTTCTAGGGCTGGTGCGGAAAGCCGAGTTTCTTCGGGGCCCCCGTGGAGGCGGTGTATCCAGCTCGCCAGTTGGTGCCGTGTCAGTAGCTGGACGCCCCCTGCCACCTCGACAATTTGCAGCGCACTGGCCCGCTGGTCATAACGCTGACTAAGCTGTTTGAGCAAAGTCCGCGTCTCGGTACCATCGGCCAGTTTTGCCAAATTCGCCAGCTTTCTTGTCGACATTGGCTCGCGGGCAAGGAACAAAACCGCTTCGAGACGGGCGATTTTTGCCTGCTGGTCATCTCGGTCTTGGACTGTAGCAACCTCGACGGTCTGCGGCGTGCTGACCGGCACCGTCGAGCCGGTAGCCCAATGGGCGAGCGGATTGTTGTATCGCAGAGCAACACTCGACAATTGTTCAGCCATTGAGGGCGAATTTTTACGCATAGCAAAAAACCTGGGCTTCACCGTTATTTGAATTGGGGCCGGCTGAGGCGGGCCGTTTGCCAAGTGCTAACTTCGGCAAGAACTTGCTGAATTGCTTCGTCAGGCTGGGCGTGGAACGCTTCGAATTGCTGGGTATGTTGCTCGCTCTGGGCAAGCGGCATCGCACACCGAAAACGATAAAGTTGCCCGTCGTTACCCCATTTTTCTAGGGCGTACTCAGTGGTCCCCAATGTGCGAAGCTGCTGCAGTAGCGGCGAAAGCTTCTCTTGCAAGGTTGGGGCAGCCGTTGTCGGCGAGGCGACTTCAGTGGCAAACACCGGTGTCTCGGCAGTCTCAATCGCCACCGCTGGAATCACCGCCGGATCGAAATAAGGGGTCGCCACCGTGCGGATATCAGGTGCCGTTGCCTGCTCCGACCCGAGAACGCTCTTCGCAACATCGACCACCCGATCGACGACGCTCTGAGCACGGGGTGGCAACGGACCGTAGTAGACCCAGGCGGCTGGTAAGCCCACCAGGACAACCAACATGACGATGGCACGTAACAAAACAGCCATTGGTTTTCCTTGCTCTGTAGATCGGGCGATCTGTCGGATCGCGGCAACTAGTGACTCGGGAGTAAATATACGAGGTGCGAGAGGATAACTGCGAGAGAAATCTAGGGGCAATGGCAATTAGGCGCCGATGCTAGCAGAAGTAAGCCGCTGACGGCTGCTAGGAGCATAGCGAGGGAGGTTCTGTCGGCAATTTCCGACAGGATTTACGGGATACGTTTTCGATTTGGCCCGTTTGCAGGTATGATGGGGGCGACGGACCTACGCTGGCCCGACAGGCCCGTATTTGTAGACAAAATGGATGGACCATCGAAGCCGTGGCTAAACGATCTTCTCGCCGACCTACACATACCAACACGCTGTCGGTTAGCCGCGCGAAGAGTGGCAATGGGTGGGTACTCGTTCCGCCGCGCGCCGTTCGCGATTGTGCGGAAGACCTGGAAGAAGTTCGGCTGATGATCGACGCCGGCGAGCATGAAATTGCGATCGACGAATTGCGTTGGCTTTTGGGTACCGAGCATGAAATGATCGAAGCCCACTTTTTGTTGGGCAAACTGGCCGTCGAAGCGATTCATGACCTCGCTCTGGCTCGGGGGCATTTTGGTTTTGGTTACCAATTGGGGATGAAAGCACTGCGAAAGGCGAAAATGCCAAAGCCGGTGCCGGCCCTGCACCCGGCCAATCGGTTGTTCTTTGATGCCGGTCGGGGATTGATCTGGTGCCTGCACAGCATGGGCAAGTCGGAAATGGCGATCGAAGTGGTGGAGCAACTGTTAGAGTTAGATCCGAACGATCCCTTGGGGCTGACAAGTTGGCTCGATGAAATTCGCACCGAAGGCAAGCAGTTGGTGGATATCGGTGTGCTGCTGGGCTAGGGGTTTGTTTCAAAAAACCCTTTCGGAACAAGCGACACTAGCCCGACGCGCTAGCGAGGGAAATCGCGTATTCCGCCTCCCCTCGCTAGCGCGTCGGGCTAGTGTTGGTTTTGAGTACACGCCCTTGCTCTACGGCAGGGGGATGTCGGTGAGTTCGTAGTCGAAGAGAACGCGGGTGATTGCTGCGGGAGTTCGGTAAACCCAGGTGTAATTGGCAATGTCGTCGTCTGGCAGCTCGAAGAGATAGGCGAGGCCGACTTCGTTTTCGGATTGCATGGTGGTCTCGAAACCAGCGTGATCGATGATTTCGTTGTTCTTGTTGAGTAGGTAAGTCAGGTTCTGAAATACCCAGCCGCGATGCGATTCGAGGCCGGCTTCTTCGCTGTCGACCCGGAGCCGCATATGTATTTCCCAAAGTTCTTGGCTCTTGCGAACGCGGTCGACCGTGACGGTGACGCCGCCCCGTTGCTGCTTTGCGTCTTTGGTTTTGTGCAACTCAGTAAAGCGAAACTCGGCGACCCGACCAGGGACCAATGCCGAAAATTGCCCTTTGATGCTGGCTAGCTTTAGCACGCTGCGCGGGGGGAGTGCCATCGGGATGGTTAGCTCGGTCGCGTGGTTGCCGGGCTGAACTTCTACTTCGAGTACGGCTTGCGAATTGGCGAGCGGAATTTCGATGCCGTTGTCGGCGGTGATTTTTATCTGCTCGACGGCTTGCGAAATGGCAATGGGGCGCAGGCGAGGCTCCCAGGCGATTTCCAGCTCGATACGTGTCCCTTGTTGCACGGGCGTGCGTAACCCGCGCTGAGCAATCACGCTGGTCGCCTCGACACGAAAGGGCCCTGCGTAGCTGGCTTTTCCTACGCGAGGGGCTGCGCCCTGCTCTCGTTCGATGACTGCGAGAGACTCTTCGCCGGAAAATGGATAGAGGCTCAGGCGGGCTTGGTCCAGAATTTTATCGATCGCGGGCCAAAACTCTTCTTCGGCGATGTCGACCGAGACGATTCGCGGCTGCGTGTCTTGGCCAAACTGGTCGCGATAGTCGACCAGCCGGTTGCCGGTTTGCTCGTAGACTTTGTCGAGTAGCACTTTCAGGTCGGTATCGACGGCGCTGAGCGTTAGCTTGCTTGCGGTGGTTGTCTCGTTGGCTTGCTGGTTTTCGAGTTGGTGGCGAATTTGGCTAAGTCGCGAGCGGACTTCTTCGGGCATTCCTTCGATCGGCTTGGGGAGGAGCAAAAGATAGGCGTCGAGTGCTTGGGGGTCGTCGACGGGGGCGAGCTTGATTAGCTCCTGCTCGGCTTGGTCGCGGCGAGCGGCCTTGTCGTCGTTGAGCTGGCGAACGAGCGGTTCGACGCGATCGATGATCTGGGGGTCGATCTCCTCGGCCCAAGTTGCCTCGCTACTCGGCATGACGAACAGGACCATCAAAAGAGCCAAGCTCAAAGCGACAGGTAAATTGCGCATCGTTGTTTCCTCATTACCGAGAACGGATCGAGCTGAAGGCCTAATTGTACCGAGCATACTGATTCTGACGAATGCTTGTGTCGAGCGTAAGCTAAGATTTCTTTGGGAATGAACCCCTAGCCGGAGGCACACTTGCCTCCGGGGGCCTTGGACCGCGTGGCGGTCCGGCTGCTTGGGGGCGTGTATGTGTGGCAAAGTCGGATAATGAAAAACTACTTATTACGCACTATCCTGGTCGCCTTGCTGATCGCTATCGTTTGGCCTGTGCCTCTACATGGGGTAGGACCGGCGAAATTTATGATGAGCGCTTTGGTGGACGGTCGCAAGCTAGAAGGACAGCCGCTGACTTGGACCAAGCAGCAAATGTTTCTTCTCGGGCGTGATGGCGAACTGCACGAGTTTGCGCCAGCGGCGGCCAAGGACTCTCGCAAAACGGGTACTGGATTTCGCGGCTACACGATTGCTGAGATGCAGAATCGCTTGCGAAACGAGTTCAACGGCAAGGCGGAAGTCAGTACCACCACCCATTTTGTCGTTGCCCACCCGCGTGGCGAATGGGATGCGTGGGCAAATCGGCTTGAGTCGCTGTACCGATCGTTTACTCACTACATGCAGGTTCGCGGCTTTCCCGTCAGCCGGCCACAGGTGCCGCTGGTGGCGGTGGTTTTTCGCAATCAATCGGAGTATTACCGATATGCTGCGGCCAATGGCTCGCCGGTGCCGGCAGGTACGTTGGGGCACTACGATCCGCAATCGAATCGAATTTTTCTATTTGATGCGAGTGGAGCAAACAGCAAAGCAGACTGGTCGATGAATGCCGAGACCATCATTCACGAAGCGACTCATCAGACAGCCTATAATGTGGGCGTGCATCGACGTTTTGCCGAGCAGCCACGTTGGCTGATTGAGGGGCTGGCGATGATGTTCGAGGCGCGAGGGGTGTGGGATGCTCGCTCGACTTACGACCGCAGCGATCGAATCAACCAGGGCCGGCTACGCGACTTTCAGGCTTCGCTAAAAAATCGCCCCGAGAATGTGCTCATAAGCTTGATCGCCTCGGACCAATTGTTCCGCACCAACCCCGGTTTTGCGTATGCCGAGGCTTGGACGTTGTCGTTTTTCTTATGCGAAACAAGACCCCAGCAGTATAGCCGATACCTGGCAAGAGTGGCTGCTCGCAAGGCATTTAGCCCTTATCCGGCCAAAGCACGATTGACCGATTTCATGGCCGTGTTTGGCAGCGACCTGAAGCTGATGGATGCGCAGCTGTGCCGGTTTGTCGAGGAACTCTAGACCGATTCCTCCCATCGAACAGACCGCTACCGTTTTTCGATAGGAACGATTTCGCGCTTGTTCTCCCCGGTGTAAATCTGCCGTGGGCGGCAAATTCGCTTGGAGGGGCTCTCGTGCATTTCGATCCAATGGGCGATCCAGCCCGGCAGCCGACCGATGGAAAATAGCACGGTGAACATCGGTGTTGGAATGCCGATCGCGCGATAAATGACGCCCGAATAGAAATCGACGTTCGGATAGAGCTTTCGCTCGATGAAGTACTCGTCGCTGAGAGCCACTTCGGCCAGTTCTTGTGCGATATGGAAAATCGGATCGTCGATGTTCCGTTTTTTCAGCAACTTGTCGCACGAAGCTTTGATGATGGTCGCCCGAGGGTCGAAGTTTTTGTAGACCCGATGGCCAAAACCCATGAGCCGAAAACCGTCGTTCTTGTCTTTGGCCATGTCGACGTACTTTTTGACGTTGCCGCCGTCTTCGCGAATGCGTTCGAGCATGGCCACGCAGGCCTCGTTGGCCCCGCCATGTAGCGGCCCCCAAAGGGCGTTGATGCCCGCAGCAATCGACGCAAACAGGTTTGCATTCGACGAGCCGACCATACGAACGGTCGAGGTGCTACAGTTTTGCTCGTGATCGGCATGGACGATTAGCAATAGATTGAGTGCTTCGATGAAATCCGGGTCGATTTTGTATTCTTCGGTAGGAACCGAAAACATCATGCGAAGAAAATTTTCGCAGTAGCTGAGATCGTTGCGGGGGTAAACGAACGGCTGACCGACCGATTTTTTGTAGGCGAAGGCAGCGATCGTTGGCAACTTTGCCAAAAGGCGAATCACCGATTCATCCACCTGGGTACTGTCGTCTGGGTCGAGCGAATCTTGGTAGAAGGTCGAAAGCGCGCCGGAGACCGAGCTTAGGATGGCCATGGGATGGGCATCGCGAGGAAAACCATCGTAGAACAGCCGCACATCCTCATGGAGCATCGTGTGCCGACGAAGCCTCGTGCGAAACGCCTCGAGTTGATCGGCACTGGGCAATTCACCATAAACCAGCAGGTAGGCGACTTCGATAAAATCGCACTTGGCGGCAAGTTGCTCGATGGGGTAACCCCGGTAGCGAAGAATTCCTTTTTCGCCATCCAGAAAGGTAACCGCGCTGGTGGTTGAACCCGTGTTGACGTACCCCTCGTCGAGCGTAACTAGGCCAGTAGTTCCGCGCAGTTTGCTGATATCCAGCGCGCGTTCCTGTTCGGTACCTTCGACAATGGGGAGGTCGATTTCCTGATCGCCTACCGTGAGTTTTCCGACCTCGTTCACAGAGCCCTTCCTTTCCAACGTACTACTCATGCTCGTTACCCTAGGAGACATTCCCAAATGCACGGCTACCCGAGAATGGGGTGCGCCTAGAACCCGACACGGGTACTAGCAGTCTAGCGGTGTGCTGCCGCCTCGACAATTGGGCAGCAGACGACAACAGGCGAGTAATTTGGGAATATTGGGCAGAAAAACCCAACTAATGCTACTTTCTAAAAGTGCATGATCGTGGTTTCTACGAAACGGCTAAGAAAACGGTCAACCGCATGGGCTTGTATCCGTGCGCCAACCCGCGCACAAGGTTAGCGTCGCTGTCGTTTCTGCATGATTTCGGACAGCCGGGGACCGCTGAGATCGCCATCGAAAGCGGTCCAAACGCAACAATTTTTGCGTAGCTTTTTCAATTCCTCTTGGACTAGTTTTTGTTGGCCGCCGCTTTCAAGCTGCTTGCGAATGGCAGCCTGGGCTTCGGTAAAGGGGGTGCGTCCAGCATCTTTGCGCTGAAGCACGCGGATGATATGGAACCCGGCTTCGGTCTCGATAATGTTGCTCAATTGTCCTACTTGGAGCGAGAAAAGTGCCTCGTTGAGCGCTTCGCTACGAAGGGCCCCCTTGGTGGTCCAATCTTGTAGGCCCCCTTTGTCGGCAGAGAACCCGTGCGATTTTTGCTTGGCGAGTTCAGAAAAAATGGGGCCACGAAGGCCAGGGTGCTTCGAGGCCCGCTGCCAAATTTCGTTGCCGAGGTCGGCAATCGCGCGCCAAGCAGCAGCCCGATCACCATCAAGCCGATTAAAACGAACCATAAGTTCCTCCCATTTTGCTTGGGCCGGAAAATCGTACTCAGCGAGATGCTCTTGATAATATTCCAGCATCTGATCGTGGGTGACCGGCTTCGGCTTGGGGGCTTTTTGGCGAAGCCACTCGCCGGCAATCGTTCGTTCGTTAAATTGCCGACGAACATCATCTAGAGAGGATCCAAAGGATTCGAGTTTTTCGACCAATTCCATATTGTCTTTTAGCTCTAGCAACTCGATGAGGCGTGGGACTTCGTTTTCTTCAAATGGCTGGAGGAGGTTTTCCTCGATTTTAGGAAGATTTTCGGGGGGGATATTCTGACGGAAATCTGCATACAGCAGCTTGGTGTCGACAAGGCCCATGACTTGTTGACGCAACAGTTCGCGACGCGCTTTCTCGACTTGCTCGGGAGGAATACGATCGCGGTTGGCTTCGATGATTTTGTTGACTTGCCAAAGGACGTCGCTCGCTAAGACGATTTGGCCATTTACGCGAGCAACAATTTCGCCCCCTTCGATTGGCTGTGCATTCGTGGGAGTGATGGGATTTGTTTCTGGTGCAACGCTCGGTGCCGAAGCGACGGGCTGCTGCACCACGGGCGGTGCGATGGGAGGCGGCAGGGTCGGGTTGTATGCGCCGCTCGTCGACGTGGGCCTGGGGGGTGGCGCAAAGGAGGCTTGCCCGACAACCCAACTGCAATTTGCAAAATAAGCGCACAGCACGAGCAAGAGACATCTCGCGGTGGCCAGATAGGTTGCTGGCTTCCGACGATCTTGTGGATCGCAATTACTCGAAAGGCTGGTCATCGGTGCTGGTTTACTCGGACAGGTTTACCCGGACAGGTCTACTCAGGGAAATAGCGGAGCAGAGAAAAGCGGCGGGATTCTAGTCGCACAACGACTCTGGCCGCAATAGCGATTTCAACTCGTCGAGAACCTGATCAATGTCGCTAACCTGTTTGCCCAAAGGGAGATACGCACTCTTGGTGTCGGCAATACGTAACCGCCCCCCGCTGCGATCGGCCAATTCGCCGACCAACGACCGGTCGGCATACCCAAGGACGGCGTACTGGTCTTCTCGGTAAATGGCGTTGATCTGCCAAGCATGGGCCCAAATCCGCAGCCGTGCCATCTCGATAAGTTGTTCGACCGCTGCTGGCACCGGCCCAAACCGATCGGCCAGCTCGTCGCGGAAATCGTCGAGTTCCGATTCGTCGGTGATGCGGGTTAGGCGACGGTAGAGATCGATCTTCATTCGCATGTCAGACACATACTGCCGCGGGAAGTAAGCCCCGATTGGCAAATCGATCGAAACGTCGACCGACTCTTGCGGCGGAAGGTGTTTTAGCTGGCGAACGGCCCGTTCGAGCAAAGCACAATACAGCTCGTAACCTACGGTAGCGATGTGCCCACTCTGCTGAGTGCCCAAGAGATTGCCCGCGCCGCGAAGCTCAAGATCGCGCATGGCCAAGGCAAACCCGGCGCCCATCTGGCTGAATTCTTCGATGGCTCGCAGACGTCGGGCCGCCTCGGGGGGCAGGTGACGGTCTTCGTCGATCAACAAATAGCAATAAGCTCGATGCTTGTGTCGCCCTACACGCCCACGAAGTTGATGCAGATCCGACAAGCCGTAGCGGTCGGCATCGTCGATGAACATGGTGTTGGCGTTCGGGATGTCGAGCCCGCTTTCAATAATGGTGGTGGCCAACAGGATGTCGAAATCATGACGCACAAAACCGAGCATGACCTCTTCGAGTTCCGACTCGGGCATTTGTCCGTGCCCGATGCGGATCGTTGCCTCGGGCACGATGCGCTGAAGTCGAGCCTCGACGGCCCGGATGTCGTGGATGCGGTTGTGGACAAAGAAAATCTGGCCATCGCGGTTTAATTCTCGCAACACGGCATGGCGGATCATGCTCTCGTCGAACCGGGCGATGCGGGTTTCGATCGCAAGGCGGTCTTCCGGAGGGGTTTCCAGGTTCGAGATGCTCCGCACCCCTAAGAGCGACATGTGCAAAGTGCGCGGAATCGGGGTGGCGGTCATCGTCAGTACATCGATACTCGCGCGTAGCGCTTTCAGCCGCTCTTTGACCGTCACCCCGAAACGCTGCTCTTCGTCGATAATCACAAGCCCAAGATTTTGGAATTGAACGTCGGGAGAAACCAAACGATGGGTGCCAATGAGCAGGTCGATCTGGCCTTCGGTGGCCCGCTCGATAATCTGTCGTTGCTCTTTTTTTGTGCAAAAGCGAGAGAGCGAAGCAATTTCAAACGGGAACTCCGCCATCCGTTGCGAGAAGGTTCGCCCATGCTGTTCGGCAAGTACCGTGGTTGGCACCAGGACGGCGACTTGGTAGCCCGCGTCGATTGCTTTGAACGCTGCTCGCATCGCCATTTCGGTTTTCCCGAAACCTACGTCGCCGCAGAGCAAACGATCCATGGGCTTGGCTTGCTGCATGTCTTCTTTGATTGCCGCAATGGCGACGAGTTGATCGGGGGTTTCTTTATAGGGAAAGGCGGCGTCGAATTCTTGCTGCCAGTGGCTGTCTTCAGGGAACGCGATTCCGGGGCGGGCACTGCGAGCCGCTTGCAACTGGAGCATGTCGACGGCCAGATCGGTGACCGCTTTTTCGGCAGCAAGCTTCTGCCGTGCCCAAGCTTTGCCACCAATTTTTGCAAGCGTGGGCTTTGTTTTTCTTCCACCCACGTACTTTTGAATGAGGTCGATCTTGCTGGTGGGCACAAAAATACGTGTGCCGCCGTGGAACTCGACCTCCAGATGCTCCTCGGCGCCCCCTTCTTTTTCGAGAAGCTTCAGCCCTCGGTAGCGACCGATGCCGTGGGCGATGTGAACCACAAGATCGCCTTCGCGAAGTTGCAGAAAGCTATCAATCGCGCGGCCCATGCGGCGCAGCGAAGGTCGCGAAACCTCTTGCCGCTGAAAGAGTTCGGACGCGCTGATGAGCACCACTTGCTCGGTGACAAGCCGAAAACCGCTGGCCAATCGACCGAGGACAAACTGCAAACGCCCCTCGGCACTCAACTGGGTTTCGCCGAAGAGTTCGCCTAATCGCTGGGTTTCGGCTTCGGTTTCTGCAACAAGATAAACACGGTGCCCCGCTGCCACGCTGTCGAGTTCTTCACGCACCCGGTGAACATCGCCACTGAAACGTTCGATCGATTCAAATTGCAGATGAGCGGTCGTCTCGAACGAACCGGCGGGGATTCCCGAAGCGGTGACCGAAGGAAACTTATAAACTTCTTTCAGCGTGGTCGTGGTCGCAAAAAAGTCTTCCGCGTTTTCTAAACGCTGATGGTAGTAGCGGCCTTCTTCTTGAAGTTGGTTGGGTTCGACCAAGAAAAACCAACTTTGCGCTGGCAGGTAGCTAGTGAAGTGCGTACGGTCGGTGTTGGTGGGCTGCAAAACCGTAATGTCGACGGCCTCGAGCATCGCGATGCTGCGTTGCGTGGTCACGTCGAAAGAACGGATCGATTCGACTTCGTCGCCAAAGAGTTCGAGGCGTACGGGATGCTCGGCATCGGGCGAAAAGACATCGAGAATTCCGCCGCGAAGCGAAAACTCGCCGGGCTGTTCGATGGCGGTGGTGCTTTCGCAGCCTTGCTCGGCAAGCCAACGGGTGATGGCTTGCTGATCGAGTACGCTGCCAACCGAAATGGTTTGCGTGGCCGCTTTCATATCGTCGTGGCTAGGCACGGGTTGCATCAGGCTTTGGATTGCCGTGACGATGATTTTTGGTTGGCTGCCGGTAGATCGCTGTTCTGCTAAACCTTTGAGAACCCGAAGACGCTGGCCATAGATTTCGTCTTGGAGTACGCGTTCGCCCGCGTCACTTTCCCAGGCGGGCAGTTGCAAGACGGGCACTTCGGTGAACAAGGCGAGGTCGTCGCAGAAGGCGTCGATATCGCGAGCGTGGGGCAACACGACCACGAGCGTGGCGGGGGCAGAGCGGACAATCGCAGCGGCACTGAGCGCGCAGGAAGACCCCCAGACTCCTCCCAGCGTACCGCCATGACCTGCTAAAAGGCTGGCAACCACGTCGGAGAAGCCACTCTGCTGTTCAAGTTGGGCAGCCAGCTCGATCAACTGATGAGCAGCCGCCGATCTGGCCGCGACTGCAATATCCATGGGATTCCGAGAAATTGTATCTGCTGACCGGATGCAGCGAAAGTCTGCTGGAACTGGCCCAGGGCAATTGCAAAGCCGTGGGTTCCATGGTAGCTGCAGTCGAACCTGGAAAAACTGCGGCTTCCGCCTGCAGCTACCATTTTTTGCAAAGTTGGGCTAGCGTACCAATAGCGCTTCGGCCCAGCAGCTGGGGTCTTCTTCGTAGGGCAGACCGGCTCCGACCGAGAAGGTTTGCAAGCCTTGTTCGCGGTCGAGCAGCGCGTAGGTAAATCCTAGCCGCGGTTGCCCTTCGGGGTCGTAGCCGCCGAGCGACACGGCGGGGGCGAATGCCGACAGCTCGTAGAATGTTTTGCTGACTTTGCTTTTGGCTTGTAACTCGCGGGCGCGAACAGGTCGGGCGTTTTCTCTTGCTCGGTTGATGAGCAACTGGTCGGCGACCGGCTCTTCAGCCGTGGGTCCGCCGCCTCGTGGCAAAAACGAAAATCGATGGCAGAATCGGGTGGCCCGATGGACGCCGGTGGTCGCCCGCGTGTCTACCCAAACTTGTAGCCCATCGCTGTCGTCGAGTCGCGATTCACGGCACCAGGGCAACTGTTTGCGACCTTCGACCCGCACCCACCAAGCCAGGCCCGCTTCGCTCCAGGCCATGCGAACATCAGCCAACGTGCGCTCGTTGTCTAGCTGCGAGAGCATGGGCAGCCGATAGCTTTCGTCGAGCTGGACGCCCTCTTTGGCCGACCAGAGCGTTTGGCAATAGCGGACATCCATCGCAAAACGAAACAAAAATCGCGGCGGGATGAGTGTGCTATCCGTTGAAGTTGGGTCAGGCATTTGGTTCTTCGTTGAAATGACAGAGAAAAAGTAAACTATAGGTAGACGTGTAGTAATACCCCAAAGGGGTAAAACATCGTAGCCCAGGGTAAGCGGCGAAGCCGCGCCACCCTGGGTAATCGTTTTTCAGAACCAAAGAACCCCAAAGGGGTTCTACAAATTGAAACGTCGCGTTTTTTTAGCAATTCTAAGTTGTACAACCCTTTCAGGGTTGAGTCTCTCTAGCACTCTCAACCCAGGGTGCGCTCACTTCGGTTCGCGACCCTGGGCTACGATGTACAACGCCTTCGGCGTAAAAGCCCTTTTGCTTTGGGCTATTTGGCAAGCATAGATGTTTGGCATTCTCCAATTTGGAACTGATATTCACCAGCAGTTTACACGTTTTCTTGCCTCTGGATAACCGAACTTCGATATTCGCGAAGGACGATTGCATAGTTCTGCTAGCCGCGGGCGAATCTGGAAAAATTGCGGCTTCCGCCTGCAGCTACTATGGAATCTGTGACTTTGCTCTTCCGCTAGACCTCTTACGAGGACATCGGGCTTCGGGGTATTATCCGGGCTATGTACAAATACCTCCCGCTGCTTGTTTTGTTGTTTGGCCTTGCCTTTTTGTTGCCTCTGCATGGCGAGGAGACGCTGCCTGAGGATCTTGGCACTCGGCAGGCGGGGATCGACTGGCCCGATTTTCTGGGGCCGGGGCGGGCGGGCAAATCGCCTGAGACGGGGCTCATTACCGATTGGACTTCGCAGCCGCCTCGGATTGTTTGGCAGATCGAGCTGGGCACTAGCTACGGCTCGCCTGCGATTTGCCGAGGGCGGCTGGTTCATTTTGATCGCCACGGCGACAACGATCGGGTGACTTGCCGCGAGAGCGAGACGGGTCGCGAGCTTTGGCGGGTCGAACATCCTTCGGGCTACACCGACTTGCTCAACTACAACAATGGCCCGCGCTGTTCGCCCGTGATTGATGGCAACCGCGTGTATACCTTCAGCGCCGAAGGCACCTTGCAATGCGTTCGGCTGGAAGATGGTAAGCGGCTCTGGCTGGTTGATACGAAAAAAGAGTTTGGCGTGGTGCAAAACTTTTTTGGGGTGGGTAGCACGCCGATCGTCTGGGGCGATCTGTTGATTGCGAACGTCGGGGGGAGCCCGCCCGATGGGCCGACGGATATTTACTCGGTGCAAGGTCAGGTGGATGGCAATGGCACCGGGGTGGTGGCCTTCGACAAAATGACGGGAAAGGTGGTTTGGCAGGCGACCGACGAGTTGGCCAGCTATGCCAGTCTGGTGACGGCAACGATCGACCGTCGGCCCTGGTGTTTTGTTTTTGCGAGGGGCGGGCTGATTGGGCTTGATCCGCGCAATGGGGAAGTTGATTTTCACTTTCCTTGGCGTGCCCGATTGCTCGAAAGCGTGAACGCCAGTAGCCCGGTGGTGGTCGGCCGTCAGGTGTTTATCTCGGAAGCTTACGGCGTGGGTAGCGCGTTGCTCGACGTGCAGCCGGGTCAGCATCGGGTGGTTTGGCAAGATAAGCCGCGAAGTCGCGAGCGTTCGCTCGGCTTGCATTGGAATACGGCTGTTCATCACGAGGGATATCTTTACGGCAGCAGCGGTCGGCACCGGGGACCGGCGGAATTGCGATGTATCGAGCTGGCAACAGGAAAAGTGATGTGGAGCGAGTCGGGGCTGACTCGTTCGTCGTTGCTGCAAGTCGACGGACATTTTGTTTGCCTAAGCGAAGGCGGCATGCTGCGGCTGTTGCGAGTGACGCCCAAGCAATACGAACTGGTCGACCGTCTGGAATTGCAAGACGACCAGGGCCGCCCGCTGCTGCGATACCCCGCCTGGGCCGCGCCGGTACTATCGCACGGGCTGATGTATGTGCGAGGCCAAGACCGGCTGGTTTGCTTGGAAGTGATCGCCGAGACGGCGCAATAAAAAAGCCCCGGTTGAGGTGCCCGGGGCTTTGGTGGGGTTGTCGTTGGGTCTAATAGTCGTCGGCTGATAGCTGCCGATTGGGGTCTGCGTTTCGGAACGCATCTGCTAGTACCTTGTTGATAGGGTCTGCCGGCCAAACACATTTCGCCCCGATTGGAGTCATCAACTGTTGATAAACCCGGTATTCGATATCTTCACTAATGCTTTTTGTATTATTACCCGCAAATGCCGCGATAAAAATGTCCGGATGTTCGCTCGCGGGGCGCGCGAATCCAGAACCAAACGGGTTGCCTTGCGCAAAATAAGGATTGTTAAGAGAGTTGCCGGTACGATCATCACGGTTAATTCGTTGCTGATCTTGCCATGTCGGCAATAACTGATCACCTACAGTAGTGCCTGCGGCAATCCAAACCATGCCAAAGAATTGTTCTTGTTGCCACGGTGACATAGCGGGCGGTGCCCAGCGAAGCCAGGACGCATTTACAACGTCGCTACCGTCTTTATGAACATTCTCTGAAAGCATTAAAGTACGAGACGATCCATCCTTGATCGCTTCCAATCGAACGGTTTCGCCTTCGAATCCTGGTAGAAGCGATGGAAATAGACCATTTGCGCGATAATCGCTTTGAGACCCTGCATTACCAGCGTTCGGCATTACATCGGGCGCTCCGGTATTTGCAACATAAGTAAGGGCGGGGTCGTTAGGTGTAGTTTGAGGATCACTTGGGCAGATGAAAACTTCTACCTTCGGTATGTCGTCGGGGGTATTTGTCAAGTCATTCGATACGTTCAAGTTTCCTCCTAGCAACGAGTCCCATGTACTTTGTTGGTCAATACGGGTAAGGAGCTTTGCTGCCCAACTAACTTCTATATCCACAACAGCAGTAGGCCCCGCATACTGGTCTAGAACCGTTGGGTCAAGTTTTTGAAGCTGGGTCCAGCCGGGAAAACCTTTACCGCTCATCGACAAGTCTAGCATCGACGTGGCGAGTTGCTTCAGGTTGTTTGCACAGGTAGTCTGCCGCGAACTCTCACGCGCACTATTCACCGCCGGTAGCAGCAACCCGACGAGGGTGCCGATGATGGCGATGACGATTAGTAGCTCGACGAGCGTAAAGCCATGTAGGGGGGATTTACGGTACGTTTCAAAACGGATGGGTCGCGCTGACTTTCCCGCTCGCTGGATGTCTGTAGACGGGTTCTGGGATTGGCTTGTACTGTTCATCGAAAAGGCCTCCTCGACTTGCGATCTGTTCCGTCGCACGCATTGCCCCGAATGCGCGCAAGTGTTTGCTGGGCGGCGACCGGCTAGATAGTCCCACCGTTTCGGTGGAGCAAAACGCTCGACTCGCTGCCCAACTCTGAATTATCGCCGATATGCGCAGAAAATGCCAGCGGAACGCGGTTTGGCCCCAGGGGAACTGCAAAGTCACAATTTCACAAAAAAACCACAACAATTTGAACCACAGAGGACACGGAGGGCACAGAGAAAATCTATTTTTTAAGGCACTCTGTGCTACTCCGTGTCCTCTGCGGTTATTCTTTTTTCTAAACTTTGGTCGATCGTACCGACTTTGCAGTTGTCCTGCGGTTTGGCCCAGGACGAGTGCCAAGTCACTGATTCTGTAGTAGCCGCGGGCGGAAGCCACGGTTTTTTCAGATTCGACCGCAGCTTCCGCGGGCGGCTAGAACGGGGGCCCGACGCGCCGGCGAGGGATTTTCCAGGGGGTTTCTCTCGCTAACGCGACTTGGCAATCGTGCTGGGCGCCCTACAGACGTGGCGATCCACACGACCAGCAGCCAGTTGGCGAGCGTCCGAGTGGGTGGCGAGATCTTGCTATAGGGCGCTAGCAAACAACGACGAAAAAACCGTAGAACGGTCTCTCTCCCCTCGATGAAGGAACTTCTACAATGTGGCGGTCGCTATTTTTGGCGTTAGGCGCCTACACCTGCCTGCTGGGCGTCGAAGCGCTCGCTCTGGAAAAAGCGGTACTCAAAAAACCCGAGAAAGCCGCAGCCGAGCAGGTGGAGGCCAAGGTGATTGTTCCGCCCGAGTGGGCTCCGTGGAGCCTGATGGCCACCGGTGCCGTGGTGGTGCTGTACTCGTTCACAATCCCCAATCGGGCCAAGAGCTGAGCGATCGTGCATGGCCATCTGGCGAACCTTTGCGACCGCAAATGGCTCTGCCACTACGCAGCGAGAGCAAGAAAACAGGCCCCAAAGAGCCACTTGCCCATCCTAGCCGCAGGCGGAAGCCGTGGTTTTTTCAGATTCGACCGCAGCTTCCGCGTGCGGCTGCTACAGAATTAGTGACTTTGCAATCGTCCTAGGAGAACCTTGCGAATGCTTGTTTCTGCTTGTTGGTACGTTTAGGATGGAGAGGCTTAGAGGCATGCACGGGGTTTTTCACACAAAAGCATGATTTTTTGGGCGGTTGATCCGTCGACAGTTTGTAAGCATCTGACCGGTATTTTTGAGGTGACGTTGTGGCGACTATGACGAAAACGAAAACCAAGGGCGAAATAACCTCTGGAGCCGATATTCTTGTCCAGTCGCTGGTCAATCAGGGCATCGAAGTTATCTTTGCCTACCCTGGCGGTACGAGTATGCCGTTGCACCAAGCCCTGACGCGATTCAAGGACAAGCTACGGACGATCCTGCCCCGCCACGAGCAAGGCGGCGGCTTTGCTGCACAGGGCGTTGCCCGAAGCACGGGGAAAGTTGGCGTCTGCATGGCGACCAGTGGCCCTGGGGCAACCAACTTGGTGACCGCAATTGCGGATGCCAAGCTCGATAGCATCGCCATGGTTGCCATCACGGGCCAAGTACCGGTGGCCTCGATTGGCTCGGATGCGTTTCAAGAAACACCGATCGTCGAAGTTTGCCGAGGGATTACGAAGCACCATTATCTGGTGACCGACGTGAATGATATCGCGCGGGTAGTGAAGGAAGCTTTTTTGGTTGCCTCCACTGGCCGCCCCGGGCCGGTGCTCATCGATATCCCTAAGAATGTGCAACTCGACTCGTGTGTGCCAGTCTACGACGCCGAACTGAACCTGCCTGGGTACTCGTTTGAATCTCCTTTGGCGCGACCAGAGCAGATTAACCAAATCGCCGCGGCGATCAAGCTGGCCAAGCGACCGGTCATCTACGCGGGTGGCGGTATTGTTTTGGCAGAGGCCAGCGAGCAACTTTGCGAGTTGGTCGAAAAGACGGGGATTCCGATCACAACGACCCTCATGGGACTGGGCACCTTTCCAGGAACCGACCCGTTGTCGCTCGACATGTTGGGCATGCACGGCACCGTGTACGCGAACTACGCGGTCGACGAGGCCGATCTGTTAATCGCGTTGGGCGTACGGTTCGACGACCGAGTCACGGGCAAAGTCGCCGAATTCTGCAAGCATGGCAAGATTATTCACGTTGATATCGATGCCTCGGAGTTGAACAAAAACAAGCCGGCACATATCCCTGTTTGCAGCGACGTGAAGTTTGTGCTCGAAGAGCTGAACAAGGTGGTTGAGCCGCCAGAGGATATCTCGGCCTGGGTCGAGCAATGCCAACGGTGGAAAAAAGAAGACCCGCTGAAATACGACACTGAATATCCCGGAATTACGCAGCAACTTGCGATCCACGAATTATGGAAGCTGACCGCCGAACGCGACCCGCTGATCACCGTGGGAGTCGGTCAGCATCAGATGTGGGCGGCCCAGTTCTACAAGTTCTCGAAACCCCGCCGATGGCTCAGCAGCAGTGGGCTCGGAACGATGGGCTTTGGGTTGCCGGCCGCGATGGGTGTTCAAGCCGTGATGAAAGACCGACTGGTCATCGACATCGAAGGCGACGGCAGCTTTCTGATGAACATCCAAGAAATGGCAACCTGTGTTTGCGAAAAGCTGCCGGTGAAAGTGCTGCTGGTGAACAACCAGCACTTGGGGATGGTGATGCAGTGGGAAGATCGATTTATGCAGGGCAATCGGGCGCATACCTACTTGGGGCCAATCGACCACCCCGAAGCAGTGGGCCAAGGCAACGGCTTGGGGCCGCAACAGCGTTACCCCAACTTTGTTCAAATAGCTGAAGGCTTTGGCTGGGGCTCCTGCTCGATCAAAGAAAAAGCCGACCTGCTGCCCGCCTTGGAAGAGATGATTGCCCACGATGGCCCATTCTTATTGGACGTCGAAGTGCCCTACCAAGAGCACGTGCTGCCAATGATTCCAGGCGGTCACTCGGTCAAGGACATCATCAAAGAATAGCGGTCTCGAAGCACGCCCGGCTTGAGAGAGCAATTGCCGCGCGACGTTTTAACATCCGACGCACTGCGAGCATCGCACGCTAGAGCAGTTTCTTCAATGGTGTAGCCACAGAGTTCACAGAGAACACTGAGATAAGGTTACTCGCTTCAGTATTTCCTCTGAGACCTCGGTGTGCTCTGTGGCTATGCATTTATAGAAAATGCTCTATTACCGGGGCGAGATCGGCTTTGAACTCTTCGGGGGTTTTGTAGTCCCACGCCTGATGCAGCCGCTGGCGATTGTAAAATAGATCGAGGTACTTGAACACACTTAACCTCGCCTCTTCCAAGTTGGTGTGCGTTTTTGGCGCACGCAGCGTGCGATCAACAAAATGCTCACATTGCCACGAAGGAATTCGGGCCGTTTCGCATCAAACATGTTAGAAGGCAGCGATGCTGAGCGCAGAATTGGCAAAGCTATCGCCAGAGGAGCGGTGTCGGCTGAGATCCTCGTACGATTGGGAACGGTCCAGCAACTCTTGGCGGCGGTGCCTTGAGAGAAGACGAAAAATAAAGTTTCTGCTGCTCACATCAATAAAAGGCGGAAGGATTTCCTATGACGACCGGGCAAGACGATATTTTCTTAGACGCGATCCGACGATTAGATCGAGCTGCTGAATTTGCTGAGATCGACGCCGAAGCATTGGAGAAGCTACGAAATCCGAAGTCAATTTTGCAGGTGTCGATCCCGCTGCGCATGGACGATGGCTCTTTGCGTGTCTTTCAAGGTTATCGGGTTCGGTACGACGACACACGTGGTCCGACCAAGGGCGGCATTCGCTTTCACCCAAACGTCCATCTGGGCGAGGTGAAAGCGCTAGCCTTCTGGATGACCTGTAAGTGTGCCGTGGTAGGTATCCCGTTTGGCGGGGGCAAGGGCGGCGTGATTGTCGATCCGAAGCAGCTTTCACGGACGGAGCTAGAACGACTCAGCCGCAGCTTTATCCAGCAGGTCGCGGACTTCATCGGTCCGGAGACCGACATCCCGGCCCCCGATGTTTACACGAATGCGATGATCATGGGTTGGATGATGGATGAGTATTCGAAAATTCGTCGTCAACGTACGCCGGCTGTGATCACCGGCAAGCCGATTCCGCTGGGTGGCAGCCTGGGACGTGACGACGCAACGGGGCGGGGCGCCTATTACTGCATCAAGGAATTAGAGAAGCTGAAGGATTGGCAGCCAGCCGACATTCGCGTTGCCGTTCAGGGGTTTGGGAATGCTGGGCAACACGTCGCGCGGCTGTTACATGCCGATGGCTATCGTGTTGTGGCCATTAGCGACTCTCGTGGTGGTGTGTATCATTCAGATGGCCTCGATATTCCCTGCCTGATTGAAACCAAAAACCGCACGCGACGCATCGATGCCGTTTATTGCGAAGGGTCGGTCTGTGATTGCCCCGTTTGTGGAGCTGAGGGGTGTCAGTGCAAAGATTGTCATTGCGGCGATGGCCACGGAGCAAAGAGCAAAACCATTGACAATGCCGAGCTATTGGAACTCGACGTCGATATTTTAATTCCAGCCGCCTTGGAGAACCAAATAACCGAGGAGAATGCCAGCCGTATCAAAGCCCCAGTGATCGTCGAGGTGGCCAATGGCCCGACCACTAGCAGTGCTGACGAGATTTTGGCCAAGCGAGACGCACTTGTAGTGCCGGATATCCTCGCCAATGCGGGTGGCGTAACAGTAAGCTACTTTGAGTGGGTCCAAAACCGCGCCGGGTATTATTGGACCGAAAAAGAAGTACAATCCCGCTTACGGACGATAATGACCGATGAGTTTCATTTGATTTACGATCTAATGACTGACAAGGGCATCGATATGCGTACGGCGGCTTACGCCCACGCGCTGAATCGAATCAGTGCTGCCATCGAATCCCTCGGAACGAATACGTATTTCTCAAACGACATGGTTTCGAAGTAAGGGCACGCTCCCTTACGGTCGCGACTCAGTATCAAGATCCGCGCAGAGCCGCGACCATAAGGGAGCGGCCGGAAACTCAGTATCAAGATCCGCGCAGAGCCGCGACCATAAGGGAGCGGCCGGAAACAATAAAATGATCAAAGACGCGATCCTTCAACTCAAGAGCCCCTCAGGCTCAGGCACACTGATCCTGGTTGTGTTCTGGGCTGCGCTCATGGGGACATCGCTCGCCTTCGGACAAGCTTCGCCCGACGAACATGCCCAGCACCACCCAGGTCAGGGCCAAGGCAGCCCAGAGGCAAGCGAACAAGGCCGCGGATCAGGCCGAACCTCTGGGGGAGGTATGGGCGGTGGCAAGGGTGGCGGGATGATGGGCGGCAAGGGTGGCATGATGGAGAAAATGGGCGCGCCCAAGCCCAAGGAAATGTACCCCAAGCTGATGGACTTGCCCGACCTGCCGCTGGAAGAGCGAGCCAAGATCAAGCAGGAAGCCTATCAGCGCATGGTGGATGGCACGGCATTGTTGTCGAAGGGGCTAGGCGAATTATCGAATGCCGCGGCTAGCGATGATTTTGCGACCATGCAAGCGGCGACCGCCAAGATGCGAGAAGGACTCGCACGATTCGAAAGCGGCTTGGCCGCGCATCGCGCGCTGGCCGAAGGCAAGGCGCCTCGCAACGTGGCACTCACCTGGTTCAAACGCGAGATGAACTTGCTGCCTTCAGGCACCGCCAAGCCGTCGTTTCAACTTTTCGGCATGACCCTCTTTCACACGAGCATCATGGCCGTCCTCATTTTTTTCGCTGTAGCGATGGTTTGGATGTATTTCTTCAAGATGCGCCGAGCCGCTGCGCTGATGGAGAAACTAGCGACGGTCGACCCGTCGTTGGCGATTGCAGCACCGGCGAAACCAACTCCAAGCGTAAGTCGGGCTGTAGCTGCGCCCGTCGCCTCACGAACATCTGGCAGTCCACCTGTGGCGCCAACGACAACAGGCTCGGCAACCGCGGCCGATTGCTGTCAGGAGTCCTCAGTAGAATGTGAGGCCGAGGGAGACGCGACAGACCGCCCCGATATTTCGCAGGGACTATTGCGTGTCGCCAAGCGAAAACTTTGTCGGCTTCGGGTTGCCAGGATTTACCAAGAGACTCCCGACGTGAAGACGTTTCGGATGGTCGCTTGTCACGGAGGCGGCATCCCGTTCAGCTATCTTCCCGGCCAGTTTCTCACGATCACGATGCCTATCGTCGAAGGCGAAAAACCAATCCGACGGAGCTACACCATCTCGTCGTCGCCAACGCAGGGATACTACTGCGAGATTACCGTCAAACGCGAAGACCAAGGCGCCGGTTCCCGCTATCTCCACGATACGGTCAAAGAAGGCGACATGCTGGATGTTCAGGCACCAAGCGGAAAATTTGTCTTCACGGGGAAGGAGGCAGACAGTGTCGTGCTGATTGCCGGTGGCGTCGGGATCACGCCGATGATGAGTATCACTCGGGCATTGACCGACATGGAGTGGCAAGGCGAAATCTATTTTCTTGTTGCCTGCCGCGATCCCGAACATTTTATTTTTTCCGAAGAACTCAAAAGACTTCAAGAACGTCATCCGAATTTGCACGTTTTTGTTTCCATGAGCCGTATTGAAAAAGACGTCGAAGGCGCCCATCGCGGACGTCTTTCCAAGGAATTGCTTGCCGAGTGGGTGCCTGACCTCGGCTGGAAGTGGATTCATATCTGTGGCGCGCCACGGATGATGGACTCCACCAAAGAGATGCTGGCGGAATTGGGCGTGCCCGCCGAAAAAATTCACTCCGAAAACTTTGGGTCGCAGCAAAAACCTCGTGCAAAAGTTGCTGAACGTAAGAAGACAGCCCCTTCCGCAACGCAACAGACAGCCGCCACGGTGAGCTTTGCTACGTCAGAAAAATCGGCCCAGCTCTTGCCGGACGAGACGATTCTAGAGGCGTCGGAGCGCGCCGGCGTCGACATCGACTACTCGTGTCGAACGGGAATGTGCGGCGTTTGCACCGTCAAGCTCCAGTCGGGAGAAGTCACGATGGAGGTTGAGGATGGTCTTGAGCCGGACGATAAAGCCGCTGGCATGGTCCTTGCCTGTCAGGCCAAGTCGACCGGCGATGTCGTGGTGGAGGCGTGACGTGAAAGAAAAGGAACGCCTCGTTGTCGCCGGTCTAGTCGCGTTGATGCTCATCCTGTGGCTGGGCTTTCCGTTTCACCAGTCGCCACGTTTTGCTGGCAGTCTGTGGGGCGGCGTGTTCGGCGTGGCCGGGGCGCTGCTGATGCTCGTTCCATTGTTGTACCTGTTCGTCAAACGGATCAAACGTCTCAAAAAGAAAGTCGGCCAATGGGTCTCTATGAAGACGCTGTTGGCGTGGCACATTTATGCCGGAGTGCTCGGCCCAATCTTGGTGGTTATCCATAGCGGGCACAAATTCGAGAGCACACTGGGCATCGTGCTGACAGCCATGACGCTGTTGGTTGTGGTGAGCGGTTTCATCGGTCGCTATCTAATGAGCCAATTCTCGCAGGAGATTCGCGAGAAGAAAAAGATGCTTTCGACACTCCAAACGTCCTATCAGCAAATCGCAGCCACACTTGCCACCACTCCAGGAAATGCCCAAATACTGAAACCGTTTTCCGGCTTCTTCGGTCGACTGCTAGGGAGCCTGTTTGTCTTCGACAGTCAGGTCGAGCCGATCAGTTCAACATCAGACGGAGTGGCTAGCCCGACGACGATGCTGCGACTATCTGAGTCGATTGCCGACGTGGAATACGCCATCAAGACCCACGAACAGTTTAAGGCGTGGTTTGGCAAGTGGCTAAAATTTCATATTTGGATATCGATCATCCTGTACGTGCTGATGGCGCTGCACATCTGGGGAGCGGTTCATTTCGGACTGAGGTGGTTCGATTCGTGGAATGCGAGTACCTCGTATTTTACCAGTCAAGCAGTTCGCGCCGTCCCATCCGTCGATCGATCTGAAACGCCCGAAACAGCAGCGGCGGTCGATAAGTTTTCGCGCCATTTCGGCCAGCTTTTCGAGCAATATTGGCACGAACCCGTTGTCATACACGGCATACGGACAACAGCATTCGACTATGCTGATATCGCCAGCGAGGTCGGCCAACCCGAGTCAGACTTCTCGCAGGCACTCTTGGCGCTCGAACAAGTAAATCCGGATCGTCTTGGCGGAGGCAACCGCGAAAAAGTGTTCTGGATCAATGTCTACAACTTCGGCGCGATGAAACTGGCGGCAGAGAATTATCCGGTGACCTCGATTACCGACTCGAAAATCAGTGACGGCAATCCGTGGGGAATACCGGGCATGCTCGTCGGAAATCAACGGTTTGCGTTGCGCCAAATTGAAAGAGAAATCCTGCTCAAAAAATTCAATGACCCGCGAATTGTGTTTGCCGTGAGCTGCGCGGCGGTTAGTTGCCCGGATCGCGAGAGCGATATTTTTTCTGCCGAGAAAATTGACGAACAACTCGACAACCTCATTCGCACTCTGCTAGCCAATTCGACGAAAGGGTTGGCTATCGACGAGCAGCGTAAGGTGCTAACCCTGTCCTGGATTTTGAAAGCCGATCAGAAACTCTTTGGCGATGGCAGCGAGAACAGCCTATTGGATTTTGTACGACGCTATGCACCTTCTGAAAGTCGCGACTGGATTGATGCCAACCGTGGCGAGATGAAGATCGAATTTTTCGAGCATGATTGGGGCTTAAATGATACCGCTCTGGCCGACAAGAAAAACTGACAGAAAATAGACCCCGATGGCAGCCAGCACCAAAAAGAAAAAAACGGTTACTACCCGAATTCTCTTGGGCGCAAGCTCTCTAGTCTTTGTTGCGCTATGGATGCTTACGCCCGCGGAATCCTCCTTCAAGCAGCCGGCCACTTGGCAACGGATGACCGAACCGGGTGCTTTGTCGGCAGCTCACACCCACCTGAAAAACAATTGTGCCGCTTGTCATACGTCGGTCCGTGGCGTCGAAACGTCCAAGTGCATCGTTTGCCACGCCAACAACGAGTCGATTTTGCAACGGCAGCCAACTGCGTTTCACGCCAGTATCAGTAGCTGCACAGAGTGTCATTTGGAGCACGAGGGCATCGATAACCGTCCGACCAACATGGACCACGAGGCTCTGGCCAAGATCGGTCTGCGTCAATTGAACAGTGACACAGCCGACAGCGAAAATGAAATCTTGCGTCAAGAAATCCTCATGTGGACCGAACATCGGGCAGCGCCTCATCGTCGTATTACAACCACAGAGGCAACGCTCAACTGCTGGGCCTGCCATGCCAATGACGATCGCCATTTCAAATTGTTTGGCCAGGATTGCGCACAGTGTCATGCCACCGACCGATGGACCCTCCCTGAATTTCGACATCCTTCCTCCAATTCGATGGACTGTGCCCAATGCCACCAGGCGCCGCCCAGCCACTACATGATGCACTTCAAGATGATTTCTGCTCGCGTCGCTGGTAAGCCGCACGCGCGAGTCGACCAATGTACGCAATGCCACCAAACCACCTCGTGGAATGACATCAAAGGCGCCGGTTGGTATAAACATCACTAGAACAGTTCCTATAAAAGCATGGCCACAGAGCACACCGAGGTCTCAGAGGAAATACTGAGGCGAGTAACCTTATCTCAGCGTTCGCTGTGAACTCTGTGGCCACATAATTGAAGGAACTGCTCTAAGGTTCGCGCAAATCGGGGGTTCTTCGGGGATTATATGAGGCTAGGAGAATGCGGAGCAAACAACGGTTTCTGGGCAAGCCTAGACAAAGCTTGTCCAACGACTGAAACTGGAGGCTGCTAGCCTGGATTTCCCACCAGTTTCGTCGCGAGAGTCCGTAAGTTGTTTGCTGGCAAGGAGGACAAGCGATTCAAACGGAGGCGTATTGTCATACGTTGAGGGTTGAATTGCGCTGGCCGACGCCGTCCAGCAAGCAACTTATGGACTCGTAGCAGAATACTGGTGAGAAATCCGGGCTAGTTTGGTCGTTTCTCCGTAAGGCTGTGTACCCAATAAGGTTTGTATCTCAAACATGCGTTCAATTTTCCTTGGCCTAATTCTGATTTCCCTACCTCTGGCGACTAGCGGTGCGCAAGAACCTGAAGCCGTCTCTGTCGCGTCTCCCGCTGCTGTCACACCTCTTCCTGAGCTACGCAGCCCACGGGCGACTCTCCACACATTTCTGCGAGCCATGCGCGACAACGAGACAGCCCTGGCCGTCTCTTGCCTCGATTTAGGAAGGCTAACCAAGGAGGCGGCTGCTACCAGCGGCCCCAATGTTGCCTATCAACTGCATGTGGTGATTCAGCGACTGACCAGCCTTTCGCTTGACGACAAGTGGCTCTGGGAAAGTCTGCCCGACGAAAACGATCACCCGGCCCCATTCGACCTAGACTCGCTTCCCGGAGCATTGCCAGAAGCCGCCGAACTGATTCTTCGACGCAATAAGGACGATTCCAACTGGCGTTTCAGCGAAGAAACCTCCATGGGGATCGAGGCTCTCTACAACGCGCTAGAGCAAGCTCCTGCCGCCCCAACACAACAGGCCGACCTTGTCGAAGAGATTGACCAACCCTTCGCAATCCGGCTTCGCAACGCGTTTCCCGTTTCTTTTCGCAATAAAACTTTCATTCTGCCCAACTATCAATGGCTCTGCTTGCTTTCGCTGATTTTCGTCGGCCTGGCGGCGGATGTCTTCATACGTTGGCTCCTGGCGCTCATCAGTTCGCGATGGTTGGAAAATTATGTCGAGGAAGAGGAAGTTGCCGCGAGGGCAAAAATTTGGCGGCCGATTGGTCGGCTCGTAAACGCCTCGGCTTGGTACTGGGGGACCAAGTTGATTGGCTTACCGCCCTCGACGATAGGTGTTCTGCTTGAGGTGCTCAAGTTGTTTACTATTTACGCCGCCGCCTGGACCGCTTTTGCGATCGTCGATGTCCTGGCCAAGTATTTGGCGCGGCAGGCGTTGCGTACCGATACGAAGTTCGATGACTTGCTTGTGCCGCTGCTCTCGAAATCGCTCAAGATATTTACGGCCTGCATTGCCGTTCTTACCGCAGCACAAACTTTCGAAGTCCCTATTCTTGGCCTACTGGGCGGCTTGGGTTTGGGGGGGGCAGCCTTGGCTTTTGCGTCGAAGGACTCGGTGGCCAACTTTTTCGGATCGCTGACTGTCCTTTTCGATCGGCCGTTTGAAGTCGGTGATTGGATTGTCACCGCTGGAGCCGAAGGGACGGTCGAAACGGTCGGCTTCCGTAGCACGCGAATTCGAACCTTTTACAATTCGCTGGTGACATTGCCCAACAGCCATCTTACTACTTCTGCGGTCGACAACATGGGGCGTCGCCAATACCGGCGTATTAAAACCACACTCAGTACGACACCACCCCCGACCAACTCGAAGCTTTTTGCGAGGGCGTACGTGAGCTGATCCTTCGTCATCCAAACATGCGGAAGGACTATTTTCACGTCTACCTCAACGATTTTAGCGCCAGCTCACTTGACGTCATGCTGTACTGCTTCGTGCAGTGCCCCGACTGGGGATCGGAGTTGCAATCTCGCCACCGACTGCTCTCCGACATCATCCGCCTTGCCAGCGAGCTGGGCGTACATTTCGCCTTTCCAACCCGTACATTGCACATGGCCGGCCAAGACGAAAGCAAGGAATTCCCGCTACTCAGCAAACCACTACAAACCGGCAGGCAGTTCGCCGAAGAAATTTGTTTGCGTGACACAAAACCAAAGCCCGGTGACCTCTAATCGCATTTTTGCACAAGAGGCTGACTGGCAGAAACATCACCAAGGGTCATGCGACGACAGCAAAGTCGCTCAGGAGAAAAAATGACGCCCAGCAAGACCAACGCGACCGACCCGGTTTGTGGAATGCAGGTTTCGACGGAGCAGGCGCTCAAGAGCGAACACCAAGGAGAATCGTTCTATTTCTGTAGCGAAAGCTGTCAGAAAAAGTTCGATAGTGATCCTGAAGGTGTACTCGCCCAGCGGTCCAAAAAAGATGCAGAAAAAACACCTGCAAATTCCGACAGCGGGCATAGCTGCTGTGGCGGCCATGGCGCAGCCGACACAAAAAGCTCCCCATCGATGGTTAGTTTGACCGCAGAGGGGGCAGAGGGGAATGTCTACACTTGCCCAATGCATCCTGAGATCGAACAGGTCGGGCCGGGGGCTTGTCCAATCTGCGGGATGGACTTGGAACCGAAATTCATTAGCACGGCCACAGAGTCTGAAGATGATGGCCAACTGCAAGATATGCAACGGCGATTTTGGGTCGGAGTCGTGCTGTCGATCCCGCTGCTGGTGATCGCAATGGGGCCGATGGTTGGGCTGAGATTTTCTGATTGGATGCCTGATCTTATTTTGAATTGGCTCCAAGTGGCGATGGCCACGCCGGTTGTCTTCTGGTGTGGCTGGCCGCTGTTGGTGCGCGGCGCCAATTCGTTCCGCTCGATGAACCTGAATATGTTTTCGTTGATCGCTGTCGGCACCCTTGCAGCCTATTTGTTCAGCCTGTTCGTGCTGTTGTTCCCGACTTGGATTCCCGAGGCATTTTACGAAAACGGTCACTTGCCGCTCTACTTCGAGGCGGCGGCAGTGATCATCACACTTGTTTTGCTCGGGCAGGTGTTAGAACTGCGTGCGAGACAGCAAACGGGCGGGGCGATCCGCGAACTCATGCAGCTTGCGCCGGATACGGCCCACCGAATCACGGACGATAGCGAAGAAACAATCCCCTTGGATGCGGTTCACAAGGGAGATCGGCTCCGCGTTCGCCCTGGCGAAAAAGTTCCGGTGGACGGTCGTGTGTTGAGTGGATCGAGCAGCATCGATGAATCGATGCTGACAGGCGAGCCGTTGCCGGTTGAGAAAATCGAGGGCGACCCGGTGACTGGGGGCACGGTGAATCAGACCGGGGCGCTTGTGATTGAGGCCGTTAGCGTCGGAAACGACTCGGTGCTGAGTCGCATCGTTCAGATGGTGGCCGATGCGCAGCGAAGCCGTGCGCCTATCCAAAAATTAGTTGATGTGGTCGCCCAATACTTCGTTCCTATCGTGTTCGTTTGCTCGGTATTGGCGTTTATCGGCTGGACTCTGTGGGGGCCAGAACCCAAGATGGCCCACGCATTTGTTGCAGCAGTCGCAGTGCTGATTATCGCGTGTCCCTGTGCGCTTGGATTGGCAACGCCGATGTCCGTAATGGTGGGAGTCGGTCGTGGCGCCAAAGAAGGCGTGTTGATCAAAAATGCCGAAGTGCTGGAAACCATGGAGAAAGTCGATACGATCGTTGTCGACAAAACAGGGACGCTCACGCAGGGACGCCCCGAAGTCACGTCGGTGGAAACTTTCAAAGAGTGGACCAACGCAAAAATCCTTGCCTTGGCCGCAGCAGTTGAAAGCCAGAGCGAACATCCGCTAGCTCAAGCCGTGGTCCGTCGCGCGAAGACGGATGGTCTTTCGCTCGTCGAGGCCATCGATTTTGAAAGCACAACAGGAGGCGGCGTTCACGCAACTGTGAACGGGCAAATCGTCTTGATCGGAAAGGCCGATTTTCTGCTAGAGCAAAATATCGCCGGGGTGGACGAAGCTCGAGATATCGCCGCATCTCATCAGAAAAAAGGGCACACGGCCATTCTGGTCGCGGTCGATGGCGAAGTGGCGGCCATGCTGGCGATCTCGGACCCGATCAAATCGAGTACTCCTGCCGCGTTGAAGACGCTTCACCAACTGGGATTGAAAGTAATCATGTTGACCGGCGATGCCGAACCCACTGCCCGAGCGGTTGCCGAAAAGCTGGGCATCGACGAATTTCGAGCCGGTGTTTCTCCACAAGATAAACATGACTTCGTGAGTCGGCTGCGAAGCGAAGGGCATGTTGTTGCCATGGCAGGCGACGGGATCAACGATGCACCAGCGCTGGCCGAGGCAGATGTTGGCATCGCGATGGGAACGGGCAGCGACGTAGCGATCGAGTCGGCCGGGGTAACGCTCGTCGGAGGCGATTTACGTGGAGTCGCCGCGGCGAGTAACCTGAGTCGCAAGACGATGAAGAACATTCGAGAAAATCTTTTCTTCGCATTCATTTACAACGCCTTGGGAATTCCCGTCGCCGCCGGGTTGCTCTACCCATTTTTCGGATTGTTGCTCAGTCCGATGATCGCAGCGGCCGCCATGAGCTTGAGCAGCGTTTCGGTGATCGCCAATGCGCTTCGCCTGCGATCTTCACCGCTTACCTAGCCAAGGGAAAATGGAACGAGGCATTCCTCGATTGCTATTGGTCCCCGCCAGTAATTCAGACTGGAGCTGATGCAAAGCATTTGGATTTACTACGTCTGCTAGGATGCTTGGCTTGAGGATATCTGTGGCGATACCTTTGGCACATACCGGAATGCGATAGCCTCTCCTAGCGACAATTTTCATCATCTCGATTTCATACGCAGCTCCTATTCATTGTTGGTCCACGAGGGCACAGGAAGTTCCGTCATCAGTCGAAGGCCAGCGGGGGCACGAAGAAGACGTGGAACGGCATTAACCAATGCGGCCACTGTTGCCCGGTCGCCTTCAACACCGCCGAGGATTTGCATAGATAACGGCGGGTCGCCTTCTATGTGTACGGTGTCTTTCGGATCTTCGGCGTCAAGATACATTTTTAGGTCAAGTTCAATCTTGCTCTCGCCTTTGATCTTCCCTTCACACCGCTGATGCAGGCCGCAGGCTAATCCTTTGGACACTTCGAAGAAGTCTGTTTTAATGTCGTGATCGGCTACCATCGGTTCACAAGTTTCAGTTATTTCGTCTAACTTCCAACCCATGCAGTGAGCGATTAGTGCAACCGATTCCTGGAACCCTGCATGCCCCAGCTTACCTTCCTGAAACATTCGCCGAAATTCGTCGGGCGTGATTCCACTGCCAATTTTCTTTTGCAGTGGCATGCGTCGTGTGGAAGCATTCACAACGCGTTCGCTGTGAATTCGTTTGACGCTACGACAAACGCCCGTCAGAAATACAGGCATCACATCCATCACAAAACCTGGATTTACACCAGTCCCTACTATACGAGCATCATGGCGACAGCAAATGTCGTCAATTAGTTTCGCTTCTGCAGGTGCCCGATGTGATGGGTATAGTAGCTCCTCACATGTTGATGCCACACTCACCCCTAACTTGGCCATGGGTGCCATTTGGTCGATGGCTTCTTTTGCTTTTGACCCCGCCGTATGTAAAACGACCTGTGGCTGGTGCTGTTCCCACAAGTGCTCGAAAGTAGGGTAGATTTTGCAGTCAGCCAACTTTTCGATGCCTGTTATTTCTGCAAGTGATTTTCCGATCTTGTCGGGGTCAATATCGACCGCTCCGACAATTGTCGCCCAGGGCTTCGACGCCACTAACTTGAGCGATTCGACCCCAATGGGCCCCAATCCGAATTGAGCTATTTTGATTTGGTTCATGCTAAAACGCCCCTGATACGAGTGTGGGTGAGCTAATGGAACTGGCGACTGCTTCACATTCTTGATCAGTTCTTGACACCTGATGCCAGGCAATATACCGTAAGGTTTAACGTTATACTACCTGTATTTTCGGTCCTCTTTGTTTTCACTCTCCCCCGCCTATTGCGGCCTTTATCCGACAAGCAAACTAAGGAGCTACCCATGGCTGACTTAAACACCAGCAACTTCTCTCGCCGTCGATTCCTCGGGGCGGCCAGTGTTGCGGCCACCACAAGTGCCTACTGGACCGCAGAAAGCTACGCAAAAATTGTGGGGGCAAACGATCGGATTCGAGTTGGGTTTATAGGTGCTGGAGGCATGGGGAACAGCCACTTGAGTGCTTTCATCAACCTGAGGGAGAAGAATAATCTAGAAGCCGTGGGGGTGGCTGACTGCTGGACGACCCGTGCAGAGACCGGTGCCAAAAAAATCGGAGCACCCAACCTATTTTCCGATTATCGCAAACTGCTTGAAATCAAAGAGATCGACTATGTGACGATCGCTACCCCCGAGCATCGGCATGCTGAAATGACGCTCGATGCTCTCGACGCAGGCAAGGCCGTTTACTGTGAGAAGCCGTTGACTCACACGGCCTCAGAGGCACTTGCAGTGATGAAGAAGCAGGCAGAGACCAGGCTGCCTTTACAAGTCGGCGTGCAAGGAATGTCGGACGACAGTTATATCTCAGCTCGCAACGCGATCGATCAAGGCGTAATCGGTCAGGTAGTTCATGCGCAGATTGAATACGTTCGACGATACGACGTACAAGGTCTGTTCCGTAGTAAACCGGCGACGCAAGACGACTTACCCAAGCCGACCGACCTTGATTGGAATGCTTGGCTAGGTTCGGCGCCGCAGACACCTTGGAACCCACACCATTACCATGAATGGCGATGTTATTCAAACTATTCCGGCGGCATCGCTACCGACCTATTCATTCATCGCCTCACACGGATCATGAAGGCGCTCGACTTGCTCTACCCTCGCCGCGTAGTCGGGATGGGAGGCATTTGGCAATGGCCTGACGGTCGCGATTTGCCGGACAATTTTGAGATGATCTGTGAATATCCGCGTGGCATGACTGTCTATGTGCTAGGAACCATGAGCAATCGGACCGACTTCGACCATTTAATTCGCGGCTATCGAGGAACTCTCTATTTCTCAGGCCAGGGTTGGGTTGCCAAGGACAAAGATGGCAAGGTGCTTGCCGAGCATAAGAAGACCGGGGCCGAAGACATCAATTTACATCACACCAACTTGCACAATCATCTGCGCAATGGCGAAGAACTCAACTGCCCAGTCGCACTTGGTGCTGCTGGGGCAATCACTGGAATCATGGCCAACGAGTCGTGGCGTACCGGCCAGATGATGGGCTGGGATAGCCGGGCTAACAAAATCGTTCCTTGCCACGAAATAGAGCACAATCCCTTCCCCGAAGGTAAACCGGCTGTGAGAGGTGGCTAGTAGTTGTGACGTCTCGCATCCTACAATCTAAGAGTCGTCATCAAGCCCTAAGAACCTCATAATTCTCCTTGGAGGGCCTGGATATGCTCTTGCCGCGATTCTTCGAGTTCTTCGGGAGTCTTATTTTCCGCCTCTTCCTGGCTTGCGCTGCATCCTAGGAGCGAGATTCCCACGGTCAAGACGGCCACTAGTTTCCCTAGACTACAAAACTTCAGACCGAACATGCTTTTTCTCCTTAGTCATTGCATTTTTCGAATTTGCGTGCAGGCAAAGAGGCCATGAATTCCTCAGCGACGGAGTAACTTTACGGCAACTCGAATACCTCTTCGCCATCGCGGGTCCCTGCAGCTACCCAAACGATTGGATCAACACTTTCAGTTACGAAACGAACACTACCGTCACACATGCAGACGTTGACTCCGCCGGTGTGAAAGCTCGAGGCCGGAGCGATAAGATCCCACCAGGGCCCTTGCCCCGCGCCACTCGACCTCCAGCAAGGGTTATTTGGCGGCATGATATGATTATACCCTCCACGCCACACAGTCCCTTCTGTCCACGGATAACCTCGGTTACGCCAATCGTTGCCACCAGTACGAACAATCGTAGAGGTCTTCCAATCTTTTGCAAATAAAGCATTTTGGGTGGCCTGGAGATCGGTGGTAGGTGGCGTCCCGCCAAAATCGAAGCAATCGGACAGCGGAGAAAGATCTCCTCCGGCCGCTCCGTGCGCATTTGCCATTTCGGCGAACGCAGCGGTATTGGAGGTACCATCGCTGATTCTCCCGATCCGCACTCCCTCCAGCGCTGGATAGGTCAGTCCCGTTGTATCTGAAGGCAGCAATTCGTAAGCAGTTCCAAACACTCCATCCCACCTGCCTACAAGGCGAACCCACGAACCAACATTGTAGTGGTAGTTGTTCCAACCTAGGTCTGTGCCGAGCGAATTTTTGTCGTTGGGGTCGGTGGGGCAGAGCAACATCGAAGGCTGTGCAGTGGCAGCGGCATAATTTTGATTACTCCAAATCCACTCATCAAAATTGAATTGCTGGTAGATATTCGACCCTTCTAAATAAGGGAACACCTGAGCCGCTGGAGAAAAATACGCCCCGCCATTGTTGGCGACTAGCGCAGATGATCCAGCCGGAAAATGCCCATTGGCAGATTCATAGTTATGTAGGGCGATTCCTAGTTGCTTAATATTGTTCGTGCATTGCGATCGCCGAGCCGCTTCCCGGGCCGCCTGGATGGCTGGCAGCAGGAGCGCAACAAGAACGCCGATAATGGCGATCACGACCAGGAGTTCCACAAGAGTAAAACCGTGTCTGCGCAGATAATGATTATCAAGTTTCATCGCTAGTCCCTTTTGCTTTTTGACAGCGGAGGAAGTAGTTTAACGTTTAACTTCCTCAATCTTAAGCGTGGTTTGCAATTCTTGCAAGCCTATTTCCATAGTTTCCTGAGAATTTGGCGGACAGGATTTGGAAGTACCTTTTGGTTGCGCAAGCAATATCTGGTAAACGATACACCTAGGCACGGAAGTTAGCCTACCATTGATTCTGAAAATAACTTTGATGGCTGCGACTGGCGAATTTCGAGCGGGTGTAGGAGGGTACTCGTACGAAAGGCCCCATGGGCGTACCAAGTGCGTCTGAACTCAACCAACGCAAATAAGATTCAACGATTAAGCAGTATAAATCGACTCTATCGCGGCTCTCCCGCTAGGCATCGGATGGACTGACGACAGCCTTATCTCAGCATCTAAATAGTTTTGCAGTATAGGTTTACGCCATTAGCCCAGGCAGGATACGAGAATCAGGAATTTATTGCTTGACACCTTAGCAGTAAAGATTAAGATGCACTTACGGTTTAACGATAAACTTCATGGTCTACCTGTTGGAGCTAAGGACACCAGCAGCTCGTTAGCACTTTTTTTCTGGGCTTTTCGAAGAGGCATCAACACCAATTCTTTTTCTTTGTCTTGCTTTCTCTATGTGAAAAATGGAGGGGATCTAATGAAACGTTTGAGCACTTGGCATCTTTGGGGCGGAAACAAAATATTCTTGGCAATACTTGCCATAGTTTTGGCGGTGGGAGTGAAGCCAGTAAACGCCGCGCTAATCGGATACTGGGATTTTAACGAAGCGATCGACATGGCCGACGCCGTCGATTCGGTGGCGGGGAACGACGCTGTTCTTAACAACGCGGCAACGCGTACTGCAGGGCCAGCAGGTTTTGGCCGTGCTCTTTCTTTGGACGGTTCGGCTGGTACGAATGCCGTCGTAGGAGTTGTTCCCTCGCTAGCGCTGACGGGAAGCAACTATACCGTGGCCTTTTGGGCCATGCCTACTGGTGCACTACCCACCTCGGGTCCTCAGCGCATGATCACCATGGACGATGGCCTTAATTCCAGCGGAGGTTACTCGTTCGGATTCTTCAGCGGCAACTTTAGGCTCGGCGTGGGGCACAACAATGGATCGAACAACAACGCAATAATCACCGGAGCCACGTTTAGCAATGATTGGATCCATTTTGCGATCACTTACGATGCTGCAAGTGTCGGAAGCGAGCGCAAGGTCTACAAGAACGGCAATCTGGTTGGTACAACCGCCATCGCGGGTGGCAACATCCTTAACGATGGCGATGACTCCCTAGTGTTTGGAGACATCCCCCCATTTAACCAGAACTTCGAGGGGGCGTTGGACGACATTCGAATGTACGACAATACGCTAACTCAGCCGGAAGTTGCTGCGTTGTTAACAGCAATTCCCGAGCCTTCCTCTTTGTTGTTGACAGTGGCCGGCATGGTTAGCCTGCTCGTCGCTAGGCGAAAGCGTAGATAAGGTCTTGGTCGGACGTGCCTGGATGTGACGGTACATCCAGGCACGCCGCGTTGCTGGGATAGGCTATTGACTTTTGGGACTTCGCAAGCGAATTCAGTCGAAGTCGAAAGGCTAGTGCTTTGTCTCCGCTTCATTTTCGGATTAGCCGTTTTGGCGCTAGCCACGGTTTTTTCTGCACCAACCGTGGCTAGCGCCAAAACGGCTGATTGGATCAACCCGAATTTTAGCTGCGGCAGGCCACTACCGGTTGCGAAGAGTAATTTTTTGGTATCGGTGCACTAACTAGAAGGGAACTGTGATGCGAAGTATTTACACAGACGTGAACAGATTAAAAGGCTTGAGCGTTGCCTTCACCGCTCTTGTCCTATTGTCGTTGACTACTACCAGGGCTAATGCAGTCCCTCCGCCGGGATTCGTTGACGCCTCGACCTTTGGTTTTGCTACTGATCCGTACATCGCTTTACAAGCGGCGATCAACACCGGTCGCGATGTTTATGTGCCTAACGTGGGGACTTGGAGCCTTAGGCGGCCAGTCTTCATGCTCAACGACAACCAAGAAGTCCTGTTCGAAACCGGCGTCACCGTCGAGGCCATGACGGGAACTTTTACGGATAACTTTGATAGCCTGTTTGAAATCAACGATCGCAACAATGTGACTTTAAGGGCGGAGACTGCTGGGACAGTCACCTTTAGTATGGCACTCACGGCCGTGACAACCGGCCAGAAGGCGGGAATCCGATTGGGGAACTCCCAGAATGTCAAAATCCAAGGTCTCACCATTGAAAACCCAGCAGGAGATGGCATCGTTGTGGGGGACACGACCCTCGGCGCCTTTTCTAGGGACGTAACCATTCAGGATGTTACCATCGACGGTGCCTATCGCAACGGGATTACCGTCACCGGTGTCGATGGCTTACTTATCGATAATACGGTGATCGTCAATACCACCGGAGCGCCCGCTGGGCCCGAGGTAGGTATTGACTTTGAACCCAATAATACCGCGACGCAACCGATCGCGAATGTCATCATTCGTGATACGATCATCGCGGATAATGGGGGCGTCTTTGCCCTCGGTGGGGCGGGCATTATCTGGTCGGTTCCTAACATCTCTGGCGGGGTGCAGACAACGGGGCTAGTTGAAAACGTAACGGCCTTTAGTAACGTCAGCCATGGCCTGACGTTCAACGCCGGGACCCTTCCTGGTTGGGAAGTTAGGGATTCCCTGATCGGTGAGAATGGTGGAGCTACCACGACCGGCTTTTCGTCATTTAACGGCGGCCCTGATTTTTTCGTCACCAACACCGCATTCTGGGGTCAGACCAACCCGGTTTCCGGCGACGTCCTCTTGGGCGCAGGCACCGTGACGGGAGTCACCCCGAACTTTTTATCGACCACTTTTGGAGATCCAAATTACATGGTTCTTGATCTGAATAACAACCCCGCGTCAATTCTAACAGGTGCCTCTGATGGAGGGTACTTGGGTGCCCGAGCCCCAGCGGCTGCCTTAGGGGCTGCTACGGGGGCGATACCCGAGCCGACTAGTGCCGCGCTGTTGGGAATGGCCGCGATGTCGTTGCTCGTGGTAGCTCGCAAAAGGCGACTTACAGGCGGGATGATTGCGTTAGCAATTTTGTTTGTGTTCGTCGGATCTTCAACGCCAGCGCATGCTCAGTTGCTCGCCTACTGGAATTTCGATGAGTTGGACAATACGGCAGATGCGCTTGATCCCATTGGCGAGCGAAATGCGGTTCTCATGGGCAACGCAACTCGCACCACCGGTCCGACGGGTTTCGGCCGCGCACTGGACCTAGACGGAACCGTCGGTACGTACGCCGACGTCGGGATCCAGCCTGCACTGAGCTTGCTGGGGCTCGAATATACGGTCGCTTTTTGGGCCAAACCCACCGGTGCTCTACCCACGGCTGGCCCCCAGCGCATGATCAATATGGATGACGGCACGGACTTCAGTGGCGGTTATTCGTTCGGATTCCTCAGCGGCAATTTTAGGCTTGGTGTGAGTCACAACAACGAGTCAAACAATAACGTAACAATCACCGGTGCTACGCTTAGCAGTGCATGGGAGCATTTCGCCGTCACCTACGACTTCGCAGATACTGGAAGCGAACGCAAAATCTACAAGAACGGCAATTTGGTTGG